>CAZKOB010000108.1:0-12525 GCA_964554265.1 uncultured Bacteroides sp. | reverse complement strand
TAGCCGATGTTGTCATATTTTGGAGATGCATCCTGTACTTCAGTTAATGCTTACTGTTAAAATCAAGGCCTCGCAGAATCGCATAAAATCGTCCGGACTTTGCCGAAGTGCCGTTTGTGCGATTCTGAGGCCGTTTTCAGGCCTTGAATTCGGAATGTAAAAATAATATAAATTTAATCTGGGAAAGATACATCTATTCACACTCGCACGTACCTTGCCTGAAAAAAGAGTACGCTGAAAATAAATTTTCAAGGTGAACAAAACTTTTTTATAAGGCACTTTAAAAACATTTTCAAGGTGAACGGAATTTATTTTCAAGGTGAACGGGTTTGAGGAAGTCCGTTTTTCGGGCCGAAGTTGAATGTTGCACAAAATTAATTCTTAAAAATATTGAAATCGGATTTTTCAATGCCACGAAAAACAAAGATTGATTCCGGCAGCAAAAAACAAGAATATCAGGCAAGAATTTTTATAACCTGTTGATTATCAATGCATCCTATTTTGCCCCAACTATACTCCCTGCATCTGAAACCGCATCATTCTTGCTGAAATAGCATTCTATTGATTATCAGTTGCTTATCAATAAAAACTCAAAAAATCAGTAATCAATAAAGTGTAAACGAACCTTAATTATGTTAATGAAAGTCCGTCCGCTATGGGTGGACTCTGTGTCAAAAAGAAAGAAGAAATGTCTCTGAGAAAGACAGATGCTTTTGCAGGTGTATCCACAGACTCAGCTTGTAATTTAAAGCAGATGTATTCACAGCCATAAGAAGTATAAGAAGAATCTGTGAATACACCTGCATAAAAACAACAAACCTAACTTTTGAAGTGATTTTCGCCTGTCACCTGAAATCGCAAATATTAGAATTATAACCTATTTGAATTTAAGTACTTGTATATTTTAACGTATTTTTCTACGAAGTCAGGAAAAATTTTCTTCATGGTGAAGTTACAAAAATTATCCGGAATTCAACCTGTTTTACCTCTGACGAGTTCGATTTCATGCAAAAATACCATCTTGAATTAGAGAGAAATCTAACATAAAAAAGTGCATGGCTGTTTTTAGCATCAGCCATGCACTATACAAATTACTTCACTATGATCTTGCAATTGTTATTACCATTCTTCCCTCTTGCATTAATTACATTCAGGCCTTTACTCAATCCTTGTGAACTGAATGTCACTTGTCTCTGTCCTGCATTCACCGGTATCCGCTTTACCGTTTGTCCTGCAGCATTTGTTACAGTAATTTCATTTACCGCATCATCATCCAGTTCTATGGTTATAGGTTCATAACTATCAGCTATAGTTGGACGGACATTCATACCAATGTGTTTTGCGATTCTTTTGATGGAATTTGTCTCTTTGTCTAATGCGAATATCAACGTCGCGGATTTTGAAGTGCATTCGTTTTCATTTTCATCTATTACACAGCCCTCCACTTCTATATATATTTTACCATTTATCTTTATCACGCTAATACCATCATAGCCCCCCCAATAAGAATTCGCAGCAAAATCCCCGTCATATTTAATTGTTTGGAGAATCGTTCCATCTTCAGACATAACATTGAAGCCGGCATTAGGATAGCCATAATATTTTTCGTAACTATCTATGGTACCATCTCTATCCCTGTCATCCCCTTCTACTCTTGAGATGGATTCATCAGCAAACGGTACAATGTATTCGAATTTCTCATCGTCATTGAAAAGGGTCTGAGATATATAAATAGGATGTCCGTCATATCCACATACGTCATAATTAAAGAAAGACATGGGGGCGAATGTCACCACACCATCTTTACGATATACTTTACGTTCTCCATCAACCCATACTCCTGTATAGCTGGCAGATTCCTCGTATTCACAATACTTTGCAAAAAAAGAGCCATCAGATGCAAGACAATAAAATTTTGTGGGATAGATTTTTCCATATATTTCATCTTTGTAAAATTCAACATAGAAATATGTACCATCCTCCTTGGTCTCTTGGCTTTCAATTTCTACTCCTCTCTGTGAAAGATATGACTTTGCTGTTTCTACCGTAAATGATGAAACATTTGTATCATAATCATAAATATGTTCACCATTATAGGAGAATGACAGAGTAACACTGCCAACATTTTCCCTTTCTTTCTTTTCACGGTAAATTGTTGTTGTCTTCACAGGAATTTGAATGCTCTTACCGGGATTGAGATCTTCATCGTAGAACGTGATATTGGTTGGTTGCTCTTCTGCATTATCACTATAAGGATATATGCTTTCATACACAAAAAGACTGATCTTTCCTTGATATGAAAACTCCGGATGAGTTGCTGTGAGATACTGTTCCCGATTACCCCCTTTATCTGTTATAATAATCTTTTGATTACTTTGTCCCCATGCACTAATTGCTACAAGTAAGGAGATCATTGTCAATATTCTTTTCATATCTTATGGTTTTGTTTTTGATTCCTTTTGGTTATTGATTGATTGTTACTTGTTCCCTTGTGGGCGAGCCGCACCTGTACGGTCTGCATCCCGATTGTCTGTCTCGTTACTTTCTGTTTCTTATTAAGATTTAAGTTGTTAATATATCGGTATATTTGAAATTTAATGCAAATATATATATATTATTTATGGGCATAAATAAAAAAATATATATAATATTTATACTTTATATACAATATAGATTGCATATTTGCGCCGTATTAGTACATAATAATAGAGTTTTTAAGAAATAAGATCGGTTAAGTTAAACGGAGCGCTCCCCCGGATGCGTTGTGAAATGCGTCCGGGGATTTATATGCCGGATCCGGGAAACTTACAGCCTTTTTAGACGGTCCTGTTTTTGAAGTGGCTTTAAGCAGATGTCTTTCCTGGTGGCATTTTCTCTTTCTTTTTGATACCAAGTCCACATGTGGCGGACGGAGTTTATTAACATAATTAAGATTCATTCACGCTTTACCAGTCGTTGAATTTTTGATGTTTTATTGATAAGTGCTTGATAATCAATGAAATGTTATTTTAGTGGAACGATGCAGTTTCAGGTGCAAGAAGTATAGATGGGAGCAAAAATAGGATGTGCTGATAATCAGCAGGTTATAAAATTCCTTCTCCGATACTCTTGTTTTTCTCCGCCAAAACCCATCCTTGTTTTTCGTGGCATCGAAAAATCCGATTTTAATTTCTTTAAGAAATTAGATTGTGGCACACCGGATTTCAGCCCGAAAAACGGACCTTTTCAAACCCGTTCACCTTGAAAATAAATTTCGTTCACCCTGAAAATTTTTTTACAAGGCACTTTAAGGCCATTTTCAAGGTGAACGAAATTTATTTCCGGCGTACTCTTTTTTCAGGCAAAGCACGCACAAATGTAAACAAATGTATCTTTTCAGAGTGCAAATTATATTATTTTTACATTTTACGATTAAGGCCTGAAAACGTCCTCAGAATCGCGCAAACGGGACTCCGGCAAGGTCCGGCCGAATTTACGCGATTCTCGGAGCCTTGAATTTTAACATTTCAGATTGTCAAAAAAAACGCGTAATTTATGACAAGAACCGGATATTTGTAAAGTTTCTCGTAGGGGGGGAAGATTGTTCTGTTTTGAAGCGATTTTCGTACATCATCTAAATGTTGGTTTTAAGTCCATGCGACATCCGCTTCTTAACCTACAAGCAAAAAAACGAGAACCCGACTAACCAGCCGGATTCTCGTAAAAAATTAATCATGAATCAATCTTTATACCTCAACAAAAACAACACTCCTATTACTAACTAATAACACTAACTTTCAATTACAATATGAAAAAAAATACAAGCCATACACTTCTCATAAGAATCAATATCCACAAACCTTTTTAAGATATGTCCTCACAATACGTCTTCCATGAAACAAGTGTGCCTCCACTGTCCTCGTGCTGATACTCAAGGAGGAAGCAATTTCACCCACACTTCTGCCTCCATAACGGCTCAGTACATACACCTTTCGACGCTGTTCGGAAAGCCTTGCCACCATTGTCTTCTCTGCCTGTTCCAAAGCGTCGGCACACACCGTTTCTTCTGTGGTATTCACAGACACGGCAGCATTGTCATATATATAGCTGTATATCTCTGTACGTTTCATTGTACGGCGTAAGCGATCTACAATTATATTCTGCGCAATAGTGAAAAGAAAACTCTTTATCGTCGCAGGACACACCACATCCCCCACTTCCAACAGCTTAAGAAAAACATCTTGTACAATATCCTCGCTCTCTTCCATGTCTTTAATCCGATAAAGCACATAGCTCATAAGTGAACTTCTATGTTCTACAAAAGCAGAAGCAATAAGCAGCTTGCGATTATCTGCCTTACGGTTTTCAAAATTAGATTTTGTTTCCATTTCTCAGATTTTAAGTGTATGCTTGTTATCTTTCGACGGTGCAAAATTATGCACTTCCGATTTAATCATAAAACCTTTTTCGCCCTTTATCATACGCACAAATTCACTCGGAGCAAAAAGTATATAATAAACTGATTATATGTAAATTAGACTCACAATCAAAAAAGTCCATGAAAATTAGACAGACTGTAAAATGCCACTCAACCCTATCAAGGATACTCCTAACAAAAACAGACGAATCTTGCATAAGAAGGAAATAAAAATTATATTTGTCCGGCCAACCCAACAGATCAGAGAAACATAATGAATCAAATCCCATCATTCATCATACATATAGCGTCGGCAATACTCCTTTTGTTCTCCGGCATTGCGGCAAACAGTCAGGCCGACAGCCTCTGTAAGTATGACCATCCATCCATAAAAGCAGAAGACGAACTGAAGCAGATAACTTCGCTGGACGGCATGAAAGGAGAGACCGTATTCAAAATTTTCAAAGACAGCCACGGCCTCATCTGGCTGGGCACCAATAACGGCATAAGCTGCTACAACGGACACACATTGATAAACTTCAATACGGACTGTACCAAATATCACAACTCCGTTTATGACATCATAGAACTTCCCGACGGAAGTATCATTGCAGGAATGAGAAACGGACTTTACAAGGTGGACAAGCAAAATCTGGAGTGCAAACGGATATGTAAAGATATAAACTATGTCAATGCTCTCTGCCTCGTAAACGAAGTCCTGCTCATAGGAAGCAATCACGGACTATATATATACAAGGATGAAGAAGCTGCGGACAACGTCACCATAGAAAGCAGTGTCATTTCTCGCGGAAATGCCATCAACGATATTGTTTCAGACGGCAAATCAGGAGCATGGCTGTGCACCAACGAGCGTATCATACATTTCTATCCACAAAGCAGAAAGATGCAGAAGTATAATGTCAGCAAATCCATACTGACGGGATACCTCGGCAAGATTTGCCTGATAAACAACAAGCTCTATATTGGCACCAACAACAGCGGCCTGCTTTTTTTCGATCCTCAATCCGGTGAAACTTCGCGTTATGTAGACATACATTCCAATGTCATAGCCGACCTGCATACCGACGGCAACGGCAATCTCTATGTTGCAACAAACGGCAACGGAGCATACACAATAAATACAGACACAGACAGCATCATCTCGGAATATCATTCCACATCAGGAACCAAACAGCTTCCCACTGATGCCATATATACGTATTGGCACGACAACGAGACAAATATAAACTGGTTCGGTTTCTACCTTGAAGGATTCTGTCACGACTATCATTGCTCCCCAAAATTCTCGGTTTACCGATACAAAGACTTTGACACCAGAGGACTACAGGTGCGCAGTTTCTGCATCTACAACGGCGAAATCGCCATAGGAACACGCAACGGCCTGTATTTCGTGTCGGAAGACCGCGACATAGTACGCTATTACAATGCAGATCAAATAGGAGGAAACATCGTCACCAACATAAAATTTTTCAGCGGACATTTTGTCATAGCCAATTACGAATGCGGCTTAAGTATTCTCAACCCTCAGTCCCTCGAACTTCAACACTTGAATGGTCATGAGGCTCTGCGCAGCGGCAACTTCAGCAAAATATGCCCGACTCCGGACGGGCACCACCTTTTTGCCATCAGCAACATGGGAGTGCTCATACTTGACGAACAGTTCAATGTAACCCACCATTTCAACAGTCGCAACTCCGGTCTTCCTGATGTGTATCTCTCGGATATATTGTTTGACAAAACAGGAAAAGCCTGGATAAGTTCCATCACGCGACTGTCTATATATGATCCTTTACTACAGACAATACAGTCAACCGAATTCCCAAAGAAGTTCTTCAACGAAGAACCCAACCTGCATTTCACCTTATGCAGCAACGGCGATGTGATAGCCTTTTCCGAAACTTCCGTCTATCGCAGCCGTTCGGATTTAAGTTCATACGAAGAACTCAACATATACAATCGTCTGAACCTCGGCAATGTGGCATTCATCGCAGAAATTGACAGTCAATATTGGATGGGGGCAGACAAGGGGCTGTTCCTGTTCGATAAAGAAATGGAGCATTATTACCAGTTCAACGAAACCCACAATCTGCCTTCACTACGCTTCAACCAACAGGAATACCAACTCACCGACAACGGCACACTATGGTTCGGAAACAGTCGCGGACTGATTTATGCCACTTCCCCACAATTGGTTTCTCTTACGGAAAAGCCCAAATGGAAAATCGTCATCGACCGCATATCCGTGGAGGGACGCGATACAGGAACGGCTACAACCCTGTCTCTGATGGAAAAGAACAGGATTACGATAACATGGAACTTTTTCAGTCAGAAGCTCTCCATCATACCACTGCTGCTAAACTACGGGAAAACCAGAGGAAGGTATTACGAATGGTGCATTGACAACGGAGATTACAATTCATGTACAGACGGCACTCCGTTCACAATCGGCAATCTTTCGCCGGGAAGCCACAAACTGAAGATTCGTATTTCAGGATATGCATCCACAGCCACAGTGTACCATATAGATGTCATGCCATCATTTCTTTTCATTGCCGAAATCGTCATGACAATAACACTACTCCTTTTCATAAAAAAACTTATCAAGATGAGAAACCGTCAGACCAAACTGAAACTCACAATACGGCATAAGCACAAAGTGGAAATGGAGATTGCGGCCACAAGGGCTGTCGAGCAACATAAGCGCGAAGAAGAAAAGAAAAAGCAAGAAGAACAGGAAGCAAAAATGCAACTGCTCTATCAGAAGTCAAGACTCACACAGAACGAATACACAGAACTATACAACAAAGTGCAGGCCTATGTCTCAAAAGAGAAAGTGTACACCAACTCCTCTATCCGCATCACAGACATAGCAACAGCTGTTGACAGTATTCCAACCAAACTGTCCCAGATGTTCAACCAATATGCAAAAACGAATTTCTTTGATTTCATCAACTCATACCGCATTAAGGATTTTAAGCGAATGGTCAGAGACGAAAAATACAACCAATATACTGTCACTGCCATATCGGAAATGTGCGGTTTCAAGCGTTCCACCTTCTTTGCCGCATTCAAGAAATTTGAAGGCTGTACACCCAACGAATATTTGAATCGTGAAGGTATAAACAGGAAATAAAAAGACGGACTGTAAAGCAAGTGAGCGGGAAGGTGTATATCCAAGTCAGTACAAATTCTTCACCATCATTTTTCCCATCCATCACAATTCAAGGATACTGTTTCAAAAAGCATGTCTGAGCAGAGGCTTCGTGGGTCAAGTATCGTCAAACTAACAACAACACATCTTAATGAGTATGTTATAGGATAAGCATGGAGTTTCATAGAATTTCTATGCGTAAACATGGTCAACTCAAAATACGGCCAACCCAAACAGTTTGTTTACGCATTGTTTACGCAAAGGCAAGAAAAAAGGCAGAGCACCTCACGATTCTCTGCCTCCATACATTATGAAAAAGCTATTGGCTTTTGTTGTTTTAGCCAATGAAATATGTTTAACGATTATCACCTTAACATGCAAGATATATGTCATTGTTTTCCGCCATCTTCCGCAGGTTGATAAGTGCATACCTCATGCGTCCCAATGCAGTGTTGATGCTTACACCTGTCTTTTGGGCAATCTCTTTGAAACTCAGTTCTTTGTAGAACCTCATAAGTACAATCTCCTTTTGATTTTCAGGAAGCATGCGGATAAGGCTCTTCACTTCCATCAGCGTCTGTTGGTCAATCATCTGCTTCTCGATGTTGTCGTCTGTGACAAGTGACGCATCGTTCAAGATGTCGATTTCCGTACTGTCATTTGAAATTGTGTTTTCGCCTTTGCATTGACGGTAATAGTCTATAATCAGATTATGCACTATGCGCATAGCCCATTGAGAGAACTTCCCATTTTCTGTGTAACGCTTACTGCGCAGCGTTGTGATGATACGCACAAAGGCGTCCTGAAACAAATCTTCCGCCACCTCCTGATTGTGTACGGAGTATACGATATATGTGAATATCTTACTTTCGTACCGTTTCAATAAGATGTCGAAGGCGCAGTTGTTGCCTTCAATATACAATTGAACCAATCTTTCATCGGTCAGTTCATTTATTTTCTCCATTATGCTTGTTTTTGGTTAGCGTAATGTTTCTCTCTATAGGCGTAATGTTTTTCGTTAATAATTCGTTTTTGCACTGCAAATTAAACTATTCTTCGGCAAAAAGCCAACAACATTGGTGATTTTGTTTGTCGGTCTTGCCTTTTTTAACAGAATGCCATTCCTTCTTCGCATTTGAAGCCTCTGAGGAAGTCTGATATGTGCATTCTCTTTTTTCCAGCCACTTGCAGTGTCTTTATTTTCAGATATCCGTCTGTGGTTGCAACCTTCAGCATATTTTTCCCGTCAGTCACGATTGTTCCCGGTTGAGGCAGATGTGCACCGGGTTCGTTGGCATTTTTCTCTGTTTCAAAGATTTTCACGGCGATACGCTTTCCTCCGCATTCCATTTCTGTCCATGCAGCAGGATAGGGGCTTAAGCCGCGCACAAAGTCATAGAGCTGTTTGGTGTTCTTCTCTTTCCAGTCCATGCGGCATGTTTCATGGAATATTTTTGGAGCCGGACGCAGTTCTGTGCCGTCTGCTACCATGTCCTTTTGTTCTATAGGCTTGACGGTTCCGGCTATGATGTTGTCTACAGTCTCTGTCACCAGTCTGCCTCCGAGCATCATCAGTTTGTCGTGAACATCACCGACATTGTCCGTTTCCTCTATCGGCACCTTTACCTGCTGTATCACTTCTCCCGTATCGATCTCATGTTTCAAGAAGAATGTGGTGATTCCTGTTTCCTTGTCCCCATTGATGACAGCCCAGTTGATAGGTGCCGCGCCCCGGTATTGCGGAAGCAGAGAGGCGTGTAGATTGAATGTTCCGAGACGCGGCATGTTCCATACCACTTCCGGAAGCATTCTGAATGCCACTACAATCTGCAGGTCTGCATGCAGCGACCGCAGTTCTTCAACAAACGCTTCGTCTTTCAATTTTGCCGGTTGCATGATTTTCAGGCCTTTCTCCTGTGCATATTGCTTTACCGGACTTGGTTGGAGCACACTTCCATGCCTCCCCATCGGTTTGTCCGGCATTGTGATGACCCCTACCACATTGTATCCTCCTTCTACAAGGCATTTAAGGCTTTCTACGGCGAAGTCGGGAGTTCCCATATATACGATTCTGAGTTCTTCTTTGGTCATTGTGTGATGTTTTGTATGGTTATCTTTGTCCTGTGTGTGTCTGATAATTTATGCTTGTTCCTCTTGCCATGCAGGATTTTTAGTCGGAAGTAAAATTGACCAACGTCTGTCGGTAGGAGTTGAACAGTCCCGAGCGTGAGATAAATCCGATGAATCTGTTCTCTTCGTCCACGACAGGCAGGTTCCATGCATGCGTTTCGTCAAACTTTGCCGTTGCCACTTTCAGGGTGTCTGATATGGAGAGTACGGCCGGCGGCTCTTTCATGAACATGCCCGCATTATACCTGTGGTAAAGTTCCTGGCGGAACATGACGTGGCGTACGGCATCGAGGCTTATCACCCCGATCAGATGCCCTGTTTTGTCTACTACCGGAAACAGGTTCCTGTGCGACTTGGCTATCACGTTGACGAACTTTCCCAGATCGATGTCCGGAGTCACTTGCTTGAAATCTTTCTCTATGACAGAATGTATGTTGAGCAAGGTGAGGATTGCATTGTCCTTGTCGTGGGTTATCAGTTCGCCTTTGCGCGCAAGACGCATGGCATATATGCTGTGCGGTTCAAACACATTGATGGTGAGATATGACACTACCGATACAATCATCAGCGGAACGAACAATCCGTATCCTCCGGTCAGTTCGGCAATGAGGAATATGCCCGTCAGTGGAGCGTGCATCACTCCCGACATAAGCCCTGCCATGCCATAGAGTGAACAGTTCTTTGCCGACAGGAAACCGTCGTTGCCCGATTGCAGCGACAGAGATGTGTCCCAGACGTTGGCAAAGATGAATCCTGCCACGCATCCGAGAAACAGGCTTGGGGCGAATACTCCTCCGCATCCTCCTCCACCGTTTGTGGCTGTCGAGGCAAACACTTTGAAGAGGAGTACAAGGCCGAGATATATCAGCAGGTTGTTGTCGTTGCCGTAGAACAATGTGTTGTGCATGATGTCCGAAGCGCTTGCATTGTTCATCAGTTGGGTGATGACATCGTATCCCTCTCCATACATGGCCGGAAAGAAGAATATGAGTACACCGAGCACCGTTGCTCCGAGCACGAATTTCACCCAGCGGCTTTTCAAGCGCGCGAATATGCGTTCAAACCAGTTCATTGTTCTTGTGAAATATAAGGAAACGAGTCCGCAGAACACACCAAGCAGTATGCATCCCGGAATGATGTCGATGGAGAACTGCTTGTCGAGATAAAAGGAAAACATCGATTCCGTTCCGTAGAATGCATACGATACGCAGGCGGATGTGATGCATGTCACAAGCAGCGGAAGCAATGAAGACATGGTAAGGTCGAGCATCAGCACTTCAAGGACGAACACCAGTCCTGCAATGGGGGCTTTGAAGATGCCTGCCACGGCCCCCGCGGCTCCGCATCCGACAAGGAGCATTACCGTGTTGGGTGGGAGATGGAAGCGTTTCCCGAAATCGGAACCGAATGCGGAACCTGTAAGCACTATCGGCGCTTCTGCTCCGACGGAACCTCCGAATCCGATTGTTATGGCGCTTGCCACAACGCTTGTCCAGCGGTTGTGTGGCTTTATTCTTGCTTTTTTCCTTGATATGGCATATAGAATCTTGGTTACTCCATGGCTTATGTCGTCTCTCACTATGTAGCGTATGAAGAGCGAGGTCAGCAATATGCCTACTGCCGGATATAAAAAGTAAAGTCCGTTCGTCTCGCTTGCGTCAAATCCTTGAGTCAGGAGGGTTCGTATTTCCTCGACGAGTGTCTTGAGCAGGAATGCGGCTATGGCTGTGCATATTCCGACACACAGACTGAGTATGAGCACAATCTGCTTTTCCGAACGATTGCCTTTTATCCATTGGGTTATGGCACGTATCGTCTTCACTTCTTTGCGCCTTTGCGCGATGTTCATCAAAAACATGGTCAGAGCTTTTTGTTTTTTATGGTTCCGGAGCCTTGTCCGCTCCCTTGACATCCGGAAAAGTCTCGGTGCTGCCGGTACAGCCTTGTCCTCTTCAGTAAGGAGTGGACTATTCCCTTATGATGGTAAATTCTCCGCTCGAATTTATCTTGACGATGCTTGAAGGCTTGTGCTTTTCCTTGCATCTCTGATTGTAGCGTACCACATAGTCTGCGGCATTTTTTATCTCATCCGATATTTCATCGAAAGTCATGGCTGTAGGTTCGCCGCTGATGTTTGCACTTGTCGATACAACAGGCTTTTGGAATCTGAAGCACAATTCTTTGGAAAATTCTTCGCGGGTGATACGTATGCCGGCACTGCCGTCTTCTGCCACCAAGTTGGGCGCAAGTCCTGATACGTTGTCATAGATGACGGTCAGTGGGTTGGTGGCCAGCTCTATCATGTTCCATGTCACCTCTGCCACATTTCTTACGTATCGCGTCAGTCTGGCTTCTGAGTCGACAAGGCATATCAATGCCTTGCTGTCTGCACGTTTCTTTATTTCGTACACACGTTTCACGGCTTCTTCGTTTGTCGCGTCGCAACCTATGCCCCACACGGTATCTGTGGGATATAGTATCACACCGCCTTTGCGCATCACTTCTACGGCTTTTCTTACTTCGTCCTGTAACATTTCTTTTTATCTTAATTGGTAGGTTGGGTATATCTCTCTTTATGAGATGCAAAAATACAATTATTTTCTTGATTTTGCGACCTTCCCTTTGTTTTATTTCTTACTTGTACTGGATGCCGCTTGTTCTGAATATGGAATATATGGGCAGCAAAATGACCTTTATTATATATAACGTGAGTTCGGTTTAAGGAAGTCCTGTAAAAATTGGTAATCTTGCAAGTGTTTTTTTGCAGGTGTATTCACAGACTCCTCCGTCGCAAGCTCCCCCAATTGCGGAATAGGAGCAATTGGGG
>CAZKOB010000107.1:0-12618 GCA_964554265.1 uncultured Bacteroides sp. | reverse complement strand
AGAGAAATGCATACGGATTCAGAGATGAAAGATATTTTGAACTAAGGCTGTTCGCGCTACATGATTGCCGTATCACTCGAAATGTAGGATGAACCATATTTTTTTCAACTTATAAACAAAAAGGGGCAAAAAAAAAGAAAAAAGTTCAGTTGTTAACAAAAGTCCATAAAAAGCTAATCTCTGCCGGTATGAAACAATGGCAAGCATTAAAGACGGTGTTCCCTGAGCTGATAACAGAGAACTTTGATTTTATCGATTACCAAGAGAGCCCCTCCAGACTTGATTACCGGCTTGAGGAGCGTGAGTACATGAGCCGTGAGGATTACCTCAAAGGCACAAAGGAACCATGGTTTTGCGGAAGAGAGTGTTGTACAGGACTTCCCCATCCGTGGCAAAGCAGTCTATCTCCATGTCAAGCGCAGGAAGTGGATTGACAAGTCCGATGGCAGCACGTTTGTCTATGACTACGATCTGGCGGAAGAAGGCAGCAAACTGAGTCCGGAGTTCGCTGCTTTTTTAAAAGGTACAGATTGAGATAACGGCCGAGAGCATCTGTTCCATAGACCGGCATTACGGCATCAACGGAAAGAACCTGTCCTACCAGTACAAGGAATTTTTAACATCTCAACGGAGTTTTCGGAAAGCCCCAAAAACAGCAAAAACCGCCTGACAAAAGCCAGACGGTTTTTCTTTATTTCGCTATTCTATCTCTTATTTCAATTCTACAATAGCACGACGGTTGAGGTTGTATGGGGTAACGTCGTTAACACCGCCAACACCCTTAACTTCAATCTTATCACGGCTAACACCCAAGTTCACAAGTTCGTCAGCTACAGCCTTAGCACGAGCCTCTGAAAGTTTCTGGTTGTAAGCAGAAGAACCAGTCTTGCTATCAGCAGTACCTGTTACAAGAACCTTTGCACTTGAATTCTTTGCAGCAGCGGCAACAGCTTCAAGATTGATAAGATCTTTCTTAGAAACAATCTTAGAAGAATTGATATTAAAGAATACAGAAGATGCAGCGCTTGCTATGACAGTCTGAGTAGCAGCAGCTGCTGCTGTATTCTTAGGAGCCTTTGCAAGACGAGCCTGAAGGTCCTCATTTCTTCTGCGCTCTGCATCAAGATCAGAACGGAGCTTAGCAAGAGCCTCTTCGCTTGAAGCTGCGAGTGCATTGTATGCATCTACAGATACAGCCTTTGTCCAAGTGCTCTTTCCAAGATTAAACTGAACACCAAGGTCGATAGAAAGAATTCCGTTAGTGTTTGTACTGCTGTGATCATTGTCAGTCACAGAATAAGCACCTGTAGTAAATGTATAAGCAGCATCAAGATAGATATTGACGAGCTTGCTCACCTTCCATGTATTCTCGATACCAACACCCAAAGCCGGAGTATACTTGTTATTCTCATAGTTGCGGATTACACCCATACGTGGATATGCAATGAGGTTCCACACACGATTTTCGTTATATCCGCAAAGCAAATTGCTGAGATTGAACTGAGTATCAAAATACATGCCAAGGTATCCACCCTTGTCACCGTCCGATGTCCAATAGTTATGAGGACGGTTTGCCTTAAGAAGACCGTTCTCCCAATTCAACTTGCCACGCACACCGATGCCAGGAGTAAACCACTTACCAATGGCGAGATCAACACCGAATGACTTTCCGTTAGGAAAAACATCGCTGAAATCCTTGCCATAAGGATTCTGCAATGACATATCAACACCTACTTGGATATACCAATTGCTCCAAAACGAGTTTGTAGCGACAGTATACTTTGAAGGAGTTTCAATTGAGGTAGACTGTGCATTAGCTACAGCACCCATACCAGCAAAAGCCAGTGCAATCATTAACTTTTTCATAAACACTTTTTTATAAAACAATAATTTCAAAATTCACACTCATGTTATATGGAACAATCATAAGAGCTATTATGTTCACATAAAACCTCCCCTTTTCTGAAAAAGTAACAATAATAGCTTAAACACATATTGAAAACCTTTTGTATTTGAGCACAAGATTCCCTTAAGCGTTATTACTTTTGAAAATTAGTGCAAAAGTAATGTTTTTATTTGATAAAGAGCAACAAAATCAAAAAAAAATATATATGTAACGAATTTTTTTAGTCAGAAAGTTACACAATATGAAGTCTTTATACACTAAAACCGCAATTCATAAGGGACAAGTCATCAAACCTATTCCTATGTTCCCTATATTACACTTAGCGATTTTCTTCTGAGTAGTCCAGAATTATACGTTCATTTTATCCTCGCCTCGCGTCTCGTTACATAGATTATCCACATAAACCGTCCATTCCCTCAATAAAACATTCCCAAATAGACAAGGAGTGTTCATAAAACACCCCTTGTCTATTATACTCGGTTATATGCGTGAAAACAATAGCGCCGGTTATTCGGCACGAAGAGTATAACGCTTGAAATCCGTTACAGTAAGTTCTTTGTCCACACTCTGCAGATACTGAGCGACAGAAACCTTGCTGTCGTCGATATAAGCCTGATTGAGAAGACAAACCTCCTTATAATATTTGTTGAGACGGCCCTGTGCAATCATCTCAATCTTCTTTTCATTAAGACTTTCACGTGCAGAAACGCTTACAGATGCTATGATTTTGCGTGCCTGATCAGCCTGTTCCTCTGTAATATAGCCCTTTGTTGTATTAGAAGCGATATGATCTTCGCTGTCAACATGATTCGGATTGATTCCGGCTTTCTTGACAGCCACTTCAACAGCCTTCTTAACCTCGTCTTCCTTAGTTTTCTCAATAATAGACTTCAACTCTGCTGCCTTAGCTTCATCTGAGATAGCCTCTTCATTAAGCGCAATTGGAGACATGGCTGCAATCTGCATAGCGATGTTCTTTCCGACAGTAGCGTCAGCTTCCTTGTTAAGAGCAACAAGGGTACAGAGGAAATTGCCATTCATGTGATTATAAGCTACAACCTGCTCACCTTCCACAACTGCATATCCGTCAAGTTCCATTTTTTCACCCGTAACACCGGAACGGTTAACTACAGCGTCTGCCACAGTTGTTCCATCTATTACAAGTGCCTTCACCTCATCAAGCGATTTACACTTGTTAGCTACAGCCGCATCCATGATTGCATTTGCAAGTGCTACGAAATCAGCATTTTTTGCAACAAAGTCGGTCTCACATTTGAGGGCAATCATAGCACCAAAGTTTCCGTCTACTTTAGCAAGCACACAACCTTCGGCAGCTTCACGATCTGAGCGTTTTGCGGCCACCAACTGACCTTTCTTACGAAGAATCTCCATCGCAGCCTCCATGTCGCCATCAGCCTCGGTAAGAGCCTTCTTGCAGTCCATAAGACCTGCCTGTGTTTTCTGACGGAGCTTATTGATTTCTGTTAATGTAATAGCCATTGTTCTTTATTTTTTATTTAAGTTACACAAAGTTCCACGTTCTTTCAAGATAGAGAACCATTATCAAGCCTGCAGTTCCTGCCGGAATGCCTCATTAGCCCCTCACAGACCCTATCCATCCTGTTGCAACTTTGCCTTTATGGAATTATTGTTTTTGAGAAAGACAAACACGCACCTTAAATCGCAAGGCCTTAAAAAAATTAAAAGTTGCTTGGGCACATCGCGTCTATGGCAACTTTTAATTTTGATGTCCTTATTTCGTCATCTTATCGATTAAGCCTCCTCTACAACTTCAGCCTCTGCAGCCGGAGCCTCAGCCGGTTTTTCAACACGAGCCTTGCTACGATTTCTGCGCGGCTTGGCCTCACCTTCACCGGCAACTTCCATATCTACCTTTTCTGCCTTACGCTCTTCAATGCCTTCTGCTATAGCTGCACAGCAAGCATCAACGATGATTTCGATAGACTTTGTAGCGTCATCATTTGCAGGTATGACATAGTCGATGTTGTTCGGGTTGGAATTTGTATCGACGATACCGAATACAGGAATACCAAGACGATTAGCCTCACGCACAGCTATATTCTCCTTCATGACGTCGACAACGAACAAAGCGGCCGGAAGACGTGAAAGATCTGCTATCGACCCAAGATTCTTCTCAAGCTTTGCACGCTTACGACGTATCTGCAAGTTCTCTCTCTTAGAAAGCTTGTCATACGTACCGTCGGCTATAAGCTTATCGATATTGGCCATCTTCTTTACAGCCTTACGGATTGTAGGGAAGTTGGTAAGCATACCGCCCGGCCAACGCTCGATGACATAAGGCATTGCAACCGAAGCCGCTTTCTCTGCAACAATTTCCTTAGCCTGTTTTTTAGTAGCAACAAATAAGATTTTCTTTCCGCTCTTTGCTATCTGCTTGAGAGCCTCTGCTGCATTATCAATCTTAGCAACAGTCTTATGCAAGTCGATTATATGGATGCCATTACGCTCCATGAAAATATAAGGAGCCATAGCCGGATTCCACTTTCTTTTGAGGTGACCAAAGTGGCAACCTGCTTCGAGCAATGTATCAAAACTTGTTCTTGACATATCTGTTTTTTTATTTATTTTGCCGGCAGACAATATACCGGCAGATTGTTTACTTTCTTTTTTAGTTTTACTTGAAAAAACCAACCACAAAGTAATCTTCCGATCTGTATCGAAAAAGTCGATGTGATTTAGATGCTAAACGATAAATCCGTTGATGCCCGAATATTAACGCTTGCTGAACTGGAACTTGCGGCGTGCCTTTGGCTGTCCCGGCTTCTTACGCTCTACAGCACGTGAGTCACGAGTCATAAATCCTTCAGCACGAAGAGCCTTCTTGTCATCTGCGTTAATCTTAACAAGAGCACGCGCAATAGCAAGACGGAGAGCCTGAGACTGTCCTGTATAACCACCACCATAAAGGTTCACCTTTATATCATACTTCTCAGCAACATTAAGAAGATTGAGCGGCTGCTTAACAACGTACTGAACGAGCTCAGATGGGAAATATTCCTTGAGGTCACGTTTGTTGATAGTAATTTTTCCTGTGCCTTCTTTCATATATATACGTGCGACAGCACTTTTACGGCGGCCCAATGCGTTAATTACTTCCATATATCTTAGTTTATTATTTTAACAAGTTAATATCTATTGTCTTAGGACTCTGTGCTTCATGCTTGTGCTCATTGCCCGTATATACATAAAGGTTCTTGAGAACTTTCGCACCGAGACGGCCTTTAGGGAGCATGCCCTTCACCGCGTGGCGGATAATTCTCTCATAACCCTGATATCTCTTTGTGAAGTTTTCGTAAGAAACTCTGTGCTGTCCGCTTGGATAGCCTGAGAATGTGATATACTCCTTCTGAGTAGCCTTATTGCCTGTCACAACGATTTTGTCAGCATTGATGATGATGACATTGTCACCACAATCCTGGTTAGGTGTGAAGCAAGGCTTGTACTTACCACGAAGAATCTTCGCAACCTTTGCACTAAGACGTCCGAGAACCTGACCTTCAGCGTCTACGACAACCCATTCTTTCTTTGCTTCTTCTTTAGTTGCAAAATGTGTCTTGAAACTTAAAGTGTTCATTCTTTAAATCTTGTTTGTTTTTTTCTACTAATTCGTTAATTTATTATCAGTGATTCACAGACCGTGTTCCCGGCTAATAGGATTCACTATCTACACACTGATGCAGAGGCAGTTTTTCCGCCTCCTGATAATAATCGGCTCGCAAAATTACATCTTTTATCTGACATGGCCATCATTTTTTATGAACTTTTTGACTTCATGTTCAAAAAGGTTTTGAAAATGCAGTCTTTTTCGGCCGGAACAAGAAAAAACAACCCTCGCAGCTTCTTTAGAGCGACAATTCTTTGGCTTCAAAGAAACCTACAAGGAGTCTTTATATATTCAACAGAAAAAGTATCCGTCTTGTGTCACCCCGCACAATTCCAATGGATGTATATATCTGATTTTGCTGGTGGCCACCAGCAAAATCACAAAAGCACAAACTGGAGGAGTCTGTGAAGACAACAGCAAAAGCAGCCGATGTCGTCATAAATCAGCTTAGTCGTCCCCACCGCCACACTATCTGATTGTCATAAATAACGGGCTTTTTCTGACAATCTGAAATGTTAAAATTCAAGGCTCCGAGAATCGCATAAAATCAGCCGGAGCTTACCGAAGTTCCGTTTGTGCGATTCTGAGGCTGTTTTCAGGCCTTGAAGCCAAAATGTAAAAATAATACAATTTGCATTCTAAAAAGATACATTTATTTACATTCGCGTGTGCTTTGTCTGAAAAAAGAGTACGCTGGAAATAAATTTTCAAGGTGAACAAAATTTGTTTAAAAGGCACTTTAAAAACATTTTCAAGGTGAACGAAATTTATTTTCAAGGTGAACGAGTTTGAGAATGTCCGTTTTTCGGGGTAAAATCTGGTGTTGTCTCAGATTGATTTCTTAAAAAGCCTAAATCGGATTTTCCAATGCCACGAAAAACAAAAATGAATTTTGGGAGAGAAAAACAAGGGTTTCGGATGAATAATTTTATAACATACTGATTATCAGCATTTCCTATTTTTGTTTCTACCTGTACTTCTTGTACCTGAAACTACATCGTTTTGCTGAAATAGCATCCTTTTGATTATCAACTATTTATCAATAGAAATTCAACGATTATCCGAATGTAAACGAATCTTAATTGTATTAAAAAGATTCCATCCGAAATGGATGGACTTAGTGTCAAAAAGAAAGAAGAAAAGTCTCTGAGAAAGACAGTATGTTCACTGGAAAAAGTCAGTTGATTTTGCAGATGTGTACATTCCATTGGAATTATACAGGATGACGCAACGACGAAGTCAAGAAAAAAAGGTTCTGAAAATGCAGTCTTTTTCGGCCAAAACAAGAAAAAACAATCCTCGTAGCTGTCCTTAAAGCAACAATCCTTTTGCTTCAAAGAAAACTACGAGGAGTCTTTATATATTCAACAGAGAAAGTATCCGTTTTTATACGATACCCTGTGCCATCATAGCCTTGGCTACCTTCATGAATCCGGCCACATTGGCACCTTTGACATAATTGATATATCCATCCGGCTGACGTCCATATTTCACACACTGTTCATGTATGTTGTGCATGATTCCATGAAGTCTGCTATCCACTTCTTCAGCAGCCCAGCTGAGATGCATCGCATTCTGGCTCATCTCCAGTCCTGAAGTGGCGACACCACCAGCATTGACAGCCTTGCCCGGAGCGTAGAGCATCTTATGCTCGATGAATGTGTCAATAGCTTCAGGCGTACATCCCATGTTTGAAATCTCTCCCACACAAATACATCCGTTCTCAACAAGCCGTTTTGCGTCTTCTCCATTAAGTTCGTTCTGCGTGGCACAAGGCAAAGCAATGTCGCACTTAACTTCCCACGGGCGTTTCCCTGCCACAAACTTCGCACCGGAAAATTCCTCTGCATACGGTTCGCAAATATCATTTCCGCTTGCACGCAATTCAAGCATATAGTCAATCTTTTCACCGCTTATGCCGGCTTCGTCGTATATGTAGCCGTCAGGTCCGGAGATAGTGATAACCTTAGCACCCATTTCCGTTGCCTTGCGCGCTGCGCCCCATGCCACATTGCCGAAACCACTTATGGCAACGGTCTTACCTTTTATGTCTATACCTTTGTCTGCAAGCATCTCACGAACGAAGTAAAGTCCTCCGAAACCTGTTGCTTCCGGACGCACAAGGCTTCCGCCATATTCAAGTCCTTTGCCGGTAAGCACACCACTCCAGTCACGAGTGAGTTTCTTGTACTGCCCGAACAAATAGCCGACTTCGCGTGCACCCACACCGATGTCTCCTGCCGGGACATCTACTTCCGGGCCTATATAGCGGAACAGTTCGTTCATGAATGCCTGACAGAAACGCATGATTTCCGCATCACTCTTGCCGCGTGGCGAGAAGTCCGAACCGCCTTTTCCTCCGCCCATAGGCAAAGTGGTGAGTGCGTTCTTAAAGGTCTGTTCAAATCCGAGGAACTTCAGTATCGACAGATTGACTGATGCGTGGAAACGCAAACCTCCCTTATAAGGGCCTATCGCGCTGTTAAACTGCACCCGATAGCCGAGATTAACCTGAACCTCACCCTTATCGTCAACCCAAGGAACCCTGAATGTGATAATTCTTTCCGGTTCCACAAGCCTTTCTATAAGCTTTGCTTTTTCAAATTCCGGATGCCGGTTATATACTTCTTCTATTGAGAGAAGCACTTCGTTGACAGCCTGCAGATATTCCGATTCTCCAGGATGCTTAGCCTCAAGCCGGGCCATAATCTTCTTGATGTCCATAGTATGTAGTTTATAGTTAGTATGACAATTTGTAAGTTTTTCACTTCTGCAAATATAGATATTTGTTTCTCTGCAACAAAATTTTCAAGGTAGAAAATCCCTCCAACTTACATTTTGTCGTCTTTCATGGCTGTATTCATCAAGAAAAAGGCATTGAAGTTACAAGGTATGCCCACCTTATAACCTCAATGCCTCACAGATTATTTCAGCAAGTATTTGTCAAGGAAATTCTCTATCCGCGTAAACAAATGGCGACGAGTATTTCCTCCATAGATACTATGATTTCTGTTCGTATAGAACTGACTTTCAAACTGTATTCCGTTCTGTACCATACGCTCCGTAAGCTCGGCCATATTCTGGAAATGCACATTATCGTCCGCGTACCCATGACACAGAAGGATTTCACCATGAAGGCGCTGGCAACGATGAAGAGGAGATATATCGTATCCGTCGGAATTTTCTTGCGGAGTACGCATATAACGTTCCGTATATGCACTGTCATAGAATCTCCAGTCCGTAACAGGGGCAACAGCCACACCGCACTTGAACACCGGTCCTCCTTCACACATAGACATTATTGTATTGAAACCACCGAAGCTCCATCCCCAGATGGCTATTCTCTCCTTGTCAACGTATGGCAACGAGCCAAGATATATCGCTGTCTCAACCTGATCCTTCGATTCTTTGTCACCCATTGTCATATAGGTGCATTTCTGGAAATCGGCACCACGTCCGCCGGTACCTCGTCCGTCCACACATACCACAATATACCCCTTCTGTGCAAGCCGATGCTCCCATATAAGTCCGCCAAAGAAACCGTTGGAAAACGAGTTATGCACTTCCTGACTGCCCGGACCGCTATATTGATACATCAGCACCGGATATTTCTTGTTTGCATCAAAGTCCTTTGGTTTCACCATCCATCCGTTAAGTTCGACTCCCTCCTGTGTCTTGAAAGAGAACAGTTCCGTCTTTCCAAGCGGAAGTGCCGCAAACTTTGCCTTCAGTTCAGCGTTGTCTTCAAGTACTTTCAGACGCTTGCCTGCCGAAGAATAAAGAGCTGTTACCATCGGGGTGTGTATATCAGAATATGTATTCAGGAAATAGCGGCATCCTTTACTGAATGTGGCCGCATTGAATCCTTTATCGGCTGTAAGACGTGTCTTTTTACCTTTGACATCTACCTTATATATATATTGCTCCAGCGGACTTCCTTCATTGCTGGAGTAATAGAAGTTTTGTCCGGCTGCATCCGCACCATAAAAGTTCGTAACCACATATTCTCCCTTTGTCAACTGATTGACAAGCTGACCTCCTATTGTATACAAATACATGTGTTGATAACCATCGCGCTCACTAAGAATTATAAATTTGTCACGCGAGAAGTCGAGATTATGGTAGAGTTTCGTATCAACATACTTGTCGGCCTGTTCACGCACCACAAGTGTGGCCACTGTAGACCTTGGATTCACCATATAAATGTCGAGCCGATCCTGATGGCGATTGAGCGTCAGAACCGCAAGCTTGTCCTTGTCACCGGTAAACTGTATACGAGGGATATACCCGTCTTCATCGAGTGGCACCTGCATCACACGGGTCACTCTGCTCTTTATGTCGTAAGTCAGCACACTAACCTTTGAATTTTCCTCTCCCGCCTTAGGGTATTTATACTCATAGTTTCCGGGATAAAGGCTATACGAAGTCATTGTCGGATTGGATCCTCTGTACCATGGAAAGGAGAATGTCTTTACGTTCGTCTCATCAAAACGGACCCATGCCAGCATCTGGCTGTCACTGCTGAAGTCGTAAGCACAGTTGTATTCAAATTCCTCCTCATAAACCCAATCAGGCTTTCCATTCAGAATCTTGTTTATTTCTCCGTCTTTTGTCACCTGACTTTCAGCATTGTTATACAGCATTTTCACAAGAAACAGATTGTTGTTCCTTACAAATGCTATCATATTTCCGTCAGGAGAAAACTTCGGACACTCCTGCGCACCGCCATTTGAGAGCGGAGCCAATGTCCTGTTCTTTACATTATATATATAATATTCGGCGGTGAAAGAACGGCGGTATATTGCCTGTCGTTTCGTTTCAATCAGGATGTTCTTCTCGTCCGGTGACATGATGTATCCGCTGAAGCCTTCCAGTTTGTAGTTACGTGCCGTAGAAATGTCAAACAAGGTTTCCGTCACCTCTCCTGTCTTGAAAGAGCAACGGACAATCGTCTTTCCGTCTGCACTAATTTGTGAATAACTCTCTCCGTCTGCAAGAGGCTGTATGCCTCTGATGCTGCGCTGACTGAACTGATAGTTTACAACGTCGTCAAGTTTGATTTCCTGTGCTACAGTACAAAATGTGGCAAAAAAGCAAAGTGCCACGGTCAGAAATTTCTTCATATCAAGTATTTTTTATATTTTTCCACCACAAAAGTAAACTTTTTAGATGAGAACCTAATCATAAAAAGTGATTTGATTGTTAAAAAAACAAGAGTTGCCACATGAAAACTAAAAAGGACATGAATATGAATCATGCAGACGTAAGCCGTATGTACATGGTGTTTGCAATGTTGACCCTTGTCTTGTTTCAAGGGTGTTCGGGCGACAAGGAGACACCAGCCGACCCTATTTCCGCCGACACGCTCATCATGCCGCACAGACTACCCGGTTCGCATGAGATTCTATCCAGCATCAGACAAAGTGCCGACATCGTGACCACAGAAGTGACTATACGTAAAATCGCGCTGTACGATACGAGTAAAAGCGAGCGTTTCTCTTGGAAGAATCCGTCGACTTGGAAATATGGGGACAGAAAATGTATCATACCGGTCGAAGTGCACATAAAATACGGTTATGACCTTTCGGAAATGAGCATCGACGACATCAAACTGACAGATGACAGTACTGCTGTCGTCGTATTCCTTCCGAAGCCAAAGATTATTGATGCCAACTATAATACATATATCGACGAGGGATCTGTCGTCAGCATTTCCACCGGACTTCGTTCCGAAATAGGGCATGCCCTTGAGGAGGAGATTCGCCGGAAAGGGTATGAAGCCGTACTAAAAGAAGACTTGACAAGCGTTGTAGGTGATGACATCAGGAGAAATGCCCAGACCTTGTTTGAATCGGTCGTCCGCAGTCTCGGTTTCAAATCGGTAACGATAGTTGCATTCGGGAAAGAGAACATGAAAAAAGCAGATTACCAAGGAACCCACTGAATATAAGCTATATTATGGAAGAGAAGAACATGAAAGAAAAGAAAAGGACAAGCATATTGAAACGTCTGTTTTACAACATGGGGCATGTTGTCTTGGCACAATGGAAGTTGCTATTCATCATTGCCACATCCGTCATTATGCTCTTCGTTATAATTGTCATCGTGGAGCGCTGCAGCAATGAACAAAAATCGGAGTTGGAAAACATCATTATTGAGGATACCCCTATTCAGATTGAAGATATCCGGCCAAGGGGTGAAATATACGTATGCAGTTCTATTGTGGAAGACTACGCGATAGATCGCCGCACAGAAATGCATCTCGGCCTGTTGCCAGAAAAACATTCTTGCGTACAGATTCTGCGCCAGAAAATAAGTTACAAGATAGATCTTGACAAAGTGCGCTACACTCCGGACACACTGAATGTGATGATTGTCGAGTTGCCCCCTGTTGAATATGTTGCGTCGACCCAAAGTTCGCCATTCATTTCCGACGACGAGGATTTCTGGATAAAGGAGCTTCCCAGCACCAATCACCTCAAAGCAAAAGTCGAACGTCAGATACGCAGAAGATTCGATACTGATGCCAACCGCAAAAAAGCAGAACGCTATGCAGAAGAGGCTTTGGCGGAACTATTAGGAAAGCTCGGCTATGAAGTCCGCTTCACACCCCGGATAGAACGGAAGGCCGAATGACATGCCATGCCACCAAGCAGGTTTCCTTACCTCCTCTTGTCGAAAGCTATGTTCTCCTGACTTCGTCATCGTGTCACAAAAAATTCTCATCGAAGAGTTTTGCTATCCCTTGATGTCTTTTCATGAGTCCTAATGTCATCATAAATCAGCTTGGTTATCCCACTTTTATGCTATCTGATTGTCATAAATTATGGGATTTTTCTGACAATCTGAAATGTTAAAATCCAAAGCTCGCAGAATCGCGTAAAATCGACCGAACCTTACCGAAGTTCCATTTACGCGATTCTAAGGCCATTTTCAGGCCTTAATCTCCAATTGTAAAAATAATATAATTTATATTTTGAAAAGATGTATTAATTCACATTTGCGCGTGTCTTGTCTGAAAAAAGAGTACGCTGAAAATAAATTTTCAAGGTGAACAAAATTTGTT
>CAZKOB010000106.1:0-12777 GCA_964554265.1 uncultured Bacteroides sp. | reverse complement strand
TACTCGTTTTTAATTGTTCGCTGGCAAAGGAAATTGGTGTTTTGATGGTGGGAAACATCACCGGAATATAACTGTGAGATAACTTTTGGATGTGATTAATGCTAATAAATGGTTGATAATTAGCTCGTATTACGTATTGGATTGTGTTGTTATACTTGTTATTGGGAATTATTGAGGAGAAAAAGAGAATTACTTGTGATTTAAATATAAAATAGAAATGCTAATATTCTGTATGATAAGTTTTTTGTAATTTAGCACCCTAAATTCATTATAAAATGCTCCCTGTAGAAATTTCCTCTTAGGAATCCTATTATTTATCGCTTTCTTTGGCTGGTTATTTTCAGTTAGATTATTTAAACCATCCGATAAGTTTTGGCGAACATCAAATTTCGTCGGTTTACTTTTTACTTGTTTGGGTATCTTTGGTGTCATTAAAGATAGCCGACAGATTTTTTATGAGAGAGAGTATTATCAAAATAAACTTCGAATAGAAGGTTATTATAGATGGAGGCTCATATCAAATCTAAATGAAGACATTTATTGTCGAGAATTTATTGAGACAGAGTATAGTCCAAGAAATTTGAGTACTATGCAAGAAGACTACAATAAAACTTGTCAATGGATAAAAGATAATAAAAGGTATTTTTTGAATGTTATTCCAAACAAGAACCAATTATTATAGATTCTATAATCAATCCAAAAATACAAGTCTCAGACCACATTTTAGAACAGTATTTTAAAGATATGCAGCTGTGTATAGCTGAATATAATGATGATATTGCAAAATTAAGAGAATACGAACAAGGTCAGCAACCAAATATATTTGAATTGCTTTATACAATCTTTTCACCGTTTTTCCTTGCAATTGGTTTAGAGTGGGAGTTTGTGAAATTCTTTGCTAAACGCTGAGTCCTTTATTGGTTATTCATTTACGTAATCTCCTTCTTTAATTTTATGTAACATGCTGATTCTGTATGTGACATTTTACGTTCAATCGTTGAGATCTCCAAGTCACGAAGGGTATGGGCAAAAACATTCTTGATGAATGTGGCTGTGTGAATGCGCTTTTTGCTGAACGCTTTACCAATATTCCATCCAAAGTGCATTATATCAATGCTTTTAAGTTGTGAGTCAACCTTTACAGGCGATATCTTTTGTATGGTATCGCCTGAACTATATTCTACGATGTATGCACATAAACGGTTGAGATCTTCTTCACTCATATAGACGACCATTGTTTGCTTCGTATAGCTGAGGACCTTTTCCAATCTGGTTTGAGTAGCACGATTCTTTTTTGCTATAGCGTTGGTTCGCATAACTTCATATTCTGAGGGTTCAGAGATTGTTTCTTTAGCGGTAGGATCTGACTCAATGATATCAGTCGTAGCTTGGTTTGAATCTTTGATTGTAGGGGCTTCAGGAACAGAAACGGTATCATTGTAATTTTTCATCGTTTGAAAAGCAGAGAAACGCAATAGAAAAGCTTCTATGCGTGGCAGCAGAAACTGATTGAAAGTTGTCTGTAAACTGGCATAGATTGCCATCAAGACAATTACTGTTGCAAAAAATGCGACACTACTACTGAAATCGTCAACCCCCTTGGATAAAACATACTGACGAACTAAAACGCCAACAACAAGAGTACCTACCAATACAAGGGAATAATATAAGTATTATATGTTCAATACATTTCTGATTCATAGTGATATTTGCTAATCGTTTGTGCGCAAATATATATCGTTTCATTAATACCATACTATAAATCCAAGAAAGTGGCAGCATTTGTCCTCGATATGGTACTTATTTCTATGCCATCTATGCCACGATAGAATAAAAAAGAAGAGTCCGATATGGGGTCAAAACCTAGTCGGACTCTTCTTACGTTACAGAACTTTATACTATTTCAACGAAATCTTATTCGCCGTCTCTCGCTTCTTTGAATTAACCAAATCAGCATAGATTTGAGTGGTGGTGACATTCTTATGCGTCAGCATCTTTGATACTGTGTAAATGTCTGTGCCTAAAGAAATTTGGATGACGGCGTATGAATGACGAAAGCAGTGGAACAGGATACATGAAGTAAGCTGAGGAAGAAATGGGAAAGATAAACGTAATTGGTTGAATATGAGCAAAAATTCTGTTTTTTGCTGAGATAATGGAAAGCAAAAATGGACAGGTTATTGCAGGTGTTCAGTTACCAGAATGTTAGCTACCCAGTTACCTGAACCGAATAGGTAACAGACTGAACAATAAAGAAACTGTCACAGAGCCTATTATTCACTGTATGTCAATATTTTGCATATCAAAGGACGCTTATAAAATAGGTAATTTTGCCATTAAAAAATAAGCGTATGAAAGTAGAAAAATTCAAGATGTTGCTCTACCTGAAAAAGAGCGGTCTAGACAAATTTGGGAAGGCTCCGATAATGGGGCGAATAACGGTGAACAACACGATGGCGCAATTCAGTTGTAAACTGTCATGTACTCCAGAGTTATGGAATCCAAGAGAAAGCCGACTGAATGGAAAGAGTAAAGAAGCAGTTGATATTAATGCAAAAATTGATCGTCTCTTACTTTCTGTCAATTCTGCATTTGATTCACTTGTTGAACGTAAGACTGATTTTGACGCGACTGCCGTAAAAGAGCTTTTACAGGGAAGTGTAGAAACCCAGATGACTCTGTTGAAACGGCTTGATATGCATATAGAGGATATGCGCTCAAGAATCGGTATTGATGTAGCTAAAAGCTCCATGTCAACATACATTTACACCCGCAGGTATCTTGGCGAATTTATTCAAAAACGATTCAAGACAAGTGATGTTGCTTTTGGACAGTTGAATGAACACATCCCATGGGAGTTTCAGGATTATATACTGAAGGACAAAGGACTTGCGGTAGATACAGCAAGACATTATCTGGCAATCCTGAAGAAAATCTGCCGGATGGCATTCAAGGAAGGACATGCGGAGAAGCGTTATTTTGTGAATTTCAAACTACCCCAAGAGAACCGGAAACCACCACGGGCTTTGAGTCGTGAGGATTTTGAAAAGATTCGTGATGTTGTGATACCACCGGAAAGAATCACTCATAATATAGCCAGAGATTTGTTTCTCTTTGCCTGTTATACAGGAGTTCCGTATGCGGATGCAGTTTCAATCACTAGAGATAATATATACAAGGACGATAAAGGTGACTTATGGTTAAAGTACCTGAGAAAGAAGAATGAATATCTGGCCCGCGTCAAATTGCTGCCGGAGGCTATCTCTCTTATAGAAAAATATCGTTCGGATGACAGGAAAGAGCTTTTCCCTATGATACACCACCCCAATATGAGACGCCACATGAAAGGTTTGCGTGATTTGGCTGGTATAAGCTGTGATTTGGTCTATCATATGGGAAGGCATACCTTCGGAAGTCTGATAACCCTTGAGGCTGGTGTTCCTATTGAAACAATCAGCAAAATGCTGGGCCATACCAATCTGACTACTACCCAGCTTTATGCAAGGGTAACTCCTAAAAAACTTTTTGAGGATATGGACAAATTCATCGAGGCAACGAGTGATATGAAACTGGTATTATAAAATCAAAAAAGAAAGAATCATGAGAAGTACATATAAGCAACTATATTATATAAACCGTGGTAAAGTCAAATCTGACTGGACCACATCAATCATGTGCCGTATTACAATAGACGGGAAGGCTGTTGTATTATCGACCGGGTTGTATTGCCAGCCGAAAGAGTGGAACAGCAAGAAAGGGGAAGTCAAGAACAACAGACTGAACGGGATGCTTTGCGAGTATAAAAAACGAATAGATGAAACTTATGCTGAACTGTTGAAAGTAAATGGCGTCATCAGTGCAGAGCTGCTGAAAACAGCCATGAGCGGAGCAGTCGACATCCCGAAATACATATTACAGGCAGGAGAGGTGGAACGGGAAAATCTGAAAATCCGTTCCATTCAAATAGATTCAACCTCCAGTTACAGGCAATCAAAAATGTATCATTACTATCTGGGTGAATACATCCATTCTCTGGGCAAGGAGGACATGCTTTTTACAGATATAACCGAAGAGTTTGGTATCAATTATATTTTATATCTGAAAACAAATTACCCTCATAAGCCATCATATCGGAACCATTGTCTTTGTTGGCTGAAACGCCTGGTCTATCTTGCTGTAGATAACGGAATCTTGAGGTATAATCCTTTGGATGATATAAAATATGAAAAGAAGGCACCTGCAAAGCTCATGTATATAAGCAAGAACCAGCTTCAGGAGATAATGAACAACCCGAAACCGGATTCACTACAGGAACTTGCAAGAAGAACTTTTATATTTTCATGTTTTTGCGGTTTGGCTTATGTTGATGTACGTAATCTCTATCCACATCATATAGGTACAACTGCAGAAGGCCGGAAATATATCAGAACATACCGAAAGAAAACAAGCGTTGAGTCCTTTATACCATTGCATCCGGTAGCGGAGCAGATAATTTCCTTGTATAATACGACAGATGACAGTAAGCCTATCTTCCCGTTACCGATACGTGATATGATTTGGTTTGAAATACATGAGTTGGGATTTTCCCATCAGTTCAAACATAACTTGTCATACCATCAAAGCCGTCACACCTTTGGTACCCTAATGGTTTCAGCTGGGGTTCCTATGGAAAGCATATCAAAAATGATGGGACATACAAATATCAGAACTACACAAGGATACGCAAAAGTTACAGATGATAAGATTTCAGAGGATATGGATAAATTATTATTTAAAAGATATAAATGAAAGCTTTTATAGTATAGTGTTTACAAACTGTAATATTTCTAATGCTTATTGGAATATTACAGTTTGTAAAAAGTGCATCAAAATAGTTCATCTATTATAAAAAATAGTAATTTTGTATTTACCCATGCCGTTATGGATATATAGTTGCATTTTAAATTAGAATAGTTATGATTAAAGATTTAATATTAAAAAAATGTTTTGCTGATTTTTTAGAAGCATGGCAGCTGAAAGAAAAAAGTGATATATCTGAAGCAACAAAATTTGAAATGTTTGCAAATTATGTGATTCTTAGCCAAGATGACTTAGATACATTTGTTGGGCATCCCGAATTGTTAGAGTTTTGTTCTACAGGAGGCGGTGATGATGCAAAAATGGATGGCATAGGTATAAAAATAAACGATCAATTAGTTGGTAGTATTGATGATATTAATCAAATTGTAGAAAGGAATAAAAAAATTCATGTAGAATTTTTCTTGATACAATCAAAGGAAAGAACAGATTTTGATAGTTCTGCTGTTAATACCTTTGGAATAGGAGTTAAGAATTTCTTTTCGGAACCATTGTTTCCAGAAAATGATAAAATAAAAACTATCAGAGAATTAAAAGATTATATTTTCTCAGAAGAAAAAGTCTATAGAAAACTCTCAGCAAATCCATCCGTAAGAATATTTTATGTATTCTGTGGAGAAACGCCTAATGATGAACATACAAAAGCAGTTAAAGAACTCTTGATTAGAGGACTTAAGAGTTGTCCTGATTGTCTTGGAGAAATATCAATGGATATTATAGATGGCAAATCTATTATTGAAAGATGTAAATCATTAGAAAATGATTTTAATGTTGAATTAAACATTAAGGATATAATACCTTTAACGGTCCAAAATAATGTCCGAATTAAAAAGGCATATGCCTTTACTTGTGAGGCTACGGAATTATTGAAGCTTTTGACCAAAAGTGAAGATGGAAGTTTGCGTCGTTCACTTTTTAATAGCAATGTACGCGATTATTTAGGAAATACCGGTAGTGTAAATAGTGAAATAGAACATACAATCGCGACCGAGCCTGAAATGTTTCTAATGTGCAATAATGGTATCACTATAGTTTGTTCAGATTTTATCCAAATTAGGGATAAAATTGTGTCAATAGACAATCCTCAAATTGTAAATGGATGCCAAACTTGCTCGACAATATTTTTACAGCGTAATAATGATTCTTTACAGAATGTACAAGTCTTGGTAAAATTAATTTGTACTGATGATAATTCCATTACAACAAAAATAGTAAGGGGAACAAATAAGCAGAATCAGGTATTAGAAGAATCTTTTGAAACGACCAAGCCTTTTCATCAGAAAATCGAAGATTATTTTGAGGCCAAATGTGATGCGATAAAATTGCATTACGAAAGGCGTAATAAACAATATACATCTATACCGACGATTACAAGATACCAAATAGTAAATTTGCGTGTTTTGACTCAATCTTTTGTAGCTATGTTTTTACAAAAACCATATGAAGCTCATCGTCATGAAGCTATTCTATTACAAAAATATGCCCCTAAAGATGAAAGGAATAGATTAATATATAATTCAGATCATAGTCCATATATGTATTATATAGCAGCACTGACGTGGTATGTATTTGAAATGGCATTTCGAAATAATACGATTGTTGAAAAGAAAAAAATACGACCATACATGGCGCATTTATATTATATATTCACTTTTACTACAGGACAGTATCCATTAAATTCACCTTGTACAGTTCAAGCAATGGAAAAGTTTTGTTCAAAATTGGAAAAAAATCTTTTATCTGATGATTTTGGTGAAACATTAAAGAAAGTGATAAGTACTTTTAAGAAATCAGTAACGGAATGGGTTAAATCTGGTAAAAGTGAATTTGCTATTAAAGATAGTAAAGAATTTACAGATTTAATAACACAAAATGCAAGAGAGGTTTTTGTAAATAAAACAAGTCAGTTAGATACAGCTGACGTTGTAATTAACAAGCAACAATGGCTTGAAGGAGAAATTTTGTCAATAATTTTTAAAGAAAGGTGGTTCGCATTTATCAAAACGAGTGAATGCGATGAAAATGTTTATTTTGATAAAAGAAGTTATAAAGGGCCGGAAAGGAACCTTGTACCAGGGAAAAAAGTTCGTTTTTTACTTGATTCTAAAAAGGAAAATAACGAGATTCTTTATTTCGCAACAAAAGTTGAAATATTGTAAAAACACTATATGTCGCCCATTTCCTCGCCGTCCATAGAAGTTAGTACAGACTCTATTGAAAGCGAAAAGGTCTCGCGGCTGTGCCGTTTCGGGCAGAATCTTCCTCTTTCAGAGCGTATTCAGCCCGAAAACCTTTTCCCTTTCACGTCTGTACAATGGACGCCGACGGCAGCGGAAACAAGCGACTGACGGAAAAGTCAGAAGACAAAACAGCATATAGATTAGTTCAAATAGGGCCTGATTCTATATGCTATTATTTTATCATTCAGAAAGGCTATTTTTTAGAAACACAAATAAAATGGGCAGGCGGTCAACTGCGCTCCTTCCAGAAAAATCAAAATCCTTGTGTGTTCTTTGTGGGGACGCTTGGGCTATTAGCTCCTTTTGTATCTGTACGCCTCCTTGTACCCTTTCATCAGTGTCTTTTCTATGTCAGAAGCCCGGTAGAGAATCTTGCCGCCTACTTGTGTGTAAGGCAGAATACCGTTGTTTCTGTAGTCCTGCAAAGTCCTCCGGCTCACTTTCAGCAGGTACGCCACTTCCTTGTCCGTCAGTAGTTCATCGCCATAGGCAGACGGTTGCCGTTTCTCCAGCAACTTTTCGAGCAGGGCCAACAGCCTGTCGAAACTCGAGTGGAACGCCTTTACCCACTCGTGGTCCTTTTCTCTGATTTCATTACTCATATGCTCTTGATATTGGGTTATACATTATTCTTGAAATTCTCTCAAATGGTCTTGCCTTTCCAACGGGCTTCCTTCCGTTTGTCCTCCACATTACCGACTACCCGCTCCACATCATCGGGGCGGTAGTAAGTCCGGTTCCCGATTTTGGTAAAGGCAAGCGTCCCGTTATCCCTCAGGGTCTGCAAGGTTCTCGGACTGATACGCAACCTGCGGCAAACCTCTTGGTTGTCCATCCATTCACCTGTTTTCTTTCCGCCGTGTTCACGGCACAGACTTTCCACCCGCTGCACGAACCGATCCAGCTTGGCAGCAATCTCCTCGAAAGTTCTTTTTTCAAAGCTGATGATTTCCATTGTCTTCATTATTTTCAGTTAAACATATATTCAAAATTCTAGAAAAGGACAGGTCTTTTACAGCCGGTATTCCATTATGTCTCATTGTCCTATTCTCGGCAGGAAACGTGACCGTTTTCTCTGTTTCCACTGCAAATAAAAGCAGTAAAAATCACACTGCAATGGATTTTCAGACCGGTGACGATGCGTTACCCGGAATGACATCATGTTACATCTCAACTGCATACAATGAGCCTTCTTCATAAACGGAATCCGCTTGAACAATCCGGTATGGAATAATCACTCCGGCAAATCACGGCAGGCAGCACCGACCGCCCAATCTATATTGTGCATAGGGTAACATAATTGCCACGGTATCTCCATTTGCTTGATTCTGTTTACTATACACACTTCCTTTGCTCACGACAACGAGTCAAGGTGCGCACCGAGACCAGTGAGTAAACCGATTAAAATCAAAAATGTATGGTAACAAAAAAGAAATTGACCAAAGAAGAATGGGAGGCCATGACAGGTACGGACATGTCATTCATACTCCCGTCAGATGGCGGCATTGAAACTGCCCTGGAATCATCCTTGAATGATACCGGAGAAAAGAAGTCAGTAGGAACGGTAGAACAGACCGACACCCCATCCGAGACCCGGCAACCGCCAACAGGAAGAGAGGAATCCGTTCCCGCGTCTCAGCGCCGTATAAGCAGCAGGCAGAGGAAACTTTCTCTGGACGAATACCGGAAGGGCTTTCTTCAGGTTCCAAGAATCGAAGACCGCAAGCCCGTGTTTGTTAGCGGCGAGGTACGTGACAGGCTGGACGAGTTTGTCCGCAGGTTGGGAGGACGTAAAATGAGCGTTTCAGGACTGCTTGAAAACATCGCCCGGCAGCATCTTGAAATCTACTCGGAAGACTTCGAGCAGTGGCGAAAACTGTGACATTTTCCAGAATGACCGACTTGCTTACTGACTCCAGTCATTACAGTATTCAGACAGTCAGGAGCCGACCTGAGGGAGTAACGGACAAAACTTCAGTTTTGGGAGTTAGCGAGGTTATCTTTCGGGCATCCCGAAAACCTCGCTCCACTCCCGAAGAGTGGAGGCAGTCCGCTCCCGGTGGTCGCAGATTGTGAGAAAAAAATAATCAGAAATCAAACAGAGAAAATATGAATGACAAAAAGAAAAACAGGCCGAGGGGACGCCCCAGAGTAAGCGGAGTGTGCAAACTTAGCAAAGCCGTTACAGTGAAATTCTCCAAGATAGACTATGAACGGTTGTGCCGACGCAGCAGACAGGCTAACCTCACGCTGGCGGAATTTCTCCGTACATCAGCCTTTGAGACAACGATAACGGCCAGGCACTCTGCCGAGGAGACTGCCTTCATACGCAACCTTACGGGTATGGCGAACAACCTGAACCAACTGACCCGTCTGTCCCATCAGGCCGGATTCCACCGTACCCAAAAGACGGTGACAGAACTCCTGCAGAAACTCAAGGAGATTATTGTCCGGTACAGGCATGGAGAAAGGAGGCCGTCATGATTGGCAAGATCAAGAAAGGGAAATCCTTCGGCGGCTGTATCCGTTACGTGATGGGCAAGGACAACGCGGAAATCATCGACTCCGACGGCGTACTGCTGGAAAATATCCGGGAAATAACGGCCAGTTTCAACTACCAGCGTGAGCTTAATCCGAAGATCAGACAGCCTGTCGGGCACATCGCATTGAGCTTCAAGCCGGAGGACAAGGCACTGCTGACGGATGAGTTTATGGCTAAAATAGCCCGGGAATACATGGAGCTGATGGGTATAAGGAACACCCAATTCATCCTGGTAAGACACCATAACACGGACAATCCGCACTGCCATCTGGTCTACAACCGCATCGGGTATGACGGCAAGGTAATCTCTTCCCAAAGCGATTACAAGCGTAATGAAATCGCCACGAAACTGCTTAAGGACAAGTACGGGCTGACATACGCCGAGGGCAAGGGCAAGACTAACGTGGAGAAACTTCATGCTTCGGAACGTGTGAAATACGAAATCTTCAATGCCGTCAAGGCAGCTTTGAGGTATTCCAGAACATGGAAAGAGTTCAACGATTATCTGCTTCGCCGGGGCATCAGGCTGGAATTTGTAAAGCGTACCAGGGAGATAAAAAAGCCGGAGGACATACAGGGAATCCGGTTCACCAAGGACGGGCAGACCTTCAAGGCTTCACAGATCAGCCGGGAGTTCAGCTTTGCCAGACTGAATGCCCGGCTGGGCTGGAAACGTTCGGAATCCCAACAGGAATCCGAACGTAAGGTGCAGCAAAGGATACCGGACGGAGGACATCTTCTCGAAAGTACGGGACCTGGACTGTTCAGTCCGACAAACGGTACCGCTCCCGAAGAGCCGTTACCTCAGGAAGAACTCTTGCGCAGACGCTGGAAGAAGAGACAAAAGAGGAAAGGATTCGGATTGTAGTCCGTCCTTTCCCATTCAAATTATTCATGAACATTAAAATTGCAGGAATATGAAAATGGAAGAATATATCGAGAGCATCTTCGGATGCCTGGAAAGAATCGAGAACAAAATCAACGGGCTGTCCGTCCCCTTGCCGGAAGGCAACAGCCCGACAGTTAATAATACACAGGATGAGTCCGTGCTGAATGAAGTCCGGAATGGTCATGAGACATTTCGTAAATTGTTGGCTCGCGTGTACGAAGGCCTTGCCGCCATCAAGAACGATATGGTTTCCATGGACAGGAAAAACTCGTCACAGGAAAGACTCGGACAGGTCTTGTTGGAAATGCGTGATGAACAGCGGCAGAACCAGGAGAAAGTGGAAACCCTGTTTTGTGAGACCAATGACACAATCAGAAAAAATGCCGTTAAGACAAGCAATATCAACCATCATTTCAGCCTGAGCTTGGAATCCCCGTACATCCTAGGGAGCTTTTCCGTGATGTTCGCGGCAGTCTTGGCCCTGTCCGTGGCGCTCTATTTTTCGGCGGGAACAGATAACGCACAGGCCGATAATGATCTGAAGTACCGTTATGTCAAGATGAAAGGAGAGGCTACCCCCGAACAACTCGTGGAACTTGAGAGCCTCTTTGGACCGAACCGGAATAACGAACGGATAGAACAGATGCGTGAGGACGTGGAAGCCTACGAGGAAGCGGTACGGAGACAGGCCACCCTGACCGAGCAGGCACGGCTGAAAGAACAGGCCGCGAGAGAACTGGACAGCAAGGCGAAGTCCATCAAGGACAAGTCTATTACGGACGAACCCAAAAAGTAAGCCCATGGCCAGTGTCAAAGTGAAATTCAGACCTTCCACCATAGAGGGAAAGGAAGGTACCGTCTATTATCAGATTATCCAGAACCGTGTAATCCGTCAGTTAAAGACGGATTACCGGATATTTACGGACGAATGGAACGAAGCTGGAAGCTGTATCATTGTCAGTAATCCGGAACGAAGCAATCTGCTTCTTTCCTTGCAGGAACGCATGGAATGGGACCTGAAACGGCTGGACATGATTATCCGCCAACTGGATAACCGGAAAGCCGGATATACGGCAGATGATATTGTCGCTTCTTTTCAGAGCAATACAGAGGGACAGTCGCTTTTCAACTTCATGCAAGGCATCATAGCCCGTCTCAAACAGATGGGCAAGATACGCACAGCCGAAAATTATTCCTGCACTCTGAAAAGTTTCATGCAGTTCAGAGGGGACAGGGATGTTCTGCTGCCCGAAATTGATTCGGATTTGATGCAGCTTTATGAAGCCTACCTTCATGGGAAAGGAGCCGTACGGAATACCAGTTCATTCTACATGCGTATCCTTCGGGCGGTATATAACCGTGCCTTGGAAAAGGAACTGATGGAACAGCGCAATCCTTTCAGGCATGTCTATACGGGAGTGGACAAGACCGTCAAGCGTGCCGTTCCCTTATCAGCCATCAAACGTATGAAGAATCTGGATCTGTCCTTACAGCCTAATCTGGAATTTGCAAGGGACATGTTCCTGTTCAGTTTCTATACCCGTGGCATGTCGTTCATAGATATGGCTCACCTAAAAAAGAAAGATCTTCAGAACGGTTTCTTATCGTATCGCAGACGAAAGACCGGGCAGCAGCTGGTTGTCAGGTGGGAAAAATGTATGCAGGAGATTGTCGGCAAATACCCGGAAGACAGCCTCAGTCCTTATATTTTGCCGGTATTGAAATATCCTTTTAAGGATACGCACAAGCATTACAGGAGTGTCATGTCCGGAATAAACCGGAACCTGAAAGAAATAGCCAGATTGGCCGATATATCCGTTCCTCTAAGCATGTACTGTGCCCGTCATTCATGGGCAAGCGCAGCCAAAGGTAAGAACATTCCGATTTCGGTTATCAGTGAAGGGATGGGACATGATTCTGAGGCGACCACACAAATTTATCTAGCCTCATTGGATAACTCCGTAGTAGACAAAGCCAACGCACAAATTTTGAAAGGTCTGTAGGATTGGAGAACGTTTAGCAAAAGCATTCATTTCTTAGACAGAGGGACTCACTCTTGCGCAAAGTTATACATTTTATTGAAAATCCTGCAATTCCGGCCGTTGGATTTTCATCCGGAAGTCATTGAATTTCAATTGTAGTTTAGCAATCCTACATATAATTCATCAGCAAATCAGCCTTATAGCCTGAAATCTCCCTCTGTCTAAGAAAGACGCAGACACCGGGACTTTCTCATCCCCTTTACGCAC
>CAZKOB010000105.1:0-12907 GCA_964554265.1 uncultured Bacteroides sp. | reverse complement strand
CATGATTCGTTTTTACCGCAAAGTTAGCGGTTTATAAGAAGCGGGGACAGACGGCTTTTTTCGGATGGATACGGATATGCGCATGGGCATCAACTGTTTGAGCGGTCAGGTCAGACAGGTAGGTTTGGAGCCTACCAATGGAGATGTCTATATTTTTGTCGGCAGAAGCCGCAAGGTTATGAAAATCCTGCACTGGGAGTACGGTGTATATGTGATGTATCAGAAGCGCTTGGAGAAGGGTCGCTTTCATGCGCGTATTTTCCCGCGTCAGGGTGTGGGCTTCCGTTCAATGCGATGGTCTGGACCAGTGCTCCTGATGGAGGGAATCCCCCCCAAGGTCGCACGGCGCAGGCGTTATGAGTTGCCGATGGAAGAGCAGGAAAATGAGGAAAAACCAGAGCAAAATAATCGTCAAAAGTCTTGGTTATATCGCTGATTATTTATAATTTAGTGGTGTGAAAACTGTAATTCCCACATATGAAGAGTTGCTTGTTGGGGTGATGTCACTTCGGGAGTCCGACCGTCGAAAAAGCGAACGTATTGCTTATCTTGAGCGCCTGCTATATGGCAGCAAAAGCGACAGGTTGGCGGCTAAGGCAGCCATGGCCAATGAGCCGGGATTGTTTGACGAGCTGTTCAACGAAGCCTGCGATGAACGCGCAGCACAGATCCTGCAGGCGGCCAAAGAAATAAAGGCCGAAGCCAAGAAGCGCCGACAGATGGCTAAGGCTGAGCCAAAACGGCCGGCGAAACACCGATATTAGGGACTGGAAGAACGCCGCCGCGAGGTGAACCCCGAAGGGCTTGTCGCTGACGATTATGACAAAATCGGTGAAGATGTGACCCGCATATTGCACCGGCAGCCGGCTAAAGTCTGGGTCGAAGTAATAGTCCGCCCCATATAGCCGATTCCCCGGAAAAGACCCGCAAGGGATACGTCTGGCTGTTTTTTGATGCCACGCCCGACTCGCACGGACTCTACTTCTATTACCTCAAAGGTTTCCGGGCCGGAGCCATCCCGTGGGCGCAACTCAAGGGACTATCAAGGCGCAATCCAAACCGACGGCTACGGAGTGTACGATTATTTTGAGCAACAACCCGATGTGACCCTTCTGGGCTGCATGGCGCATGTGCGCCGTAAATTTACCGACGCCCAGTCGTCACACCCAGTCCGGGCTCAGAAGGCAATTGAATACATCCAACTGCTCTACGAGCTGGTGGCCAACCTCAAAGCCCAAAATGCGACACCTCAGGAAATAGCCGCCGAACGCCGGGCCAAAGCCATACCTGTAATGGACGCCATGGAGGCGTGGATGCAGACAGCGGCAACCCGATGCACACCCTCCGACCTTTTGGGCAAAGCATTGGACTACGCCTACAAGCTATGGCCACGCCTGCGCAGATATGCGGACAATGGCATTTATCAGATAGACAACAACGCTGTCGAGCGCTGTCAACGACCATCGGTAATGGGGCGCAAGAACCGTCTCTTCAGCAAAAACGACCGTGGTGCCGAGGACATTGCCGTTTTCTACTCCCTGCTTGAAAGTTGCCAGATCGTTGGAGTCAACCAACTGCAATGGCTGACAGAGGTCCTTCAACACATCTCAGACGACATCCCGGAAGCACAACTGGTAAATCTTCTCCCACACAACTACAAAAAATCTCAGGAATAGTTCCCGATATTTTTTTATTGTGTAAAAGTCGGCTTAGTTCGGATGGTTACGTTGGTTTTAGACCCTTCATGGACAAGCCTTGAGGGTCTTTCCAAAGACAACCGCCGGGTAAAGTTGGGCGACAGCCTTCCATGGGACAGGATTGAAAGGATTTATAATAAACGCCTGAACAATTCTGTCCGCGGTGCCGTCAACAAGCCTGCCCGTGTCATTATAGGTGCATTGCTCATAAAACATAAGATGAATCTTTCTGACCGCGAGACAATTCAAATGACAAGTGAGAACCCATATATGCAATACATGCCCGGTCTTCCGGAATTTACACCACGTCCTGTATTCGCCCCTTCCCTCTTTGTCACTATCCGTAAACATCCTGGTGATGAAACATTCAATGGCATGAGCGAATCTCTTCTTGAGCTTGAGGCGCGTATGGTAGAGGAAAAGGAGAAAAGTGAAGTCAAAGACAAAGACAACGGACCGGATTTTCCACTCTCTTCAACTGGCTCAGCTTCAAGTATCAGTCCTTCATCCGCTTCCCGTCAGACACATGACGGCGTTTTGAAGGTTGACTCCACATGTTCCGATGCTGAGGTCCGTCATCCTGCAGACCTTGACCTTGTACAGGACGGTACAAGGATAGTGGACAGAGTGACCTCACGTTTATGCAAGGCCGTCAATGTTCCTGCTCCCCGAACACATCTTAAGAAGTGTCGCAGCCGTTATCTCAATGTCGTGAAACTTCGTACAAAACCGGTTAAGAAAGCAAAAGGAATGTATGGAGTATCTTTTGACTGTGCTTTATCGTGGCATGATGACCTTTCTCGGTATCTTATCGGATAATCCTGAAGTAAAGTTCAATATGCTGAAGCGTGATGACCGCAAGCTTTTTATTACGGCATTAAAGATGTGTCACCAGCAGAAGTACATGTCCGATAATGGAGTTCACAGATGCGAGAACCGTATCGTGAGTATATTCCAGCCCCATGTCCGTCCTGTTGTCAGGGGCAAGGCCAAGGTCGAGTTCGGAGTCAAGACAGGAGCTTCTATCATAAAGGGTTATACATTCATTAACCATAACAGTTGGGATGCATATAACGAATGTGGGGATTTGATGATCCATCTGAGAGATTGCAAGAAAATGTCCGGCTGTCTTCCTGAAAAGTTTGAGGCTGACAAGATATATCTAAACAGAAAGAACCGCAGGATACTGAAACTCCTGAAAATCAAAATATGCGGCAAGCCCTTGGGGCGTCCTTCAAAGGAACAGCTCACACAAGAGTATCAGAAAGAGACGGCCGGATATATTGGAGAAAGAAACGAAATTGAAGCGACATTCGGTACTGGAAAAAGGATTTACAGAGCTAATAATGTCAGAGCAAAATTGCCTGATACGGGAGAGTCATGGATTGCCGCATGTTATTTCGCGAAAAATGTGATGAAGTTCTTGAGAGGGCTTCTTCATGTCCTTTCGGATATGGTGGATTTTCCATTAAAATTTGAAATTTTTATTACCAATATACGATACCACAAAAGAATCCCGACAATAATAGAATTTTAGTGGGATTAATATGATTATTATTCAGCAAACCCTATTTAGGGATATTCAGTAAATGTCCTAAAAAATAAGATGTCGTATGGGGAACTGGCTCCTAATCACTTTATATACCATTTTTATGGGCAGGCAGAATTGTCCGTTGAAATGTTAAAAATCATGCGCATAGTATAGAAAGGCGATATAGGAAGAACGGGATATCTGTCACGCCGTGGAACTGGGCACGGAAAGCCTTGACTTTGGCATTGAAAGATTCAGCAAAGGCATTTGTAGAACGCTTCTCAAAGAAATTCAGTATCGTATCGTAGTGATTATGGAAAGTGTTCAGAACTGTCATGAACTGTTCTCCCGGGAGTTTCCCAACTCTGCCATACCAATTGGCGAGCGACACCTGGCAGTATTTTGGGATGTGTGTCTGTTGAATATGGATGTCAGCCCAAGAGCCGGTTCATATGCATCTTTCAGCCCAGGATAGAATTCGAAAATAATATCGGCCCTCCATCGCTGTGAGTCCGTCCATTTCGAGGAGTGTTTCATCAGGACATATTTCGCTCTAGTCAGCAACTGTCTACGTGTATCACCGTTGGCATATCTGAAGGGGACGTATGGTCTGCCCTCCCTTCTACACTCCGCCATTATGCTGTTTTCAAGATCACGTGCCATCCATCTTAGAGAAACGCGCAGTTCATCAATGGCCTCGTAGAATAATTGGGGCACATGGAACCGGTCGTTGATCATGGTGGCCTTTTGGAAAACTATATGTGCCACGAGCATCATTGTCGGTGATAAATCCGGTGTGACTTCCCTGACTTTCAGACGCTTGCTGCGCTGTATCTTCTCAAGGAGCTGTACGATGCGTTCCGGCTTCGTCCCCTCGATGACTCCCACAAGGTCGCCCTTTCCGACATGGCTGTCCGGATTGGTCACGAATGTGTATAGCTCGCCTCAGCTCAGTGGGGATTCTCCGAGAAATCGTAGTCATACACAAATGTGCTGACATCAGTCTTGTCTATTCATCGCCGGCGTCTGACATGAAGATATACCGCTTTTACACGGATAGGGAAATCCTGTATGAAACACTCTTCTGTAAGTCCATGGCTTCGGACAATACCCCCTGACTTCGTCACCTAAAAGGCACGGATCTTTCATTTAAGAATAGCTTATAAGCATAAGTGATTGTTAATAATTAGATTATCTCTATGCTGTTGTTTGAAGCTCTTATCAATGCAAATCCTGCATAAGCAGATAAAGTTCATTAAACGTCTAATTGCCATACATTTTGAGGTTTTCCTACTTTTTTTAATGAAAGGGCCGTGACTCTTTCCATAGATATATCACCTCCTTTTTGTATTTATAATAAAAAAGCCGTATTTTTGCATAATTGTTATCGAAAAAACATATACAATGACACGAAACAACAAAGACACCAATATCCACCCCAAGCTTTCATTTGTAAGTTCTCCACCACGGAAGGACAACAAAATGAAAAAAAAGACTCACGATGGCAGATTTGCCATCAATCCCATTCTCTTAAAATTGTTTCCATATCTATTCGCATTGCTTTTCGGAGTATTTGCATTCATAATGCTTGCACTGAAAAACAACGATTATCTGTATATGGTACAAGAAAAGTCGTTGTTTCAAAACACAGAATATTTTTTCAAGGAACAGATGAATAATCCCGGGGGGCTGTTGTATTGGGGAGGATGCTACCTAACCCAATTCTTCTATTACCCTTGGATAGGTGCAACAATGCTTATAGTTATTTGGCTGGCAACATACTTCCTCATACTGAAGGCTTTTTATATACGTAAAGAATGGAGCATCATAGGAATAATACCACTTTGTGCGCTTCTCTGCTCCATAATAGACTTAGGATATTGGCTCTATTACATAAAAATACAAGGATATTGGTTCGCAGAAAGTCTTGGATTCTTCGCTGCTATATTCTCCGTATTCATCACAAACCGTTGCCACAGGAAAATCCGACCTATATGGACTATTGTATGGACTGCCGTTGGCTACCCTCTCTTTGGCTGGTATGCTTTGCTGGGAACTGTATACTCAACCATCAACGGACTATTCGACAGGAAAGAGAACGAGAGCACATATTCGTTAATGGAAAGCCACAAAATAAACGTAGCAGTAGCAGTTGCCACAATTATAGGTATACCGATTTTATGGTATCAATTCTATACAGGGACACGGATCGAAGATGTATGGACTGCCGGATTCCCTAAATTCCAGTCAGACGATTTTACATCATGGCTTCCCTCATTACCATTCATAGCTGCCGCCATCGTACCTCTATTTTTCTACTTTTTCAGAGAAAAAAGACAAAAACAGGATGTAGCAAAAGAAATCACAGGCAGACACGCATGTATCGCAACCATAGCTTCTGGTATTATAGCTGTATGCTGTATCATGGCTGTTAATAAAGCCAACTTCGATGACTACAATTATCATGCAGAAATGCGTATGTACCGCGCTACCGACGAAGGAGACTGGCAAAAAGTACTTGATGAAGCAGCCAATTTACCGGGGAAAGCCACACGGCAGATTGTAATGCTGAAGAACATAGCCCTTATGAACACAGGAGAGATAGGCAACAAAATGTTTCACTACGACAATAGTGGACAGCCTCCACTTGTGTATGATTCGTTAAATGTACGAATGGTACAGACTGCTGCACCTATGATATATTACCAATACGGAAAAATAAACTTTGCCTATCGCTGGTGCATCGAAAACTGTGTGGAATTTGGATTCAAAGTCAACGATTTGAAAATGCTTGCACGCTGTGCCATTCTCAATGGGGAATACCAGCTTGCAAACAAATACATCAATATTCTGAAATCTACCACTTTCCATGGGAAATGGGCAGAAAGACTGTTGCCAATGACAAAAGATCCAAACAAGATTCCTTATTTCAAAGAATATGAGTATATTCTTCCTTTGCGTGGATTCAAGGATATTCTTGACGGTGACAACGGACTGTGTGAAATGTATCTGCTGAACTATTTCAGCAATTCAAGCAATATCAACCCGAAGTTTCAGGAAGTAACGCTAAACTTTGCCATGATTCAAAAAAACATACAATTGTTTTGGCCACGCTTCTTCCAATATGCCACTCTGCACAACGGGAAAGAAATGCCAATTCATTATCAGGAGGCTGCATACTTATATGGCACACTTGAGAAGCAAGTGGACATAAAAAGGATGCCATTCGATAAAACCAAGATAATAGAACGTTATGCAGCCTTCCAGCAAATGTCGCAATCATTGCTAAAACAAGGAATGACAGCTGAACAGGTAGGTGAAGCCATGAAAAGCGCTTATGGAGACACTTTCTGGTGGTTCTATTTTTTCTGCCGTGACGTGAAATCGTATTAATATCTGAATTTAGAATTGAAGAAACATGAAAATCCAATATATCATATCGTCTATAGCAGTGATTGCCATGCTGATACTTTCAGGGTGCAATCCACATCCGTCTGTTCCTGAGACCTATACACAAGAAAACAGGCAACCAAGAATATTTCCTGATTACAAGGATGTGACTATCCCATGTAATATTGCACCTCTAAACTTTGCGGTAAAAGAAGGATGTGATGAATGTGTTGTACGTATGACATACAACAATGAATGGCAAACTTACGGCAAGGGGTATAAAGTCATTATCCCTGAAAAAGAATGGAAAGACATTCTCAGTGTAACCAAAGGGGGAAAAATAAAAGTGGAAGTCTTTACAGAAAAAGAGGGCAAATGGAATGCTTACAAGCCATTCTACATTACAGTGGCAGAGGAAGAGATTGATCCGTATATATCATATCGTGTCATCCCTCCATCATACGTGGCATACGAAATATTGAGTATAAACCAGCGTAACCTTACTAATTTTGAGGAAAAAGAGATATACAACAATATGATTGTATCAGGCGAAAAAGACGGACAATGCATCAATTGTCATTCGTACCAAAACTACAGAACAAGCAATATGCAGTTTCATATGCGTCAGAGTTACGGCGGTACAATGATTGTAAATGACGGCAAACTGAAAAAAGTCGACATGAAGAGCGACTCCACTCTCAGTGCTGGTGTATATCCGTCATGGCATCCGACAGAAAAGCTGATCGCTTATTCCACAAATCTTACTGGCCAATCGTTCCATACAAAGAATATCGCGAAGATTGAGGTACAAGACACAAGAAGCGATCTTATTCTCTACGATGTAGAAAAAAATGAAATAAGCACAATCTGTGCAGATAAGGATGAACTTGAAGTCTTTCCGTGGTGGTCTCCCGACGGGAAATGGTTGTACTATTCATCTGCCCATTTCGAATATAAAGACACTATAGCCGAAGAAACAGAACATATCCAAAGATATGCAGAAACAAAATATGACATTTACCGTCGCAGTTTTAACACCAAAACACATACATTCGGCAAGCGTGAACTGGTTTTCTCCGCATCAGCCATAGACAAAAGTGCTACATTACCTCGCATAAGCCCTGACGGGAATTATCTGCTGTTCGCAATGGGACAATACGGTTGTTTCCATATTTGGCATCGCGATGCCGACCTGTATATAACAGACTTAAGAACGTTGCAAACCCGAAAGCTTGAAAATGCCAATAGTGACCAAGCCGAAAGTTATCATTCGTGGTCAAGCAACGGAAGATGGATAATCATAAGCAGCAGACGAGATGATGGCAATTTCACCCGCCCATTCATCGCATATTTCGACAAGACCGGACATGCGCACAAGGCTTTTGAGCTTCCTCAAAAGGATCCAGACTTCTATATATATTATCTGCGAAGCTACAATATTCCAGAATTTATGGTGGAGCCTGTCAAAATAACACCGCAGGAGTTTGCAAGCGCTGCAAAAACTGATGCCGTGAAGGCTAACTATGTAAGCAAACAAACGAAACATCAGTGAATACTAAATACAATGCAAGCAGGAAGAGAAGACAGGCAGACAAAAGCGTTTTACAGATAATTCAATATTTATTCTGAAAGAAACAAGTCCTTGCTTCCATTTATCCGTATGCATACCCAAATTATGGATTATGCCAACCGGACTACTTGCATCCTAATTCCGCATATTACAAGAATACTCATCAAAATAAATTATCATGAAAAAAATTATGCTTCTGGCAGCAGTAGCTTCTGTCGTCGCTACAGCATTTGCTCAAGGGACTGTTGAAGACTATAAACGCGCCTTTGCAATCCGTGGAAAGTACAGCAACAAGATGACTCATGGCAATGTGGATGCACATTCCATTGAAGGAACACAGAAATTCTGGTATTCCGATTACGATGCCAACGGTATAGTGTATACACTTGTTGATGCTGAAAAAAACACCAAAGAGCCACTCTTCGATACCGAAAGGTTAGCCAATTCACTCAAATCTGCTACAGGAAAAGATTTTAACAAACACAGTCTGAGACTGAGCAGAATGAGCATAGACAAAAACAACAACCTGTATTTCAATTACGGACGACATAATTGGACATACGACATAGCCAGCGACAATTTGCAGAAGGGCGACACAATCGTTGATCCTCCTTATCACCATTGGATGGAAGTTCCGGAAGAAAAAGACGGTGTCATTGCATCACCAGACAACAAGCAAGAGATATTCTTCAAGGACAACAATCTGTATCTGCGCAACAATGCAACTGTTGCAGAATCCCAACTCACCAAGGACGGTATCGAGACCAACTATTATTCATCTTATGGAAGTTGGTCGGCTGATGGGAAATACTTTGCAACAGTAAAAATCAAACCGGCCCCGAAACGTTATGTCTATATGGTTGAATCCTCACCTACTGACCAGTCACAGCCCAAACTTCACAAGCAAGAATATCCTAAACCGGGAGATTCGCTGAATTATCGTGTCCCTGTCATCATCGAAGTTGCCACAGGCAAAGTTATCGAACCAAGCACAGAACTCTTTGCAAGCCAATATTATGTTACGGCTCCGCGTTGGGACCAAAACAACAAGACTGTGACATTTGAGTTCAATGAACGTGGACATAAACATTACCGCGTGCTGGAAATGTCAGCAGAGAACGGAAAAGTCCGCACAATTATAGAGGAAAAAAGTGACAAATATGTCAACTATTCACGTCAGTTCCGCCACGACTTTGCCGACGGCAAGCGGATTCTATGGATGAGCGAACGAGACAACTATTGCCATCTCTATTTATATAACCGCGAAACAGGAAAAGTCATCAACCAAATAACAAAAGGTGAGTTTTATGTACGTGGAATACAGAAAGTCGATGAGAAGGCAGGAATTGTATATTTCTCTGCCAACGGTATGAACAAGAATGAAGATCCTTATCTCATACACTATTACAAGATAGGCCTTAACGGAAAAGGATTGAAATGCCTCACTCCTGAAGAAGGAAACCACAAAGTCGTGTACACCGATGATATGGCATATCTGATAGATACTTATTCTACAGTGTTGAAGGCCCCTGTCACCGTTCTCCGTTCTGCCAAAGATGGAAAAATCATCCGCACACTTGAAACAGCCGACATCTCACGCCTTGAAGCTGAAGGATGGAAGGCCCCTGAAGTTTTTGTAGCCAAAGGTCGTGACGGACAGACAGATATGTGGGGACTTATACAGCGTCCTTCCAACTTCGATCCGAACAAAAAATACCCTGTCATAGAATATATCTACTCAGGCCCGGGCGACCAATATGTGCCGAAGTCGTTTACTCCTTGGTTGTGGAATCTTGCCGATCTTGCGGAACTCGGATTCATTGTTGTACAGCTTGATGCCATGACAACGTCATTCCGTTCAAAATCATTTGAAGAAGTATGCTATAAGAATCTTAAAGATGCAGGTTTCCCCGACCGTATTGCATGGATAAAGGCTGCCGCAGAGAAGTATCCTTACATGGACATCGAAAGAATGGGTATCTACGGCTGTTCTGCCGGAGGTCAGGAAGCTCTCGGTGCGCTCCTTTTCCACGGTGATTTCTATAAAGCCGGTTATTCTGCATGCGGATGCCACGACAACCGTATGGACAAGATATGGTGGAATGAACAGTGGATGGGCTACCCTGTCGACGAGTCTTACTCTGCGTCTTCCAATGTGGACAATGCCAAGAATCTTCAAGGAAAACTTATGATTGTGGTAGGCGAACTCGATGATAATGTAGACCCAGCATCCACAATGCAGGTTGTCAATGCGCTGATCAAGGCAGGCAAAGATTTTGAACTTGTTGTTGTTCCGGGAGCACATCACACTATGGGTGAAAGTTTCGGAGAGCACAAACGCTATGACTTCTTTGTAAAGAACCTTTTGAATGTAAACCCTCCTGCATGGGATGAGGTAAAATAAACGAAGAGAACAAGAAAACATCATGTTGAATATGTCCTGTCTGACAAGGCATATCTCAACATACAGAAAATGCTTATCAAGAGGGTGTGCCGAAACTAAAATGACTACTCCCTGAAGTTACAGATTATAACTATAATATTTAAAAGGGTCGTATCAAACTCTGTATTGAGTAATGATACGGCCCTTTCTTTAGTCTTTTAGGATGCTCAAATTTCAAACTGTAGTTTATATTTTCAAAAAATGAGTTTCGGCACACCCTCGTTCATCAGCCCTAATCTTCCTCACTTCGTCATTGTGTCACCCTGCATAAATCCAATGGATGTATATATCTGATTTTTCTACATTTTTGAAGTGAATTTTCTGCTATTTTGCTGGTGTATCCACAGACTCTTCCATCGCTTTGCACCACGCTCTCCGTCGCAAGCTCCCCAATTGCTCCTAACTTAGGGGAGGTGTCCGGCTACTAAAATGTTCCATCACAAGCTTCCTTGTGAAGCCGGTGATTGTTCTCGGGGAATATTGCTTTTTTGAAAAAACGGAGGCTTTGTGTGGATACTATGCGGAAGATCCAAACAACCGACTTTCTTCTAAAACTTGTCTCGAACTCACGTGAATATTGCAGGAGTAGAGAAAAGGTGTTATTTTTGTATCCGGATTGCATAGTCTGCTCTATAGCTCTGCATCCTTTGTTTTGTGAAATAGATATTGAAGTCATGAAGATAACGATTTTGGGAAGCGGTACCTCAACCGGAGTTCCACAAATGGGGTGTAATTGTGAAGTATGTACTTCGGTGGATGTACGCGACAAACGTCTGCGTTGTTCTGCACTGGTTGAGATTGGCGGTAAAAGGATTATTTTCGATTGCGGCCCTGATTTTCGCCAACAGATGTTGTCCGTTCCTTTTGCCAAGCTCGATGCCGTTTTGATTACACATGAACATTATGATCATGTAGGAGGTTTGGATGATTTGCGACCTTTCAGCACATTCGGAAAAGTTGATGTATATGCAGAGGATTTTTGTGCCCGTCATCTTGAAGAACGTATACCTTACTGTTTTCTTCCGGAAGATAAACGTTATCCCGGAGTTCCGGCCATCCATCTTATACGCATATCTCCTCATGTTCCCATATCTGTCGGCGATACGGAAATTATGCCTTTCAGGGTCATGCATGGCAAATTGCCTATTCTCGGATTCAGAATAGGTCGGTTGGCATATATTACAGACATGAAGACCATTCCCGATTCAGAACTTCCCTTTGTTGAAGGAGTTGAAACATTGATAGTGAATGCTCTGCGTCATGAATCTCATCCGAGTCACCAGACTGTGGAAGAAGCTGTCGCTTTTTCACGGCGAGTAGGGGCGAAGAAAACATTTTTTATCCACATGTCACATCATGTAGGGCTGCATTCGGAGGAAGATAAGCTTCTTCCCCCGGGTTTCCGTTTTGCTTACGACGGAATGGAGATTGAAGTTGAAGAATAGGCTGCGTGCAGTCTATTCTCTTTTCTTTTTTTTTCAGACTTTGTCATTGTGCCACAAAAACATTCTCATCACGTTTGTTTTGTCATAAATTACGGACTTTTCTTGATAATCTGATATGTTAAAATTCAAGGCTCGCAGAATCGCATAAAATCGGCCGAACCTTACCAAAGTTCCATTTGTGCGATTCTAAGGCCATTTTCAAGCCTTGAATTTCAAATGTAAAAATAATGTAATTTGTGTTTTGAAAAGATGGATTTATTCACATTCGTGTGTGCTTTGCCTGAAAAAAGAGTACGCTGGAAATAAATTTTCTTCACCTTGAAAAATTTTTTACAAGGCACTTTAAAAATACTTTCAAGGTGAACGAAATTTATTTTCAAGGTGAACGAGTTTGAGAAGGTCTGTTTTTCGGGTTGAAATTTGGTTTGATTAAAATTGATTTCTTAAAAAGTCTAAATCATATTTTTCAATGCCACAGAAAACAAAGATGGATTTTGGCTGCGAAAAACAGGTATATTGGGCAAGTAATTTTATAACTCTCTGATTATCAGTATATCCTATTTTTGTTCTAACCTGTACTTCTTGCACCTAAAACCGCATCATTTTGCTGAAATAGTATTTTGTTGATTATCAATTACTTGTCAATAAAACTTCAAAAATTCGACAATTGGTCAGGTGTAAACGAATCTTAATTATGTTAATAAAACTCCGTCTGATATAGGTGGTCTTAGTGTCAAAAAGAAAGAAGAAATGTTTTTGAGAAATCCAGTTGTTTTTGCTTGTGTCTTCACAGACTCCTCCGTCGCAAGCTCCCCAATTGCTCCTATTCCG
>CAZKOB010000104.1:0-13257 GCA_964554265.1 uncultured Bacteroides sp. | reverse complement strand
ACGCACAAACACACGCAAAAATTTTGATATAAACTAATTTTCAACATCTACTTATCTGAAAAAGGTATATCTCAAACATGGTTGGCAAAGAAACTTGACAAGAGTTTCAGTATGGTAAATGCTTATGCCTGTAATAGGATTCAACCGAATTTGGAAACCTTGCAACAGATAGCAGAGATATTGCAGGTCGATTTGAAGGATTTGATAACCGACAAAAAGGATAGGTGATATGAAGCAGTTTTCGGAAGCTACACGGGTGCAGATGCCTGCAATGGTTCATCTCACCCGAATAGGATATACTTACTTCGGTAAGTTGAGTGAGGATAAGAATGGCACGGTCTATGACGGTGACACGAATATTCTTTTGCAGGTATTTGAACGGCAGTTTAAAAATCTGAATCCCGGACACGAGGGAGAGTTTCTTCAAGTTTTGAAAGATATTCGCAAGGAACTGAACGATGATGATCTCGGTCGAGGCTTTTACAATCGTCTCAAAGCCGTTTCGCCTGTAAAGCTGATAGACTTTGATAACATTGGGAATAATACGTTCTATTTCACAGCCGAATTTACCTGTAAGAACGGACAGGATGAATTTCGTCCTGACATTACTTTGTTCGTAAACGGGTTGCCACTTTGTTTTGTAGAAGTGAAGAAGCCCAACAATCATGGTGGTATGTTGGCCGAGAGCGCACGAATGAACAAAGAACGTTTTCCCAATAAGAAATTCCGCCGTTTCATCAACATTACGCAGTTGATGATATTCAGCAATAATATGGAATATGATGCGTTGGGCGGTATCGTACCCATACAAGGGGCTTTCTATTGTACTGGGGCACGTTCATACGCACCATTCAATTGCTTCCGTGAAGAAAATTTAAGCGGTCAGAAAATTGCACCATTCCATCGTGACTATCCGTATAAGGAGATTGACAAGACGGTGGAAAAACAGATATTGTCTGATTACAATTGCCAAGTCATTCATACAAGCCCTGAGTACCAGACAAATCTCGGTTTCAACACCCCTACAAACAGAATCCTAACATCCATGTGTTCGCCTGAACGGTTGTTGTATATCCTTAGATATGGTATTGCCTATGTCCGTATGGAGCGTGAGGTGGATGGAAAGATAGAATCTACCGACCAAAAGCATATCATGCGTTACCAACAATTGTTTGCATCGTTAGCTATTCGCCAAAAACTGGCAGAGGAGGTGAAATCTGGCGTAGTCTGGCATACACAAGGTAGTGGTAAAACTGCCTTGTCATATTATCTGACCTATATTCTTAACGATTTCTATTCCAAACAGAATAAGGTTGCCAAATTCTATTTTATAGTAGACCGCCTTGACCTTTTGGAACAAGCCACGCAAGAGTTCGAGGCTCGTGGGCTGGTAGTATCTACCGCCAATACAAGAGCCGAACTGATGGAGCAGTTCCGCAGTAATCAGGCACAACAAGGTGTAAGCGGACAGGCAGAAATCACGGTTGTGAACATTCAACGCTTTGCCGAGGATAAAGAAAAAGTGCGCATCAGCGATTATGCAACCAATCTTCAACGCATCTTCATTCTTGATGAGGCGCATCGTGGATATAAGCCCGGTGGCTGCTTTCTTGCCAATCTCTTTGATGCCGATACCGATGCGGTTAAAATCGCACTTACAGGTACGCCGCTATTAAAAGAGGAACGTGCCAGTTGCAAGGTATTCGGAAACTATTTGCATACCTATTATTATGACAAGTCCATTGCCGATGGCTACACGTTGAAAATCATACGTGAGGATATAGAAACTTCCTACAAAGAGCGTTTGTCTGATGTGTACGACAAACTGGAAACCCTTGTGCAAAAAAAGGACATCCGTAAGTCGGAAATCATAGAGCATCCAAGTTATGTAAACGAGTTAGCCCGTTACATTATGACGGACTTAAAAGAATTTCGCAAGATACAGGGTGACGATACTTTGGGTGGTATGGTTATCTGTGAAACCAGCGAACAGGCAAGGCGGCTTTATGATGTATTCCAAGAAGAATGGCAGAAGTATCAGCCGAAGCCCATTAAGATAAAACTTTCCGATGGTTCGTATGTAGTGGGTGAACCGGAAGTGGATTACAAATCAAAATACAGACCGCTGAAAGCCGGAATCATTCTTCACGATACGGATGACAAGGAAACTCGCAAACAGATAGTCAAGGACTTCAAGAAAAATATGACAGTGGATATTCTCATTGTCTTTAATATGCTTTTGACTGGTTTTGATGCGCCACGTTTGAAACGCCTGTATTTCGGGCGCAAATTGAAAGACCACAATCTGCTTCAAGCCATAACACGTGTAAACCGTCCTTATCCCGGTATGCGTTACGGTTTTGTCATTGACTTTGCCGACATCAAGCGCAACTTCAAGGAAACCAATGAAGCATATTTGCAAGAGTTAAACCGCTTTAATGACGTGGATGAGACTGGCGAATCCGCTGCCACCGATACCTTTACCCAAGTCATTGAGGACAAGGAAGAGATATTGAATCAGATGAAGAAAGTTCGGCAAACGCTCTTCAATTACACATACGACAATGCGGAAGAGTTTTCTTCTGAAATCTCTACCGAAGAGGATAAGGCTGTATTGCTCGACCTCAAACAGGCATTGGAGTCAGCCAAAAACATGGCGAATATCGTGCGTACATTCGGGGATGACGAAATAAAAGAGCAATTTGCCAAACTCGAAATCACCAAGTTGCCACAACTGCTTTCTGAGGTGCAAAGACGGATAAGTATCATCAATCAGAAAGAGGCTTTCAATACAAACGAGGAAACGAAAACCCTAATCAATGAGGCAATGATGGATATAGAGTTCACTTTCTCCAAAATAGGACAAGAGGAAATGCGCCTTATATCCGGTGGTGTGGAATTGAAAGAAAAATGGCAGCGTACCATTTCTTCGTTTACCCAAAACTTCGACCAAGACGACCCGGAGTTCATTTCGTTGCGTGAAGCCTTTATGGAACGATTCAAGGAACATGGTTTTGTGATTGACACGATAGCCAAGTTCAACGAAGAAACACAGGCTTTGGATGAAATCATTGGTCGCCTGCAAGAACTGCAAAAGCGCAACAATGTCTTGCTAAAAAAGTACAAGGGCGATGAAAAGTTTGCCCGTGTACACAAGCGCATACGTGAAGTGAACAAGCAAAGGGAAGATAAAGGACAGAAGCCTATGTTCTCTTTCCTTGATGAAGAGATTGCAGCCATCCTCAATATTATAAAAGAGGATGTAGATGCCAAAGTGTATGACCGTAACGACATTCTGAAAAAGGATGCTTATTTCGGGCGCACGGTAATGGCACTCATCAATGGATGCCTGTTTCATTTTCCGCAAATCAAGCCGGAAATGGACGATTACAAGTTCATCCAAACACGCATTTCACAACAATATATCAATCAATATAACGCCACTTACGGCATTGCATAAAGATTATGTCAGATATTAAAGAAAAAACATTAAGGCTCATCGACGGACTTAAAGCCACCTGCCAATCATACGGTATGGGAAATGATGGTAACGAATATAAAATTATCACTCAGGTATTTCTCTATAAATTCCTGAATGACAAATTCGGCTATGAACTGAAAAATGCGAAAAGTGAGATTGCCAAGAAATTGACGGGAGATGTAAAATGGGAAACAGCATACGAGAATCTTTCTGATGATGAACGTATGCTTATTCAGAGTGCCATATCTCCAGATGTTCCGATGCTTGAACCTTATCATCTGATAGCCAATCTTTGGAATCAACAGGGCAAAGGGGATTTTGATACTATCTTCGATTCCACTATGACAGATATAGCGGAACAAAATGCGGATATATTTTCCACACAGACCACAGCCAACACGAAGATTCCATTGTTCGAGGCATTGACACCGTTTGTGACCGATTCGGCACAACGTGCGCCATTTGCCCGTGCTTTGGTGGATAAACTCGTAAATTTCTCTTTCGAGGATGCGTTTGCACAGAATTACGACTTTTTCTCCAGTATCTTTGAATATCTGATAAAAGACTATAATACAGCCGGCGGCGGTAAATATGCGGAATACTATACCCCCCACGCCATTGCCACGATTATGGCTCGTCTGTTGGTGGGTGATAATGCCGACCTGCATAGCATGGAGTGTTACGACCCATCGGCAGGAACAGGTACATTGCTTATGGCACTCAGTCATCAAATAGGTGAAGACCGTTGTACCATTTTCTCGCAAGATATATCCCAGCGAAGCAACAAAATGCTGAAATTGAACCTATTGCTCAACAGACTTGTATCTTCGCTTGACAATGCCATTCAAGGAGATACGCTTGTAAGCCCTTATCACAAGAGCGATGACGGACAACAGTTGCGCCAGTTTGATTTTGTGGTGAGCAATCCGCCTTTCAAGATGGACTTTTCAGATACCAGAGAGAAGATTGCTGCCATGCCAGCCCGTTTTTGGGCAGGAGTCCCCAATGTGCCTGCCAAAAAGAAAGAATCAATGGCAATATACACCTGTTTCATACAGCACGTTATCAATTCGCTGAAAAAGACAGGTAAAGGTGCGATTGTTATCCCTACTGGTTTTATTACAGCCAAAAGTGGCATTGAGAACAAAATTCTTCATAAAATTGTAGATGACAAAGTGGTATTTGGCTGTGTTTCTATGCCAAGCACCGTGTTTGCCAATACAGGTACAAATGTCAGTGTGCTGTTCTTTGACAAGTCTGCAACTGCCGACAAAGTAATCTTGATTGATGCCAGCAAATTGGGCGAGGAATACAAAGATGCTAACGGATTGAAAAAGGTGCGTCTGAACGATGAAGAGATAGAAAAGATTGTCGGCACATTCCAGCGAAAGGAGGCAGTGGAAGATTTCTCTGTGGCTGTCTCTTACGATGAGATAAAGGAAAAGGGATATTCTCTTTCTGCTGGGCAATATTTCGACATCAAGATTGATTATGTAGATATAACGGAAGAAGAGTTTAATTCCCGAATGGCAGACTACAAGCAAATCCTTTCCGAGCAATTTGCAGAGAGCCATCGTTTGGAAGAAGAAATTATGAAACAGTTGGATGCTTTGCATTTCAACGCAAATGTAGGCAACAATGAGTAACGAAATACAGTTTTTGTTATATAGCCTCCCCGATGAAGAGGGAAAGGTGCAGGTAGTTATAAAAGACGAGACCATTTGGTGTACACAAAAGGCTATGGCAGAGCTTTTTGGCATTGATAAATCGGGTATCAGTCGGCATATAGCCAACATCTTTAAGGATGAAGAACTACAGCAAGACACGACAGTTGCAAAAATTGCAACCGTCGTAAATCGAGGTATAAGAGGCGAGGTTGAAGAGTTTGTCGATTTCTATAATCTTGATATGATTATTGCAGTTGGGTATCGTGTCTCTTCTCCCAAAGCAACCAAGTTCCGCCAATGGGCAACTAAGATTCTTAATGAGTATATCAAGAAGGGCTTTGTGCTTGACGATGAACGCTTAAAACAAGGCACGGCACTGTTCGGGAAAGACTATTTCCGTGAATTGCTTGAAAGGGTACGCTCTATCCGTGCCAGTGAACGGCGTATTTGGCAGCAGATTACCGATATATACGCAGAATGTAGTATCGATTATGACAAGAATTCGCCTACCACACACGACTTCTATGCCATGATACAAAACCGTTTTCACTATGCCATTATTGGGCAAACGGCAGCAGAAATCATCTACACTAAGGCAGACCATACCCAAGAACACATGGGGCTGACCACATGGAAGAATGCACCTGATGGGCGTATCTTGAAATCAGATGTGTCAATAGCCAAGAACTATTTGCAGGAAAATGAAATTCGTCGGCTGGAACGTGCCGTAACAGGGTATTTTGATTATATCGAAGACCTCATAGAGCGTGAGAATGCGTTTAATATGGAGCAATTTGCAGCCAGTGTCAATGAGTTCTTGGCTTTCCGCAAATATCAGATATTGCCGGATAAAGGACGTATTTCTGCGGCACAAGCCAAGGCAAAGGCTGAAAGCGAATACGATATTTTTAATAGAACCCAACGGATTGATTCTGACTTCGACAAACAGATTAAAGGAATGTTGGATAAGTAATTCTTCCACAAGTTGTGGAAAATTTATTTATCTAATGTCTACATTTACTCCACAAGTTGGGGAGCAAATACGGTTATTATAGAAGAGAATGAAGCTAAGTTGGGATACATAAACAATAAATTGAAGGAAAGACATGATTGATTACGATAAGATTTCACAATATGAAGCCACTATGGCAATGAACCTTGTTAGTGGTGCAAATTTAATTGGCATGGCGATTTCAGACCTTATAGGAAACAAAACTCGATGTATATCTGAGAATGATTTACATAACGGTATTGAATACTTGATTGCCAAACAAAAGAAAGAAATAGAAGAAAACCAAAGTCTTTCTACAACACAGAAAAATATAGCAAAAGAACAAGACGAATACCAATTAAAGATTCTGGAAGAATGGATAAAATCATATCTTAAGAACCAAAATAGATTGCAATGAAATTGACAAAATATAAACTGAAAGAAATCCTTGACGTTACAAGAGGAGCAAGTCTCAGTGGCGAGTTTTACGCCACTGAGGGACAATATGTTCGTTTAACTTGTGGAAACTTCGACTATCAAAATAATTGCTTCAAGGAAAATAAGTCAAAAGACAATCTTTATTATGTCGGCGATTTCAAGTCGGATTTCTTAATGGAGGAAGGGGATATTATTACCCCTCTGACAGAACAGGCTATTGGTTTGCTTGGCTCTACCGCCATTATCCCAGAAAGCGGTAAATATATTCAAAGTCAAGATGTGGCAAAGATTATTTGTAAAGAAGAACTGTTAGACAAGGATTTCGCTTTCTATCTCATATCTTCTACTTTAGTCAAACAGCAATTAAGTGCAGCTGCCCAACAAACAAAAATTCGCCACACTTCACCAGATAAAATCAAGGATTGTACCGTATGGATTCCTGAATTAACTGAGCAGAAACATATTGGCAAGTTGCTTCGTAGTCTTGACCGTAAAATTGAACTTAGCCGAGCGATAAATCAGAATTTAGAGGCGATGGCAAAGCAACTCTATGATTAACTGGTTCGTGCAGTTTGACTTTCCTAATGAGGAGGGCAAACCATATAAGTCAAATGGTGGTAAGATGGTTTGGAATGAGAAGCTGAAACGAAAAATACCCGAAGGATGGGAGAATTGTACATTAGAGTATTTCCTAACTATCAAAAATGGGCGTGATCACAAGCATTTAGCAGAAGGTTTATATCCCGTTTATGGTAGTGGTGGAGAAATGCGTAGGGTAAATGAAAACTTATATAGAGGAGAGTCGGTTTTAATGCCAAGAAAAGGGACATTAAACAACATCATGTATGTTGATGAAGCCTTTTGGACTGTTGATACAATGTTCTATTCTGAGATGAAAGTCTCGCATTGCGCTAAATATATATTCTTTGCCATCAAAGACATTGATTTTACAAGATGGGATTCTGGAACTGGCGTGCCAAGTATGACAGCTTCAACTCTTTACAACTTATCAATGATAAAGCCCAATAAAGATTTACTCAAAAGATTTGATGAAGCAATAGCCCCGATATTTTACAAAATAAAACATATAAGAGTAGAATGTGAAGAATTGATTAAGCAACGTGACGAACTTCTGCCGCTTTTGATGAACGGTCAAGTATCAGTAAATTCTGATTTATCGGTATATAAAGAGAAAAGGAGAGGAAAAATCCCCTCCTTAACTCAAAACCAAGTATCAGACATTCAAATCTTTCATTGCTAATCCATAAATCTCTTGTCCGAACAGGTCTTGATGGATTAGTTTCAAACCGAGAGTCTGATAATATTTGTAGTCATCACCTTCAGTACAGAGGTATCTGTAACCGTAGCGTGGCATGTATTCCTTGAAGAAGCGAGCCAAGTCTTTCAGACTTTCGGCTTGATTTTTTTGAAGTTGCTGCGCACGATGATGATAGACCAGTCGGGGAAGTTGCCTCTTCCACTGCTATACTCCCAGAAGCGGATGTAGCAGTCTAAATCACGCTCACGGATGTCCACACAAAAGCCATTGGCATTTTGCATCACGCTACAACTGTTTCTGTAGCCGAATTTCTCACACAAGTAGAGATTAAAATCAAGAATTAAATCGTTTTGTAACATAATTGATTGAATTTAAAAAGTTAATAAATAGTGGATTATAAATGAAAGCCTCGCTTGCGCTTAGCCTTTTTCTTTTTCATAAGGCGATTGAACTCGGCTTCTTCTGTGGCAGTGGCATCGTAAGACGAACTACCATTCAACAGACCAAGACCGATACTTGAACCATTGTTGGAATGGGAAACGCTTTGCTGCACCTCTTCATCATTATGCGTGAACCCTTGTTTGGGGTGTTCAAATGAGGATGCGCAAGCATTCTGTTCCAATCGGTTGTCGATATTCAAGTAGCTGAACTCATGGCTGACTTTTGAGCCGGAGAAAGAAAAACCGTTGTACTCAAACTTGACACCCTGTATTTCTCTTGTAGTCCGGCTGACTTTGAATTTCATATCAATGTCACGGTCAGCAAGAGCTTCTTTCAGTTCATCCCAATTTTGAGCTTTGGGCAGCTCCTCTTTCAACGCTTTGTATATCTCGTGTTTTGCCCGGTCGTATGAGCGCAAGCGTTCTTCCTTGATATGGTCTTTACCATTGGCAAAGTGCAAGCGGTATTTTGCCGTCAACATCTTACAAGCCTTTTCATTTCTGCGGAAGTCGTTCTTATCGCTAATCGTCTTACCGTCATTATCCACCCGATTGAAAACGATGTGACAATGCGGATGCTCACGGTCGATATGCCGGGCAATGATGTATTGCGTATTTTCGATGCCCATCAGTTTCATATAGTCGTGGGCGATTTGCAACATCAACGCATCATCAGACTTCAAGCGTTCGCCATCTTCAGGAGAGAAGTTAAGCGAGGTATGCCTGACAATATTCTTTACCTTGTCATTGAGCAATGCCTGTAATTCAAATTGCTCTGCCATCTGTTCGGATGAACCATCCACTCCGACAGCTTCCAGCAATTTAGATTTTTCCTCTTTGAGGACATAGCGGACACAACCTCCGAATGATGTTCCTTTTGTCTGCTTACCTATCATCTTTCAGTTGCTTTATAAGTTGGTTAATACGCTGCGCCATCTTCTCGCATCTTTTGGCAACGGCAAAGAATCCGTAGGTGTTTGCCTGTTTCGCCAACTGGTTGAGGTTGGTACTTTCACCTATCAACTGACGGATGATGTGGATATGCTCTTTCGTGATTCGCTCATGCACCGTTCCGTTCTCAATGAGTGAGCGGATGACTGCGCTTTGGGTCTGCTTGCTCCGTCTGCAAAGCGCGCCGAGCCATGCGAATTGGCTGTATGACAGACGGAGAGTTATCGTATATTTCTTTTCCATTTAGAATTGCTTTTAGTGAATAATTTGTGACCATCGGGAGTCGCCTCCTCAGACTTTTTGAGGAGCAAGTGGTCGGAAAATGTAATACACCGACATTAACTTGCTATAGTAAAAAAGTCTCGATTTCTCTCCCTTTTTTCAAAGTCTGAATCCTTGTTTCTTAGGTGGTGAAAACTTCGTTTGAGTAATACCTCGCTGTACACTGACGAGCTTCAAATCGAATGTCTCTATCAGTGTTTTCAAATTCGGATTCCTCTTAATCATCTGTTGGAGTGTGGCTTCATCGGGGCGCATCTTCAACAGATAATCGGCAATGTCGTATCCCTCTTTCCGTTCGTTTTCGGTTGCTTTGGCTTCCAGATAATCGAACAGTTGCACATCAATTCCATAACTTTTCATCAACCCGATTTTGCTCTGCCAATAGTCGGTCGCTCCCAAATCAGGGAATAATACAACGCTTCTTTCTGCAAGAACGGACAAACTGTTGGCGTTGAAACAACCGTTCTTTCCACCCGATGCAATCCATAGGAATTGGGGTAGGTAGTAGGAGGCAATAATTGCCGTTTTCTCGCTTTCGACCAGTGCAACAGGACGGCTCTTGTCTTCTGAAAGCAGATGTTCACCGAAGAAACATTGCTTCAAATTATAGCCATCCTTGTGCAGTACGGAGTGTACCCACGTGACATGATTGTATGGTTCTTTTATTCGCTTGCCAGTTTCAGAATTGTAAAGCATTATCTTACCTGTACGGACTCTGTTCTGATAATCCATTTGCCAAAATACGGTTGCACCGTCCCAATGCTTGGAAGTCCCAATTTTGTATTTCCCCATCAGTTTCAATGTCTCCGCTTCTCCGAATTGAGCCGATAAGAATTGAAACAGTTTGTTATCAGGATAGCGTTGCAACGACAGGTTGACTATATCCAAATCAATGTAGGAAGTGGCTTTCGGTTCAATTCCTTTAATAGGCGTATAGCTCCGAAAGTTATCTTCTGATAACTTTTCCTTCTCCAATGGATTCCGTTCAAAGTAATCACGAGGCGTGAAGTGATAACCACATTTCTGTTCGTGGTCGCAACGACCCACGTAATCAGGGAACTGGATTCGTTTTTCCGTATCAATGTATTTGGAAAAACATCTTTTGCGGTGGCAGTTCGGGCAAGTATGCCAGGTGCTGACACCTTTGTAGGGTTCTAATATGAATCTATGTGTACTCATTGTTTTCTTGTTTAGTGTGTCACTTTTGTCGTTATTGTCGTTTTCACTTGGAAAGTGTCAAAACCGACAAAAATGTCACGGGTTAATCTTTGAATATTCTCCATGCTTTTCTTTGCGGAACAGTGTTCCGATATTGTCATTGAGAAAGCGTTGAAATGTCCGCTCCTTCATTCCGTTTTGCTCGGCTACCTGTATAGCTTGGGCAGTAGTAAAGGAAGGTGGTAGCAGATTGACTATCGCCTGTTGCTGACTATTGAGTGCATTCTCATTCAGAATATTCTGTACGCTCAATGCGGATTCCTTGAAATACTCTGTCAGTTTAATGGCTCTTTCCACCGTCAGCAGGTCGATACACGCCTTGTCGCACTCTCCGCAAGTCCATCGTGCCAGTTGGATAATCAGACAGAAACGAATGATGTATATCTCTAACTTGCAATAGATACTCACTATGGTGTCATTCGTTTCCCGGTCGCACAACTCTGAAAAATGGTGCTGCCACTCGTAAAGCCGTTTCTTGGCATCCTCTGAGAAGCAGAGAATTTGCGGTTCAATCTCTCCATGTTCATTGAGGCTGCACTCTGATTGTATCAGTTTGTCAATGATGGCATTCCATTCTTGCTCTATATCTTCCGGCAGCTCTTTGTCATTCCACCGTGCTTTTTGTTGCAGATTAGGCATCACAAACAGGATGCGGTCGATAAATCCGTTGCTGGAGCGTTCACCTTTAGCCAGCTCGTTCAGGATTTTCTTTTGGATAGTACCAATGACCGATATGTACGGACGCTTGATGAAGATGGAACTCTTGGCATTCTTGCGGTCGGATATGGTGGTCTTGGCACTGAACACTGAGAGCCAGAATTGTTCTTCCGAACCGTTGTTATAGCGGTTGAAGTTCTTGAACCAAGCGGATAATTCATCAGCCCACAGGCATAGCCCACGCTTGTTCTGTGCATGAATGAGGCTCAACCCTTCGGGCGTTACGTCAGAAACCAAGAAGCGTTTGCGGATAGGCTCTTGTGGAAATTGCTCTCCACCGCTTTCCGCACGTTCCTTGCGGCTCATGCTCATCAGTTCATCGTACTTGGCAAGAGCCTTTTCAAATTCCTGATTCTGTCGGTAGTCATAATCAAGAAACGGTTTCATCGCAAAGCTGAGCGGATGGCTTTTGTTCGCTCCTGGTCTTCCAATCAATGCCATATACAGGATGGGGCTTTCCATCCAACCTTGCTTGATTTGGGCAAGGTGCGTGTTACCTATGCCGACTGCTATTGCCGTCAGGATGGCTGCGGCAATGTAGTCGGTAGGGTAGTTATGGCATTCGTGTACCTCACGGATGATGCGTTGGATTTTTGCTGGGAATATGCTGACGGGGAATGCCGTACCAGACAATCTTGTGCTTAAATCAATCGCTTCATCAATGATGGATGCCGGATTAATAGAATATGTATCCATAGCCCAATCCGTTAAAATTGTACTGATGATTTGGGCTTATGGCGTACACCGCCTTGCATATTGGCAAGCATCTCCTTGTATGTCTGCTCGGCAGTCTTTCTCCGTCCGTTCTCAATCCAAGCAAGAAGTTCGTCCTCATAGAAATAGAGTTTCTTACCTTTCTTGTAAGCCGGGAGTAGCCCTTTGCGTACCAATGTATATATGGTAGGCTTGGCTTTTCGGATGATACGGCAAGCATCCTCTATTTCCACCAATACATGTTTGTCAGATGGCTGTGGCTGGAGTTCCGCTACCATCTTTTTCAACTCGATGACCTGTTCGGTCAGATAACCTACCTCTTCGGGCAGCTTATCAAATGTTACTGTTTCTTTTTGCATACGCCAATCGTTTTTAATTGTTCGACGGCAAAGGAAACAGGTGTTTCAATGGTGGAATCATTCACCAAAATATAACTAATGAATAACTTTTTGATGGTAATAAGTGATGATTACGAGTAATTTAAGTACCTTTGTGTCATGAAATACCAGTGGTTATTAAAGCTATAAAACAAATTTGTCGTTTATGATACCGCAATTTGAAGAAATACGGATACAGGCATTGAAAGAATTAAGTGCCGGGATAGTTATGAGAGCTAAAGATTTACGCATTCCTTTGGCTAAGCATTTTGGATTGACCGATGAGGAAATGAATGCTTGGTATCCTTCTGGTAATGGCGAAATATTCTTAGACCGTATTTCGTGGGCTTTATCGTATCTTTTTATTGCAGGTCTTGTAGAAAAGCCCCAAAGAGGTGATTATAAAATCAGCGAAAAGGGACTGTCTATGCTTTCTTCATGCACGGAGAAACAAATAAATGAGTTCATCAAAGTAACAGTGAATGCGAAAACTCCGAAGAAAAGTTCTAAAAATAAGGATGCTAACAACACTTCTTCCCATTTGGGAAATGATGATGAACGTACACCGGAAGAAGAATTAGCTGATTCTTATGATAGGATAAAGCAGAATGTGCAATCTCAAATTCTGACAACTATATTAAGTAAAAAGCCACAAGAATTTGAACGGTTAGTTGTGAAATTACTTCAAGCAATGGGGTATGG
>CAZKOB010000103.1:0-13403 GCA_964554265.1 uncultured Bacteroides sp. | reverse complement strand
AAAATAAATTTCGTTCACCTTGAAAGTTTTTTTACAAGGCACTTTAAAACCATTTCCAAGGTGAACGAAATTTATTTTCAGCGTACTCTTTTTTCAGACGAAGCACACGCGAATGTAAAAAAGTGTATCTTTTCAGAATGTAATTTATATTATTTTAACATTTGGAGTTCAAGGCCTGAAAACGGCCTTAGAATCGCGTAAATGTAACTTTGGTCAGCTTCGGCCGATTTTATGCGATTCTGCGAGTTTTGAATTTTAACATTTCAGATTGTCAAGAAAAGTCCATAATTTATGACAAGTAGATAGTGTGTGGCGAAGCGAACAACCATACTGATATATGGGAACATCAGTCTTATTGCAACGTGACAGTCGGACTGATAAACAAGGTATATATCTGCATCTGACTTCGTCACTTAAAAGCCGAACTCGCGTAAGTTATGGGTTCATGATAAACCGTCCGTCATCGGTCATTCCTTCTACTGACACGTACATGTGGGTGCAGCTTGAATTGTTGTAGAACTCGACTTTTGCTTCTCCGTTCGCATCTGTTTTTATGTCAGGATTCCAATAAATGGTGCGTCTGAAATCCTCCATTGGTGGAAGTGCGGAATAATCGTCTGTCTTGAATGTAAACGGTACGTTGAACCCTTGAAAGTAGGAGTCTCTGATGCCTTTTTTGCTTTCTGACGATCGTGTCGGGTGGGTATAAATATATATACGTGTGTAATCTTCTTCTTCCAGAGGATTGTAGTCCTGTATATAAATAGATTTGATATCGTTCAGATAATAGGGGAATGAGAGTGTGTGGTGCTCCACGGTCATACTGTATTGAGTACTGAATCCTACATACTCGTTGTTTATATACCACGCGATGCGTTTTCCGTGATAAGTCATGTGACCTTCAAACAGCTCGCTGTATTCCAACTTTGCTGTAGCAAAAATTGCGCCTGCACCAAGACTCATACTTTTCAGATGTGGTGTATCCCGGCATTCCGGATTCTGAAATAGTGGATTCTTTTTGCACAAGAAATCGAATACGGTCGGAACATCTTCGTTTTTGTCTAAAATCTGTTCTAATCCCTCATCAACATTGTAATAGATGGAGGCATAGTATCTGCCGTCATGTTCGTTATACCATCTTATATTCTGGTCGTTGGTGAAATAATGTTTTTTGCCCTTTACTTTTATTGTAGGGAGTATTCTTTCCCTATGTGCCACCTCCGTCCATGTCGTGTCGCTGTATGTCGTGCCGACAACATTGTCATTGAATACGTTGGGTTGGGGTTTGGAGATAAATTGGGTCTCATCCTGAGTAATGTACCTTGCCGGCGGAGAGAACCTGCGGTTGATGCCTATACGGTATGTTTTGCGTTTGTCGTTCTTTACGGTATGTATTTGCATTTTCCATTCTCCATTGACATAAGGAAGTGAGAAAGCATAGTTTCCGTATTGGTCGGTTACGGTTTTGCCTGTCATGCTTTGTCCTGCTGTATTATACATGAAAACATTCAGTTCTACATTGTCCACCGTGTTCCTCTTCCTGTAAGGGGTCAGTTTGCCGAATATGTACAGACTGTCCTCTATTGGTTGCGGATTTCTGAAAGTCTCTGTCCCTGCCATTATTTTCCAATCGTATCTTCTCCATCCTTGAGTCATCATCAGCATGTCGGCAGCATGTCGGTGCTCCTCATCATCCGCCTCAAAATAATATTCTGGATGGGCTATATATCCTTTGACTTCTGAAGACAAGAGTATCCATGTGTATATGTTTCCTCGCTTTCCTCCTGTCATTGTGGCTTGGGCCATAGCCGAAAATGATAACCGGGAATTGGGGGGGCTGATTGGATATTCAGTGTGACTTTCCCACAAGGTGTAAGTTTTTCTGTGGTATTCTTTACTTGTATGTAGTCTTCATCGGAATGCAAAACAGGAGCCACGAAAAACAGTCGGTCGGCATATATCTGTCCCCTGCAGTCGAATACTGTTAGTTGATTGACACCGTCTGGGCAGTTGTGTCGTGGGTATTTCTTGTGGAATGTCGGTGTGGCTGTGAATGTGTCGCATTCTACAATATTTCCATTATGCATGAGCGTATATCCAAGCAGCTTACCATGCATGTTCTCCGACGAATATATTGTGAGTCGGATGCTGTCATCTCGGATCGGATCAAGATATAGCACGCATCCTTTGTCTTTAGGTTGTTGAATTTCAAAAGAATATTTTTTGTTTTTATAGTCTCTCACCGACAGGTAAAATGGCTGTCCGTTGGGGGTACACTCAAACATTCCTCTTCCGTGAGAGTCGGTCATGACGGTTGTTATGTGATTGCCTGAACCATCTTCCAATGTTCCGGATGTGGCAAAAGCCACGCCAAATTCGTCTGTTACTGTAAATGCCACGCGACTGTGTAATCCTTTTACCAAATCACCGCCTTCCGGATAGAAGTGTACGGTCGGTTTATTACCTTTTTGTTCGCTGAATATTTCTTGCGTCTTTGTCCCCTCAGTCGTTATGGTATCGTCTGCCACGCGTATGTTGGGCAGTCTTTTTTTGTAGCTAATCTTGTCGACGATCGTTTTTGTGTAATCGCCTTCTGTCACCGGAGCACGGAAAACAGGGAAGACGCGAGAAAATATTCCGTTGCCTCCCCAGTTTATCATGTATCTTGTGTAAGCTCTTACCTCATAAAATCCTGTACCGAGAATGCTGTCGAGAGCTATATCGCCTTTGGCTGTTCCGTTCTCTATCGGCAGTTTTTGTGTCTCTACCACATCGCCGCTCGGATTGATAAGTTCAACATACAGCACTTTGCTAATGTCGGTAGCATGGTTGTTGTCTGTCCGTATAACATATGCCTTATACCATATTCGTTCTCCTTTGAAGTATCCGGTATTGTCAAAATGCAGGTACACTTTCTCTTGTGGAGTCTGTGCATTGAACATCATGGCATGTTTGACATATTCTATTATTGATGCTGTTTCCTTATTTTTAGAGGGTATGGAGTCGTTTTCTGAATATGCCGCACTCATGAAAACAATAAGAAATACTTGGACAAGCAGATATCTGGCTTGCAGAATACAATACATGCTCTTATTGCAGGATATGAATACGGAATTAAACATGGATTGATAGATTTTATAAAGTTGTTGCAAATACGAATGTGGCTGTAATTGTTACAGGAATCAAACTTCTAAAAAAAATCTTTCTTTTTTCATGATTTAATTTTTAATTGGGTTTATAAATGAATTTTATTGTATTTCGTGCTTTCTATTTTCAAAATACGATTTGTTGTTAATGCTTCAAATATAGGAGTTTGGCACTTTATAAACAAAAAAAGAATGACCAAAAGAACTTTTTTTTGAAAAGATGGGATATTCTTTTTGGTGTGATTTTATTCAAATCTCACAAAGTTAAGTAATCAGTTTAAGTTGCATCGGAGTACGCAATGACGAAGGCAGGAAGAATGCATGTGCTTTTTTTGGGGGGATGTTTTGGGATATCTCCTTTGTTTATTTAGCCGTATGTAATAGGGGCATAATCTCTTTTTTTGTACCTTTGCCGAGTACAGCGTGTCAGAACGAATATTCCAATTTATGTTGAAGCGTGCTTTTCTGATATGAAATGTTTGTGCAAATACGCTGTGCCTCTTATTCTTAGACATATCAATTAATACTTGTAATTTAGTTTAGACGACTTTGATGGATAAAGTAAAGCCAAAGAAATTTTTGGGCCAGCATTTTCTGACAGATATGCAGATTGCGCGTGATATAGCCGATACTGTTGATTCTTGTCCTTCAATACCTGTCCTTGAAGTGGGGCCGGGTACAGGATGTATGACACAGTTTCTCTTGAAGAAAGACCGTGAACTGAAAGTTGTGGAGATAGATTTTGAGTCGGTACCCTATTTACATGAGCATTTTCCTGAGTTGGGAGATAATATTGTAGAGGCCGATTTCCTGCAAATGGACCTTGAAGCAGTCTTTGGTGGTCGGCAGTTTGTGCTTACGGGAAATTATCCGTATAACATTTCAAGCCAGATATTCTTCAAGATGATTGAAAACCGCCAACTAATACCTTGTTGTACAGGCATGATACAGAAAGAAGTAGCGGAGCGTATGGCTGCGTCTCCGGGATGTAAGGCATACGGTGTTTTGAGCATTTTCGTACAGGCATGGTATGATGTCGAGTATCTGTTTACGGTGCATGAAAACGTCTTCAATCCGCCTCCAAAAGTGAAAAGTGCCGTTATCCGCCTTACTCGTAACTCGACAGAGAGCCTTGGTTGTGATGAGAAACTGTTCCGTCGTATAGTCAAGACTGTATTTACTATGCGCCGGAAGATGATGCGCAACGGAATGAAGCAGATTCTCGCCAAGGATTCGCCGTTACTTACCGACCCAATTATGACCATGCGACCGGAACAATTGTCTGTTGCTGATTTTGTGATGCTGACAAACAGAGTTGCAGCTGAGATTTGAAGTATCGGCGGAGGATTCTCCTACAGATTGTGAACGGCACTCCAAAAGTTAGAAACATGACTTTTGGAGTGCTGTTTTTGGGGGCTTATACTTAATCAGACACATTTCAGTGAAATGGTCATTTGCCCGTCTCCTTGTCTGAAGATTTTACTTTTCCTTGTTTGATAAGTTCCTCCTTAATTCTGAACAGATTGTAGATGATTCCTGCAAAATTGGGGTTTCCATATTGAGTCGATGCCAAATGAGTGAATTGTGTAAGGCATTTCTTCAGATCGGTTATGTGTTGTGATTTGTCTAAATATAAATCGTTTTCATATTCGTGGTTTCTGAACCATGCTATAATTTCTTCTGTTTCTTCTTTTGTGTATTGAGACTTGAAATTCATTGTTTTTTCGTTTTGGGTAATTGATATATGTGGGTTTGGGATAAAAAGAGCCGCCAAAAGTGGAAAATCGTATTGAAACCAATATTTTTCAAAGTTCTTGTTTCTATGATTTTGCCTTGACTATGTTGACGTGTTTTCTGCGAAATCGCTTTTAAAACTTCTTTCTATGTCGCAAATATACGAAAAGTACAGTTCATGCAGAATGATAAACTGCATTTTTTTGAGATAACATGTTTCCCGACTTCGTCACCTCTTTGAAGTGAGAAAAACTGATGTATACAAGCATGGAACAGGCTGTGGATACATCTGCTTAACCCCGTCAAAACTATGATAAGAGCCTGTGAAAATTTAATTTAGCCCCACAGGAAAGTCGTTTTCACCGCATTATTTTCTTAAATCTGCACTGCCGATTATAAAAACTGCACTGCTGATTATATAATCTGCACTGTTGATTTTACAATCGGCAGTGCAGATTTAAGAAAACAATGCGGTGAATCTGACTTTTCAGTGGGGTGATTTCATATTTCCGGTGTTGCCATTCCAAAAACGTAGCGTCTTGTCCAGACACAATCAGTCATATCTGTAGAATCAAGAAACAGCCTCTTATGGTTTTAAATGCTTGTGTCGTTCGCTTTTTAGACTTATATTTGCAACAGAAATTCTGCTTATGAAGAAAATAATAGTCGGCATTTGCCGTTTTTATATAGACGGTTTCCGTAATATGACAATAGGACGGATATTGTGGCTGATTATCCTGATAAAGCTTTTTGTCATCTTCTTTGTGTTGAAGGTATTCTTTTTTCCTGATTTTCTGGATAGGGTAGCGACAGATTCAGATAAGGATGATTACGTGAGCGAAGAATTGATAATCAGGTCGCAGGGTGATGGGCAACCTTGAACTTGAAGCATAAAATCTGTTTATGATTGAAGACATTGATATTTCTATGATTGACTGGGCACGTGCGCAGTTTGCACTGACAGCAATTTATCACTGGCTTTTTGTGCCGTTGACTTTAGGCCTTGCGGTGATTATAGGCATAATGGAGACAATATATTATCGCACAGGAAATGATTCCTGGAAGCAAACCGTAAAATTCTGGATGAGGATTTTCGGAATAAATTTTGCGGTAGGTGTTGCAACCGGAATCATTCTTGAATTTGAGTTCGGCACCAACTGGAGTAATTACAGCTGGTTCGTCGGCGACATATTCGGCGCTCCTCTCGCGATAGAAGGCATATTTGCCTTTTTCATGGAATCGACATTCGTTGCAGTGATGTTTTTCGGATGGGAAAAAGTGAGCAGGAGGTTCCATCTGCTGTCCACTTGGCTTACCGGGTTTGGGGCGACACTTTCCGCATGGTGGATTCTTGTTGCCAATTCATGGATGCAGTGTCCGGTAGGGATGGAATTTAATCCCGATACAGCGCGCAATGAGATGGTGGACTTTCTGGCAGTTGCAACTTCACCTACAGCGGTATGCAAGTTTTTCCATACAGTCTTGTCGAGTTGGATTGTGGCAGCCGTTTTTGTGGTCGGGGTGAGTTGTTGGTATCTGCTGAAGAAACGGAACATAGAGTTTGCCTTGACAAGCATCAAAACGGGAGCTTGGGTGGGCTTTGTCGGTGCGGTGGTTGCAGCATGGACCGGCGACGGTTCTGCATTCAATGTGGCAAAGACACAGCCCATGAAGCTTGCAGCAATGGAAGGCTTTTATAAAGGTGGGACGGAAGCCGGATTGGTGGCATTCGGCATATTGAACCCGGAAAAGCAGAGTCCTTTCGATGAGGCTGAGCCTTTCTGGGTACGAATCGAAATTCCGAAAATGTTGTCGTTTCTTGCCGGACGTGATGCGGAAGCTTATGTTCCCGGAATAAATGACGTGTTGAGAGGCGGATATGTGCAGAGAGATGGGACTGTGGCGTTGTCGGCTCGCGAAAAAATAGAATGCGGCAGAGCAGCCATACAGGCTTTTGCAGATTACCGGTCGGCTGTCAAAGCCGGCGATGGCGAAGTGGCGAAAGTGGCAGAGGACATGTTGGCAGAGAATATGGCTTATTTCGGGTATGGGTATGTCAGGGATGTTGAACACCTGGTTCCTTGTGTTCCGCTTACGTTCTACATGTTTCGTGTGATGGTGGCATTGGGAGTATATTTCATAATCCTATTTGCTGTGGTGCTGTTTTTCGCACACAGAAAGAAGCTGCTGTCTTCGCGTTGGCTGCAAAGGATTGCTTTTTTGTCGGTCCCATTAGGCATGGTCGCGTCGCAGGCAGGATGGATCGTAGCGGAATGCGGGCGTCAGCCTTGGGCTATACAGGACATGCTTCCGGTGGGTGCGGCTGTGTCCAAGCTGGATGCGGTGTCAGTGCAGACAACATTCTTTGTATTTGTCGTTTTGTTTGTTGTGATGCTAGTGGCGGAAGCCGGAATCATGGTGAAGTCAATCGTTAAAGGTCCTGAATCATTATAAATTATAATCAGAATAGTCTGTATAGGAGCAATGGATACATATATGTTATTGCAGCAATATTGGTGGTTTATAGTGTCTCTTTTGGGAGCGCTTCTCGTATTCCTTATGTTTGTGCAGGGAGGAAACTCTCTTCTGTTTTGTATATGCAGTACAGAAGAACAGAAGGCAATGGTTGTCAACTCGACAGGAAGGAAATGGGAGATTACATTCACCACGCTTGTCACTTTCGGAGGAGCCTTTTTTGCTTCTTTCCCTTTGTTCTACAGCACATGTTTTGGCGGAGCCTATTGGCTATGGATGATAATCCTTTTCAGTTTCGTGCTGCAAGCCGTCAGTTATGAGTTCCAATCGAAGTCTTGGAATCTGCTCGGCAAAAGAACCTACCGTGTATTGTTGGTGCTGAACGGAATCCTGGCGCCTTTGCTATTGGGAGTGGCTGTGGCGACATTCTTCACGGGAGCCGGTTTCTGCATAGATAAAGATAATATGGCGGACGAAGGGATGCCGGTGATAAGCGGCTGGATGAATGGATGGCATGGACTGGAACTGTTGGGGAACCTATGGAACATGGTTTTGGGATTGGCAGTACTGCTTTTGGTCAGAATATTGGGAGCCTTATATTTTATCAACAACATTGAAGAAAGCCGGATAGTGTACAAATGTCGCCGTGTGTTGAAGGTCGAATCGGGGGTGTTTGTCCTCTTGTTTTTAGCCTTTGCAGTCTATCTGCTGACCAAAGACGGATATGCGGTATGTCCGGATACGGGAGAAATAAGCATAGAACAATACAAGTATCTGAATAATTTCCTTGCCATGCCATTGCTGCTTCTGGCTTTTGCCGTAGGGGTGATGCTTGTAATGGCAGGAATATTGCTGACGATTTTTAATCCGGTGTTTGACAAAGGTATATGGTTGGCGGGAACAGGGACTGTGCTGACAGTATTGGCGCTTTTACTGGTTGTTGGCTACAATAATACAGCGTATTATCCGTCGGTTTTCGAGCTTCAAAGCTCTTTGACTTTGGCAAACAGCAGCTCAAGCCAGTTTACATTGACAACCATGTTCTATGTGTCTCTATTTGTCCCTTTTGTCTTTGCGTACATATTCTATGTCTGGCGTAGAATGGACAGGCATAAGATTGACAGAAAGGAAATGACAGGTGGCGGACATCTGTATTGAGCGTCCGTCGGATGCCACAGGAAGGGAAAGGACCGTGGCGTCGGATGGCGATCGTAATATTAGGCCTGATGACCTTAAATCGAGAATGCCGTAAAATGGAAAAGACTGTTTGAAAATAAAGAAATATAAAGGCTTGAATAATTTGAAAGTATTTCTAAAAATATTAACTTTGCGCCTAATTTTGAATAAAAACAAATAATACTAAATAATAAACAAAAACTTTCAACTTTTCAAATGAAGCTGTATGCAATGGCTAATTGATTTATTTACAAACGGTGAATCTGTGGCACACATTGTGATGCTCTATTCCGTCGTCATTTCGGCCGGTGTCCTGTTGGGCAAACTGAAGATCGGAGGAGTATCATTGGGTGTTACGTTTGTATTGTTTGTGGGCATTATTGCCGGACATTTTCTACATCAAGGGCAGATGCTGAACGGTAATGCACCGGAACCGTTGGATGTTCTGAATTTTGTGCAGGACTTCGGATTAATCTTGTTCGTGTATTCTATCGGTCTGCAGGTTGGCCCTTCGTTCTTTACGTCATTCAAGCAGGGAGGGGTAAAGATGAATCTTATCGCAGGGGGTATTATCATGCTTAACATCGTTGTGATGCTTACTCTCTATTATGGATTTATGGATACATCTGATCCGAAGGCATTGCCGATGATGGTGGGAGTGCTTTGCGGAGCTGTGACCAACACACCGGGACTCGGTGCTGCCAATGCCGCTATTGAGCAGATTGCATCTCAGAACCCACACGCTTTCGGTGACAGCGTGCCGGTTATAGCAAACGGTTATGCTTGCGCTTATCCGCTTGGTGTACTCGGTATTATTGGAGCTATGATTGTAATACGCTTCATTTTCAAAATTAACTTCAGGAAGGAAGAAGACGAATTTACGCTACAGAACGGAAATTCTGCTTCAATGAAGCCGCATCTGATGCACCTTGAGGTCGTGAATCCTTCTATGGACGGGAAGACAATCTTGCAGGTTCATGACTATCTTGGACGTGATTTTGTTTGCTCAAGGTGTTTGCATAACGGACATGTCGTATTGCCTACCAAAGAAACGCAACTCTATATAGGTGACAAATTGTATATCGTCTGTGCAGAAGAGGACGCTGAAGCAATAGTTGCATTCATAGGTAAGGAAATAGAAGTGGCTTGGGACAAGCAGGATGTACCGATGGCATCGAAGAAGATTCTTGTGACACAGGATAAAATCAATGGAAAGACGCTGGGCAGTCTGCATCCGAGCAGTCTCTATGGTGTCAATGTCACTCGTCTGTTCCGTTCGGGTATTGAGCTTTTCGCGCATCCGAATGTGACTTTGCAGGTCGGCGACCGTATAACGGTTGTAGGACCGGAAGATGCTGTGGATCGTTTTGCCAATAAGCTCGGAAACCAGAAGAACCGTCTTGACAAGCCTAATCTGCTTACGATTTTCTTTGGTATACTTGTTGGTATAATATTCGGTAGTCTTCCGTTCAGCATACCGGGAATGTCCATGCCTGTCAAGCTCGGACTTGCTGGAGGACCGCTCGTAATAGCAATTCTCGTCGGACGTTTCGGGTTCAAGTTGAAGCTTGTCGCATATACCACCAACAGTGCTTCCATGATGATACGTGATATTGGTCTTGTACTTTTCCTTGCAAGTGTAGGTATCAAGGCTGGTGGGAACTTTTTGGATACAGTGATGAACGGAGGATTGATGTACGTGCTTTTCGGATTCTTCATTACCGTCATACCTTTGCTTGTTATGGGAATCATAGCGCGACTGCACTATAAGGAGAATTATTTCCTTCTGATGGGTATCATGGCAGGATCTACAACAGACCCTCCGGCGCTGGCTTACTCTACAGCTACAGCAAATAATGACATTCCGTCTGTCGGATATTCAACGGTATATCCTTTGTCTATGTTCCTTAGGATTATTACGGCGCAGATTATAATATTGTTGCTTTGTTCTTGAAGGAATGACAGGATTTGTGGATGATATTCAGACCAGTCGGAGTCAGAACAATTCAGAAATGTAGAGAGTGTATTTTCTTCTCCTTTGAACTTGTTGTTTTTCTTGAACTCATATCAGATGACAGAATATTTGAAACTTATTATTGACGAGCTTATGCAGTCAGCAGAGTTACCTCTGCTGGCTGCTTTGTTACTTGGCATTCTCGTTGCACTGAATCCGTGCCAGCTTGCGATCAATATTTCAGCATTGACATATATGAGTCGCAAGGTGGAAGAAAGGAAAAAATTGTGGATGAAGGGAATCGAATATGCTGCAGGGCGCACTTTGACATACACTCTTCTTGGATGGATACTCATGTATGCTATGAAAAAAGGGGTAGATGTGGATTCTTTGCAGTACATCTTGGGACATACAGAGGATGTTCTTCCGTATGTTCTGATTGCCATTGGGGTTTTCCTGATTTTGAGAACGTTCTTTCATAAGCACAGACACGGAAGTAGTTGTCATAATAGCGGACAGGCCATAAGGCACAGTGATTCGTCGGGTGCCTTCTTTTTGGGAATGGTGCTTGCCTTGGCTTTTTGTCCCGAAAGTGCCATATTCTACTTTGGCATGATGATACCGCTGGCATTGTCTTCTCATGCCGGATATGCAATTCCTTTTCTCTTCGCATTTGCAGCAGCTATACCTGTTGTGGCAGTAGCTGTGCTTGTTTCTTCAGCTATAGCAAATGTGCAGAAGCTGGAGCACAGCATGGAGCATTTCCAGTTCGGACTCAATCTTATAACAGGAATTGTATTGAGCATAATAGGTGTTTTATTTCTGTTTTGACAGGTATGAACTTGATAAGCGGCAGGCTATTGAGTAGAGAAAGATTAGCTTGTTGTGGTGTTTCTTTTGTTTGGGAATGAAAGAAAATTGTTTTTGATAGCCTGCGGTTATGAGGATGCCAACGACTGCGACACCTTGCGACGCGACAGTGCCGTGAAAATATTCTCGGGGAGGAAGCCGACGGATGACGAACTCTGCTCCCAGCCCACCATGACACGTCTGGAGAACCATATCTCCAAGCGGACGCTGTTTGACATAGCCGACATTTTCATTGGCCATTTCATTTCTTCTTACGACCACTAAATCCGAAGAAACATGAATGAACTGATGACCAAGAACAGCGAGTGGATAATCCACTTTATGGGCAGCCTCGACCGGATGCTTGACAATGTAGAGCATCTGACTGCCAACTACCGACCGACATTGGGCGGAGAACGGTTCTTTACCGACAAGGAGGTGTCCGCACGTTTGAAAGTAAGCCGCCGCACACTTCAGGACTACCGCAACGAGGGGCGGATACCCTACATCCAGTTGGGCGGCAAAATCCTTTACCGTGAATCCGACATCGAACAGATGCTGTCGGACAGCTACCGCCCCGCATACCGATTGACGGGCACTTGATTTTCTTGAAGGAGCAAAATAAGTATTTATCTACCTCATCAATTAAAGTATCTGCATCATAATTTTATTTTGCGATGCAGATATTTTGCATTTGATGCAAATAAGAGAAAAAAGATGATTAACTTTGTCCTCATAAAACAATGAACATCATGCATGATTACGAATACATGGATATTCCCGGCAAACTACTGACACCGGATATAGTCAATATACTCTCAGCCATACATGAATGCAAGGGCAAACAGGAGTTGTATATTGAGGCTCAAACCGATGTTTTGACCGCGCTTTTGGATATTGCAAAAATCCAAAGTACAAAAGCATCAAACAAGATAGAAGGCATATTCACCTCAGACGAACGTCTGGAAGCGTTGGTGATGGAAAAAGCCGAACCGCGAAACCGTTCGGAAGAAGAAATCGCGGGTTACAGGGAGGTATTGGCTACGATACATGAAAGCTATGAGTATATCCCTGTCAGCGTAAACAATATCCTGCAACTGCACCGTGATTTATACAGTTTCAGTGGTAGCAACAATGGAGGCAAGTTCAAGAATTCGGATAACGTGATTGCGGAATCAGGAAAGCACGGAACGCAGAAAGTACGTTTTATCCCGGTTCCTGCCTTTCAGACCGCGGAAGCGATGGAAAGCCTTTGCGACAGGTTCCGGACTGTGGCGGATAGCGGCAAATACGATGCGCTTCTGCTCGTCCCGATGTTCATCCTTGATTTCCTTTGCATCCATCCGTTCAATGACGGCAACGGGCGCATGAGCCGTTTGCTCACGTTGCTGTTGTTATATCGGAGCGGTTATATCGTGGGAAAATACATCAGCATTGAGATGCTGGTTGAAAAGACGAAGGAAACCTATTATGAAGCCCTTCGGGAAAGCTCTGCCGGATGGCATAACAACGAAAACAATTACGAACCGTTTGTCCGCTACTATCTGGGAATCATACTAAAGGCATACAAGGAGTTTCAGGAGAGAGTGGAACACCTGCAATATCGCAGCCTCTCCAAAGCCGAAAGAGTGAAAGCGGTGTTTGACAAGAAAATGGGCAAACTCACGAAAGCCGATATTGCGGCATATTGTCCGGACATCAGTGAAACGACCATTGAACGGACGTTGAAAGAACTACTGGATGCCGGATATATAGAAAAGGTGGGCAAGGCAAGAGCTACCGGGTATATCAAGAAATAGCCTCGATTTTCTTGAAGGAGCGAAGTTTGCCGTCTGCCCACAAATTGTGGCGGCAATGGTCCATTCAACGAAAAAAGAAGGAACGGCTTACGGATGAAGCATCAAAATCCCGCTTCGTCTGTAAGCCGTTCCTTCTTTTCGTCTCTTCTGATTTCCCGTCAGTCGCTTGTTTCCGTTGCCGGATGCCTTTTCTGTGTGTGGCTGGCAGCGGCAAGGTTTTCTTGGGTCAGTCCTAAAACCCTGTGGGTATGTTATGTTAATACGTGAAAA
>CAZKOB010000102.1:0-13478 GCA_964554265.1 uncultured Bacteroides sp. | reverse complement strand
AGCTTATTTTCACGTATTAACATAACATACCCACAGGGTTTTAGGACTGACCCATATTAACAATCAATATATTAAATTACTATAGGTATTCCAACGAGCAAGGTAACTAAGCTCCTCCCCTAAGTTAGGGGCAATTGCGGAATAGGAGCAATTGGGGAGCTTGCGACGGAGGGCGTGGCGCGAAGCGACGGAGGAGTCTGTGAAAACACCAGCTTTAAATCATCAAAATCGCAAGAGGAGTCTGTGAATCCACCAGCAAAAGCAGTTCATTTTTTTTAGAGACATTTCTTCTTTCTTTTTGACACTAATCCCACTCGTAGTAAACGGAACTTTATTAACATAATTAAGATTTGTTTGCGCTTGAATAATTGTTAAAATTTTGACATTCTATGGATAAGTAATTGATAATCAATAAAATACAATTTTAATAGAAGTATACAGTTTTAGGTGCAAGAAGTATAGGTTAGAATAAAAATAGGATATACTGATAATCAGCAAGTTATAAAAATACATGGCAGAGATTCCTGTTTTTCGCTGCCAAGACCCATCTTTGTTTTTCGTGACATTGAAAAATCTGATTTAGATTTTTTTAGAATTAAATTTGGACAACATCCAATTTCAGCCCGAAAAACGGACATTTTCAAACTCGTTCACCTTGAAAATAAATTTCGTTCACCTTGAAAATCTTTTTAAAGTGCCTTTTAAACAAATTTTGTTCACCTTGAAAATTTATTTCCAACGTATTCTTTTTTCAGACGATGCACACGCGAATGTGAATAAATGTATCTTTTCAGAATGCAAATTGGATTATTTTAATATTTAGGTTTCAAGGTCTGAAAACGGCCTTAGAATAGCGCAAATGGAACTTCGGTAAGGTTCGGCCGATTTTACGCGATTCTGCGAAGGTTTGATTTTAACATTTCAGATTGTCAGAAAAAGCCTGCGTTTTATGGCAAATAGATGGCATGTTGCAGTGGAGATAATCAAGTTGATATATGGGGGAGCCGGCCTTGTTGCAGCATGATGGCCGGACTGATAAACAAGGTGTAACGGCATATTCCTTTTTCGACAACAAGCCGGAGGTGTGTTGAAGAATGCAAGAGGCAACCGGAACTTTTTTTAACTGAGAAATTAAACCGAACTCGCGTATAGGTGAGCGCTGTTGATGTGGAGATACAGTCGGCAATGCACACGAAAGATGTTCATATAGAATTAAAATAGTATCATTAGTTGCTTATTGGCCTTTAGATATAGGAAAAAACAAATTTATAATTGATTTATGTCATGAAAAATATAGTTTTATGTATGTTTTCGCACACAATACTTGACAAAATTCTTGGAAGAGATTATATTTGCAACGTGTTTTTCATAGTATTAGATTTAAGGTTAACAAAAGGTTTGGGGTAAGGCGTTACCCCTTTTTTTGTGCCTGTGGAGCTTTTAAGTTTTCTCGACCTGATTAATTTGTAATTTAGAGTATTCTTTTGCATTCGCGTATTTTATGTGGTCTAATGTGAGGCATAATCAGACAGAAGTCAATACAAATCATTATCTTTGCAGATGTCAAACAAAGAACTGTCCGTATGAACCTGCAAAATATATCCTCACTCTGTTCGCCATTACATGTTCTGGCTGACAAGGTGACGCTTTTTACTCCTTCCGAATTTAGAAGCATAGAAGGTTGTTCCATCAATGATTGCAGTCTGCTGATACTGGTAAGCCACGGACAACTGACGTTACTTGTAAATGGTAGGGAATATGAGATATGTGCCTACTCGCTGTTGGACTTGCTGGACTGGGCGAGAGTAGAGATTGTGCACACCAGTCCCGACCTGCGGGCCTACTGCTACCCACGTTTGAATTTACAGGAGAGTCTATGAATGGATTGAAACCCGGACCTGAGAATTATTTTCAAGACAGGCTTTATTTGCCGGTCATCGGTATTTCGGAAAAGGAGAATAAAGTATTGGAGAATCAGTTGCAGGCATTGGAAAAGGCTTTATCCAATCTTGACCATTATTATCGGCAAGAGTTGGTGAGAACTTACTTCAAGCTCTTTCTGCTGGAATTGGGAAACATCATGCTGACACATCAGAAAGAGAGCAACAAAAGCAATTCTGTGGTTGGGCGGAAGGACATCATTGTTACCGATTTTCTGAAACTGGTCTGGAAGCATTTCCGCACGGAGCATAACATTGGGTTTTATGCCGAGAAACTGAACATTACCCCCAAGCACATTGCCCGTACTATAAAAGATATGCTTGGAAAGACCCCACACGAAGTCATTTGCGAGGAACTGATACAGTATGCCTTCACGCTCTTGAAAGATGATCGGCTTTCCATTCTCGAAATTTCTGTCTCCTTGTGTTTCTCCGAACAGGCCGCTTTCTGTAAGTTTTTCAAGAAACACACGGGTGTAGCACCAAGCGAATACAGAAATAAGGCTGATATAAATAATCATGAATAAGGTGGCATTGTGATTCTCAAAAGCCTCAAGGGCCTTGTTGAGCTTGCTGTCGCCGAAGGCTTCAACCTCTTCTATTTTGTACAAAATACACTATTCAAAGTTATGAATCAGAACAAAAAGCCATTTATTTTATTGTAAATTTTGATTTGACGAATTAAAAGTGTATTTTTGCAGCAAAATAAGAGAACAGCATGTCAATCGTTTCTGTAAACATAGAAAGCAGCATCCTATTGTCACTACGAATTAAAATGTTTGTAGCGAGAAAGGTGTGTGTCTGCCATAGCAGATGAAAAACAGACTTATAGATAGAGCCTTTCTTGCAGAACAATGCGAGGAAGGCTTTTTTTTGAATCAATAATAATAAACATATATGAGTGAAAGATTATTTATTTTCGACACTACATTACGTGATGGAGAGCAAGTTCCGGGTTGTCAGCTCAACACTGTGGAAAAGATACAGGTTGCCAAGCAGCTGGAGGCATTGGGTGTAGATGTCATAGAAGCAGGTTTTCCTATTTCAAGTCCGGGCGACTTCAATTCTGTGATAGAAATATCTAAGGCTGTGACATGGCCGACGATATGCGCACTGACCCGTGCCGTTGAGAAAGATATTGAAGTGGCGGCAGATGCACTGAAGTATGCCAAGAGGAAACGTATACATACGGGTATTGGTACTTCTGATTCGCATATAAAGTTCAAATTCAACAGCAATCGTGAGGAAATCATTGAAAGAGCCGTTAAAGCGGTGCAGTATGCACGGAAGTTTGTCGACGACGTCGAGTTCTTTGCAGAAGATGCAGGACGCACAGACAATGAATATCTTGCAAGAGTTGTAGAAGCTGTGATCAAGGCAGGAGCCACAGTTGTGAATATTCCGGATACCACAGGCTATTGTCTGCCCTCAGAATATGGAGAGAAGATAAAATATCTTTGCGATCATGTTGCAGGCATCGAAAATGCCATTATTTCCACACACTGTCACAATGATCTTGGTATGGCGACAGCAAATACGATGAGCGGAGTGCTTAACGGAGCCCGTCAAGTGGAAGTGACAATCAACGGTATCGGTGAGCGTGCGGGAAATACGTCGTTGGAAGAAGTGGCAATGATATTGAAATGTCACAAACATATAGGTATTGAAACGAACATCAATACGGAGAAGATATACCCGACGAGCCGTATGGTGTCAAGTTTGATGAATATGCCTGTACAGCCCAACAAAGCCATTGTCGGCAAGAACGCGTTTGCACATTCTTCCGGCATACATCAGGACGGTGTACTGAAGAATGTACAGACCTATGAGATTATAGACCCTCACGATGTCGGTATTGATGACAATTCGATTGTACTTACAGCCCGTAGCGGACGTGCTGCCTTGAAAAGCCGTCTGTCTGCTCTCGGAGTCAGGCTTGAACAGGAAAAAATAGATAAGATTTATGAGGACTTTCTTAAGCTTGCAGACAAGAAGAAGGACATCAATGATGATGACATTCTTGTGCTTGCAGGTGCAGACCGTAGCATAAACCATCGTATCAAACTTGATTATCTGCAGGTGACAAGTGGAGTAGGGGTCAAGGCTGTCGCAAGCATCGGCCTTAAGATTGCCGGCGAAAAGTTTGAAGATTGCGCAAGCGGTAACGGACCGGTAGACGCTGCAATCAAAGCCCTGAAAAAGATTGTAAACAGACAGATGACGCTAAAGGAATTTACTATTCAAGCTATCAGCAAAGGGTCTGATGACATGGGTAAGGTGCACATGCAAGTAGAATATGACAATCATATATATTATGGCTTCGGTGCAAACACTGATATTATCGCTGCTTCTGTGGAAGCATATATTGACTGTATAAACAAATTCAAAATAGATTGATGCTTTCGGACTGCAAACAGGCTTTGATGCCGGTTCATGCAAAGAGCTGAATGCTTAAAAACAGAAAAACAAATATATGAATACGTTATTTGACAAAATTTGGGATTCCCATGTGGTCCAGAACGTGGAAAATGGACCTACACAACTTTATATCGATCGTTTGTATTGCCATGAGGTAACAAGTCCGCAGGCTTTTGAAGGCATGCGCCGCAGAGGTTTGAAATGTCTGCGTCCGGCTCAGATTTTTTGTATGCCGGATCATAACACCCCGACGCATGATCAAGACAAACCTATTGAAGATCCTGTATCAAAGACACAAGTGGACACTCTTGCAAAAAATGCGGAGGACTTCGGATTGTCGCATTTCGGAATGATGAATAAAAAGAATGGTATCATTCATGTGGTGGGTCCGGAAAGAGGGCTTTCACTTCCAGGTATGACCATTGTATGCGGTGATTCTCATACTTCAACTCATGGTGCGGTAGGGGCTGTAGCTTTTGGAATCGGAACATCGGAAGTCGAAATGGTACTTGCATCTCAATGTATCCTTCAGCAAAAGCCAAAGTCAATGCGTATTAATATTGAAGGAACTTTAGGAAAAGGTGTAACAGCCAAAGATATAGCACTTTACCTGATGTCTGAGCTCACCACATCAGGAGCTACCGGTTATTTTGTGGAATATGCCGGTTCGACAGTACGTAACCTGACAATGGAAGGACGTCTTACTCTCTGCAACCTTTCTATAGAAATGGGTGCACGCGGTGGTTTTATAGCACCGGATGAGGTGACATTTGAATATATAAAAGGACGTGAATATGCACCGAAAGGTGAGGAATGGGATAAGGCTGTTGCTTATTGGAAGACCCTGAAGAGTGGGGATGATGCTGTCTTTGACAAAGAACTGACCTTCAATGCTTGTGACATAGAACCAATGGTCACTTACGGCACCAATCCGGGCATGGGCATGGGCATTTCTCAATCAATACCAACACTTGACACTGTTGACGAAGCAGGACAGGCATCGTATATAAAGTCTCTTGACTACATGGGATTTGCTCCTGGCGAAAAGCTGCTTGGCAAAAAAGTGGATTTTGTATTCCTTGGAGCATGTACTAACGGACGTATCGAAGATTTCCGTGCATTTGCTTCTATTGTAAAAGGTAGGAGAAAAGCTGATGGTGTGACAGCATGGCTTGTGCCTGGTTCGTGGATGGTAGATGATCAGATACGAGAAGAAGGCATAGACAAGATTCTTGAGGAAGCAGGATTTGCTATCCGTCAGCCGGGATGTTCGGCATGCCTTGCCATGAACGACGATAAGATTCCGGCTGGCAAACTGTCTGTATCTACTTCTAACCGCAACTTTGAGGGACGTCAGGGACCTGGAGCGCGTACCATACTTGCAAGTCCTCTTGTTGCAGCAGCCGCTGCCGTTACAGGTGTGGTTACAGATCCAAGAGAATTGATTTAAGTGCATAATATCTTTATTGATTTTATTAATGCATTCAAAAAAATATAGGATTAAAAATAAAGAACTTACGAAGATGAAACAGAAATTTGATATAATACAGTCTACTTGTGTGCCGCTGCCATTGGAAAATGTCGATACAGACCAAATAATTCCGGCACGATTTCTCAAAGCAACAACACGTGATGAGAAATTTTTCGGAGATAATCTTTTCCGTGACTGGCGATATGACAAAGAGGGCAATCTGAAACCGGACTTTGTCTTGAATAATCCAAAATATAAAGGGGAAATTCTTGTTGCAGGAAAGAATTTTGGTTCCGGTTCAAGTCGTGAACACGCAGCATGGGCAATAGCCGGATATGGATTCAGAGTTGTGATTTCAAGCTTCTTTGCCGATATTCATAAGAACAATGAGCTTAATAATTTTGTTCTTCCTGTAGTAGTCAGCGAAAAATTCCTTGCGGAACTTTTTGCAAGTATCGAGGAGAATCCAGACATGCAGGTAAAAGTCGATGTTCCAAATCAAACAGTTTCCAACCTTGCTACAGGAAAAAGCGAACAGTTTGAAATCAATGGTTATAAGAAATATTGCCTGATGAATGCACTTGACGATATTGACTTCTTGCTTGAAAATAAGGACAAGATTGAACAATGGGAGAAAAATCACGATTAATTGAAATTATGGATACTACACTCCGCGATGGTGAACAAACCAGCGGAGTGAGTTTTGTGCCGCATGAGAAGCTTATAATCGCACGAATGCTGCTTCAGGAGGTCAATGTAGACCGTATAGAAGTGGCTTCGGCGAGAGTTTCTGATGGCGAGAAAGACGCAGTGAAAAGCATTTGTCGTTGGGCTCGTCAGGCTGGCAAACTCGATAAGGTTGAGGTTTTAGGATTTGTAGACGGAAAAGCATCTCTTGATTGGATAAACGAATGTGGATGTAAAAATATAAACTTGCTTTGCAAAGGTTCAGAGAAGCATTGCAAGTATCAGTTGAAGAAAACCTTGCAGGAACATATTGCCGATATAAAGAAGTCATTGGCATATGCCGACGAACTCGGAATAGGTGTAAATATTTATCTTGAAGATTGGAGTAATGGCATGAAGGATTCTCCTGAATATGTCTATGCCTTTGTGGAAGCATTGAAAGATACTAAAATCAAGAGATTTATGCTTCCTGACACACTTGGTGTGCTCAATCCACTTCAAGTTATAAATTTCATGCGTATGATGGTCCGCAGATTTCCCGGATTACATTTTGATTTTCATGCTCATAATGATTATGATCTTGCTATCTCCAATGTGCTTGCTGCTGTATTGTGCGGATGTAAGGGTATACATACAGCCATAAATGGACTTGGTGAAAGAGCCGGAAATGCACCGTTGTCAAGTGTGCAGGTGATACTTAAAGACCATTTTCATGCTCTGACCAATATAAATGAAGTGAAACTGAATGATGCCAGTCGAATTGTGGAGAGTTATTCAGGAATAGCGATACCGCCTAATAAACCGATTATTGGTGAAAGTGTATTCACTCAAGTTGCAGGTGTTCATGCTGATGGAGACAATAAAAACAATTTATATTGCAATGAGTTGCTTCCAGAAAGATTCGGGCGTAAAAGAGAATATGCTCTTGGCAAAAATAGTGGAAAAGCAAATATTTTGAAAAATCTTGAGGAGCTTGGACTTGAACTTACTCCAGAACAGACTCGGAGAGTAACCAACAGAATTATAGAACTTGGTGATAAGAAACAGCTTGTAACTCAAGAGGATTTGCCATTTATAGTCTCTGATGTCATTAAACACTTTACTCCGGATGATAAGGTAAAGCTAATCAGCTATATGGTATCGACCGCCTTTGGACTAAAGCCTATGGCCAGCGTGAAACTTGAAGTGAATGGAGCTGTTTACGAAGAATCTGCTATGGGAGACGGTATGTACGATGCTTTTGTGCATGCCGTGCGCCATATTTATCGTGACAAGCTTCAGCGTCCGTTCCCATGGCTTACAAATTATGTTGTAAATATTCCTCCTGGAGGACGTACTGATGCACTTGTACAAACAAGTATATCATGGACCTATAATGAAAAGTCATACAAGACGCGCGCACTTGATGCCGATCAGACAGAAGCTGCCATTAAAGCAACAATAAAAATGCTGAATATCATAGAGAACGAATTTAAGTAAACACAGTCGGATTTTTATCATTGTGATTTACTTATGTACAATCGCTAATGATATCTGGTGTTTATTAAAGAATATACACTGTTTGCTTATCAGATTTGAACGAATCGATGATAAGCAAACTTTTTATTTGTGTATCTTGTAATTGCGATTATGTTCAATTCAATCCCCGATTTACACCTGAAGTTATTTCATAGTAATTCTATTCTCTGTCATTTTGAATTTATAAAACAGAGCAACCGCATCAAAAATTCTCAAAAAAACAAATTGTTAATCATCCAAACATGCTTTATCTGTACATTATAATGCAAAAAACTATGCTGGCTTTGTATGCAGAATATATATGATTATCAATTTGGGTTTGTTGTGATTCTGATGCGGTTGCTCTGCCCTTAATTTCCGTTTGCGAAACTAACATAGTGATTTTTCACTATTCATGTGAAAGTCCACAAAAACTGTAAACCTCTTATTTTGGTGCTGTTCCCTCAACAAATCATTCACAGTTTTCACAGGATTGAAAGTTCCAAGAGAAACCTCTACAAATATAGTGTTCCAATCACTCATAGCACCATTCCATAATCCAGGAAGTTCAAGTGCTTTAAGTTCTTTTCCATTTTTGCTCTTTGAAGAAATAAAGCCTGTTTTTGGATCAACATATTTCGTCAAGTCAAAACTATTGCCTTTATAATCTTTCACTGCACAAACGAGATCTACAGGATTAAAATGCGTGCCTCCCTTAAACATTTTCACATATTCTTCATTATTCTTATCAATTTGTGAACTTTCAAGAATTTGAAGCGAAACGGTTCCATCCTGATTATATGCAAGGAATGGTCCACCTCCAGGTTCTCCAACATTTTTCACCATACCACATACTCTTATAGGCCTGTTCAATTTTGAACGCAAATAAATAGCGAGTTCAGAATCCTCCAAATCTTTTAGTTTAGGATTACGGCAAGAAATGTTATCGCGCAAGAAGCGGATAATTTCTTCCAATTGGGCATGGCTATAAATACCGGAATCAAGCAAACGTAAATATTCAAATATCTTTTGCTGAACAGAAACAAGTAGTCCAGCTATAAGCTTTTTATACGTAACTGTTTCTTCTTTAAGGCGGTCCGGCACAACATTGTCAATATTTTTTACGAATATGACATCTGCATCCAATTCATTGAGATTTTCAATCAACGCGCCATGTCCACCTGGACGGAACAGTATCTTTCCATCGTCAGTTCTGAAAGGTTCATTGTCAGCAGTGGCTGCAACAGTGTCTGTACTTGACTTCTGTTCTGAGAAAGATACATTATATTTAACATTGAACTGTTTCTCATATTCTGCCACTTTATCATTGACCAGCTGCTCAAAAAGCGCACGGTGTTCCGGAGAAACAGTAAAGTGAATATTTACATTACCGCTTTTTCCCGAAGCATACAATGCGCCTTCAACAAGATGTTCTTCAAGTGGTGTGCGACTACCTTCAGAATAAGAGTGAAATTTCAACAGTCCTTTAGGCTGTTTTCCATAGTTCAATCCCTTCTCTTCAAGCAAGTTTGAAATAATATCCTTATAACGAGCAAGTTCTATAAGTTCATCAATAGTTTTTCCTTCATTTTTTCTACATACATCATCTAAATCCGGATAGAATGCAAATGAATGAATATTTGCAAAGAATTTTCTGATGAAATCCGATTCCGGAACATCTGTTTCTCCACCAAGAAATTCAAACAGGGCCTTGAACATGCGACTTGCAGCTCCTGATGCCGGAACAAATTTAAGGATTGTCTTGTCACCAGAAAGATATTCTTCCCAGATCTTCAGATATTCATCTTTTTTATCTTTGTCCGGCACTGTTATTCCTTGTCCTGGTGATGCTGCTCCATAAAGTTTGAGAAAAGGAAAGCCAGTCTTGAAACATTCAAGTTGTTCATTAAACTTGTCTTCAGAAATACCTTTCTGGGCAATAAAATCTCTGTCTTGCTGTGTAAGCATAATAAATCTATTTTTTTTAATCTATTTTTTGTTTATAACATAATCGTGACCATAGTATCGCATTGTCTGCTCTATGCGAATAATTGCCCCAAATATACAATTTTTTTCTTTCAAATGTGATGTTTGGTAGATTATTTAATACCTTTGTCAATGAAAATGTTGAGTGTAAAATCCCCAATGTACAAAAATGGAAGAAACAGCATTAATAACAGAAGAAGAAAGAAAATCTCTTCCGGATGTTTTCAAAAAATTACAACTTCTCTCCGGAGATATTGTTTGCAACGAAGATTTTAAAAAAATCAGAAATATATTGTATGATGCTGTACGTGCAGGCTCGATACAGCGTGATTCATTTGGATTTAACCCTATATTATTTGATCTTCAGACAGCAATAATAGTTGTAGAGGAAATAGGCCTGAACCGTGCTTCAGTCATAAGTGTCTTACTTCACGATTGTGTTGCTCTCGGTAGCATAAGTTTGGATTTTGTACGCAATGAGTTTGGTGATGATGTAGCAAACATCATACGAGGACTGATAAAAGTGAATGAACTTTATGCCAAGAACCCTTCCATAGAGACGGAAAATTTCCGTGATCTTCTTCTTTCATTTGCAGAGGATATGCGTGTGATATTCATCATTATTGCAGACCGTGTAAATCTTATGAGACAGATAAAAGACAAGGGCACAGATGAGGAACGTAAAAGAGTGGCGACAGAAGCAAGCCATTTGTATGCTCCCCTCGCCCATAAACTTGGTCTGTATCTTATAAAATCGGAGTTGGAAGATCTTTCCCTAAAATATTTGGAAAGTGACGTCTACTACATGATCAAAGACAAACTTAATGCCACTAAGAAGTCAAGAGATGAATATATAAAGAATTTCATTGCTCCAATAGAGAAACAGCTTAGCGAAGCCGGCCTCAAATTTCATGTGAAAGGACGTACAAAGAGCATCCATTCCATTTGGCAGAAGATGAAGAAGCAAAAGTGTCAGTTTGAAGGTATATACGATCTTTTCGCTATCAGGGTCATTCTTGATTCTGAATTTGAAAAGGAAAAACAAGACTGCTGGCAGGTGTTTTCCATTGTTACTGACATGTATCGTCCGAATCCCAAACGTCTGCGCGATTGGTTGAGTGTTCCCAAAAGCAACGGATATGAAAGTCTTCATATCACTGTTATGGGTCCGGGAGGAAAATGGGTTGAAATCCAGATCCGTACAGAACGTATGGATGAAATTGCTGAGCGAGGACTGGCTGCCCACTGGAGATATAAAGGTGTAAAGGCCAGCGATTCAAAGCTTGAAGACTGGCTTAAAGATATACGTCTTGCTCTTGAAGCCCATTCCACATCCGATGAGCAGCTTATAAATCAATTCAAGGTAGATCTCTATAGCGATGAGGTTTTTGTATTTACCCCAAAGGGAGATCTTTTCAAACTACCCAAAGGAGCGACTGTTCTCGACTTTGCTTTTCAAATACATACCAATGTCGGCTGCAAGTGTACGGGAGGAAAGGTCGACGGAAAGAATGTCCCTATGAGGACAAGATTGTCGAGCGGAGATCAAGTTGAGATTCTGACATCACAAAATCAGTTGCCTAAGAGAGACTGGCTGAACTTTGCCATAACGACAAAAGCAAAAAGCAAAATTAAGCAGTCGCTCAATGAGCAGGAGATGAAGACTGCCGACTTTGCCAAAGAGACAATCGAGCGCAAGTTCAAGAACCGGAAAATAGATTACGATGAAGCCGTTATGATGCGTCTTATCACAAGAATGGGCTACAAGCACACAAATGAGTTTTACAAAGCTATTTCGGAGGACGTGCTTGATGTCAATGTTGTGATAGACCGTTATCTTGAAGCCATAAAAAGAGAAAGAGGAGAGGCTGAAAACGCTCCGGTGCAGAGTGCCGATACATATAAGGCCGGCAATGCTGCTGTGAGCACTTCTTCGGCAAACGATGATATTCTTGTCATTGATCAGAATATCAAGGGTGTTGAATATTCACTTGCAAAATGCTGTAATCCGATATACGGTGACGACGTATTCGGATTCGTGACCATAAACCGAGGCATCAAGATTCACCGGTGTGATTGTCCTAATGCACGTAAATTGCGTGAAAGCATGGCCTATCGCGTCATTCCCGCACGCTGGGCAGGGAAAGGCAACAGCCTATACCCTATTACATTACGTATTGTCGGACATGATGATATAGGTATTGTCAACAATATAACTTCGATAATTACGAAAGAAAAGAATGTCATGCTAAGGTCAGTAGATATAAAGTCTTCTGAAGACGGATTATTCGCCGGAACATTGACCATCATGATAGAAGAGAAAAAACAGCTGACCCAGTTGATAAAGAAAATTTCAATGGTCAAAGGAGTTAAGAATGTGACAAGATAAAACAGACGTGAATGAAGACTGCACTCATAACAGTTGGCAAAACTACGGACAAGCATATTGTAAGTTTGATAGAAGAATACGTACAGCGCTTGAAGCATTACATCAATTTTGAAATTGTGGTTATCCATGAACTGAAGAACACCAAAAGTCTGACTGCAGAACAGCAGAAGCGCAATGAAGGTGAGCTTATCATGAAACAGATTCAGCAAGGCGATGTCGTTGTTCTGCTTGATGAACATGGCAAGGAGTTGCGTTCGGTTGAATTTGCCGACTGGATGGTCAACAAGATGAATACCACAAACAAGCGTCTGGTCTTCATTATTGGAGGACCTTATGGTTTCTCTCCTGATGTGTATTGTATTGCGCACGAGAAGTTGTCACTGTCCAAGATGACATTCTCCCATCAGATGATACGTCTTATTTTTGTAGAACAAATCTACAGAGCCATGACCATCATAAAAGGAGAGCCGTACCATCATGAATAAGCCGGTATGTCCGAAGACTTGCCGATACCGGACATTCGTCTGCATATTTCTTGCTGATTAAAAAATACTTTCATTATTGAAACGAATAAAATAGTCGTAGGTTATATGGCAATAAGTGCGTCTATACAGGCATTGATAGCAGGAGAACAAGTTGCTGATTCAAAGCTAAGTAGTAAACTGCTTGATGAATTGTTGGCAGAAGGTCTGCTGTCGGTAATATCCCGTGGTTCAAGAAAATCATATCGTGTCCGTGAAGCTGAGGCTTTAAAAAGATTTCTTATAGATAAGGATGAAAGTTTTCGTGTGCTTGGAATAAATGCTTCAGATTCCCGTGCTTCTATGGCAACAGAAACAGGAAACTCCAAACTTGTAATGGTTCGCTCTTGTCCGGGATTCCCTGTAAACAGTTATGAACCTATTGAGTGCTTTCTTAATGGAGACTCCTTCATGATAAATCCACAGGAAGGAAGTTTTGTTTTTGTGGCAGAGTGGGAGAAGTTTATAATACCGGAAGATGTAGTGGTGGTTGGTATCGAAAATATGGAGAACTGTACCCCGTCATGTAGTATGTACCACACGCAGACCAGCATTTTCCGGGCTATGGC
>CAZKOB010000101.1:0-13618 GCA_964554265.1 uncultured Bacteroides sp. | reverse complement strand
TTTTACCGCAAAGTTAGCGGTTTATAAGAAGCGGGGACAGACGGCATTTTTCGGATGGATACAAAAAAACGCGATTTTTATGCCCTGTCAATAAGAAAGTCAAGACCATGACTATCTTTGTGGGTGAAAAGAGGTCTTAAGGTAAATTGCCATTGCCTCAATTTATTTATGTGAAAGCAGACATTTGTTTTCAATGGATATTTTAGAAAAGGAATTGTATAAATTCTAACTAAAACTATACACCTGTTCTAATTAAAATATACTACTGTCGAGTTAAACTGAAGAAATCTGCAAGTTTGCAAATTGTAACCTGTTAGAACGTAAAATTTATATAAGATCTTGAATACCAAATTAGAACTTGGATTAAGGCTCTTTTGATTAACGAAAATAGCATGAAAAGAATTGTTTTGAATCTGACGGTAACGCTTCGTCCTATAACGCCACCGATGCAGAAGCCAATCAGGAGATGGCGAGATATTGCGCAGGAAGAAGAGAGCCAAACACAAGCGAAGATTGGGATTATAAAGTCTCTCTTCGCTACTTGTTACAACCATGACATTTTTTTCTACGACTAAAATCTGTATTCTTAGGATAAAGCGATATCTTTGCATTTTAAATAACAATGGACAAACTGCCACAACATAAAGCATCGCTGTTTTCCGATTTTGGGGTGTATCTGCGTAGGATCAATTCCTCGCAAAGCAATCATGCACCCATAACATACGCCCATCAAGACGATTATTACATCTTCGGACTGGTGGAAAACGGTGAGGGATGCGGTATCATCGATTTCAAGGAGCAATACTTTGCTTCAGGTGACGTATTCCTGATACAACCGGGACAAGTACACCGTTTCGTCAGTTCGGAAAATGTGGAAGGTTGGGCACTTATGATCGACAACAGCTTTGTGGATAGTGCCGATAAGTGCATCTTTGATAATTTCTCGTTGTTTGCTTCGTCATTTCGGATGGATGAACAGCGGAGAAACGAGTTAAAACAGATACTTTCCCTCCTCGCAGGTAAAATGGATGGCATCACGGACAAGCAGACAAAGACAACGGCAAGGCGGATGGCGGAAACCTTTATCAGCATTGTCGCTGAAGCGGTGCATGGCATCAACCTGCAACAGACGAGTCATAGCCGCAGGCATATGGAAATAGTCTTGTCGTTTCGTCATCTGCTTGCCGAACATCTTGCCACGAATCGCCAGCCGTCCTATTATGCTTCGCTCCTGAACATCTCGACTGTCTATCTGAATGAAGTGGTGAAAGGTGTCACCGGCATGAACACCACTTTTTACATAAAGAATGAAGTGGTGTTGCAAGCCAAACGGTTGCTTGTCCATACCGACCTTGCCGTGAAGGAAATCGCCGACCGTCTCGGCATAGGCGATTATGCCTATTTCTCCCGTCTGTTCACACTGGCAACAGGCATCAGTCCTACTCAGTTTCGGGAAAGAAACCTTGAATAGTCCAAGCCTTACCTCGTTTCCTCTATCTCATTTTTCGCCTGAATATCTTAACTTTGCAAGCAAAAAAAGAGATAACAATGAAAAGAATATCAACTAACTATATAGCTATGAATCCACGTCGATGCGTGGCTTGCTGGGAGTGTGTGGAGAAGTGTCCGAAACATTGTATAGGAAAGGTCGGCTTTCTTTGGCACAAACACGTGGTTTTCAAAGATGCGGATGCCTGTATAGGCTGTAACAAGTGCGTTAAGACTTGTCCGCACGGAGTGTTTTTCAAACCGGACGAAGCGCCCCTGTCCATTCTCTCTAAATTCGGACGCAGATGAAAACATCATTCACGATAGAGCGGCTGTTGCCATTGGCATTCGTGACATCAGCCGTCAGTGGTATCGGCCTGCATATTGCCGGACATGGAACCAGCCATGAAGTATGGCACAACTGGGCCGTGGTTCATGTTCTGTCAAGCCTGCTTTGGCTCATCTCTGTAGCATATCACATCAAGCGGCATGGATGTTGGTATAAGGCAATGGCATCAAAAGGAATCGGCAAGAAAAGCCGTACGACAATTGCCCTGTCGGTCGTGTTCCTAATTGTTGCAATCACGGGTATTATGCTGATTGCGTACGTGGACGGAGCAAACTCCACTATTGGACTATGGCATCATAAGTCCGGACTTTTACTGATAGTCTTATCCATCATCCATATTACCAAACGAACAAAACGAATATGATTTATCAAAGTGTTACTTCTCGCTATTGGCAGGACGACACAGTACGCCAAGATGGAGGAATAAGGGATAAAGGTTGAAAAGACTTTCAAATGATGTAAGTAAATGTCTGCCCATTTGATGATTTCCGGATTTTTATTGCTAATTTTGCATTGGCTAAAAGCGTTATTTGAAAAAGCAAACTTGAGCAAACTGAAGAAATCAGCAAGTTGGCAAATCGTAACCCGTTAGAGCGCAAAATTTATATAAGTTCTTGAATACCAAATTAGAACTTGGATTGAGGCTCTTTTGAGGTAGTAGATTACTGAAAATGTACTCTTATCGTCCTTAATTTTTTTGTTTCAAAATTAGTTGGTGAAGAGTCCGATGTCGGTACGCAAAACGGGGAGGAACGGCGCAATCTTTTTCCGTAACCGGATTTTTCGCGTGAGTTGTCGGTAACTCACTATTCCTTTGTGTCTTGTTTCGCCATCCGTACCCGTTTGTCGCATTTCCGGGCATAGTTACGAACAAGTAACGTTGCGGCGTCAGGATTTGGCTTTTGCTGTGATTGTAATGGCTTCACGAATTTTCGCCACTTCAACCAAAGCCCTTGTAACTCAATTCTATCACTATATCTTTCCGCATTTCACTTTTTTGTAGTAACTTTGCATGCAAAATATATAAAAACAAAGTAGAGATGTGTGGAATAGTAGGCTATTTAGGTAAAGGTAAAGCTTTTCCTGTATTGATAAAAGGTTTGAAACGACTTGAATATCGTGGTTATGACAGTGCGGGAGTGGCTTTGATTACAGATAATGGTGAACTCAAGGTGTATAAAACGAAAGGAAAGGTCTCCGATCTTGAAGCATACGTTGCCGGCAAGGATGTTTCAGGAAGCATTGGCATTGCGCATACACGGTGGGCGACGCATGGTGAACCTAATTCTACAAACGCACACCCTCATATTTCTGCATCCGGAAACCTTGCCATAATACATAACGGTATAATAGAGAACTATTCCTCTTTGAAGGAAGGCCTGATATCCAAAGGGGTCAAGTTTGCAAGCAATACAGATACGGAAGTTCTTGTCCAGCTCATCGAGTATGTTCAGAAGAAGAAGAATCTCGCTCTTCTGACCGCAGTCCGTATAGCTTTGCGCCAGGTAATAGGTGCGTATGCGATAGCGCTTATCGACAAGAGCAATCCGAATGAGATCATAGCAGCGAGAAAAAGCAGCCCTCTTGTTGTCGGGATTGGAGAAGATGAGTTTTTCTTGGGTTCAGATGCTTCTCCTATAATTGAATATACGGACAAGGTCATCTATCTTGATGATAAGGATATAGCTGTGATAAACAGGGATAGCAAGGAAGTGGACATTGTCAATTTATACAATGAAAAGACTGACCATGAAATCAAGACGATCGACCTGAATATCGGCCAGATAGAAAAGGGTGGTTATCCACATTTCATGCTGAAGGAAATATTCGAGCAGCCGGAGTGTCTGAAAGACTGCATGAGGGGCCGGGTGAATGTCGGTGCCAACAATGTGGTGCTGTCCGCTGTGATAGACCATAAGCAGAAATTGATCAATGCCCGTCGATTCATTATTGTGGCATGTGGAACAAGCTGGCATGCCGGACTGATTGGCAAGCAGTTGATAGAGAATATATGCCGGATTCCGGTAGAAGTGGAGTATGCCTCAGAGTTCAGATACAATAATCCGGCAGTAGATTCGCATGATGTCGTCATTGCCATATCGCAGTCAGGCGAGACAGCCGATACGCTTGCTGCTGTCGAGCTTGCAAAGCAGAAGGGCGCATTCATATATGGAATCTGCAATGCGGTATGTTCTTCTATACCAAGAGCCACGAATACGGGTTCATACATACATGTGGGGCCGGAAATAGGAGTTGCAAGCACAAAGGCCTTTACGGGACAGGTGACAGTGCTGACCATGTTGGCTTTGGCTTTGGGCAAGGAACGTGGCACGATAGGAGAGACAGAATACAAGAAACTGGTATTCGAACTTTATTCCATCCCTGAAAAGATGAAGATTCTGTTGAAGGACAGCGAGAAGATTAAGAACATGTCACGTATATTTACCTATGCGCATAACTTCCTGTATCTTGGTCGCGGATATAACTATCCTGTGGCTTTGGAAGGCGCTTTGAAACTGAAGGAAATCAGTTATATACATGCAGAAGGATATCCGGCAGCAGAGATGAAGCATGGCCCTATTGCGCTTATAGACGAAGAGATGCCTGTGGTGATTATTGCCACTAAGAGCCCTCTTTATGATAAGCTGATGAGCAACATACAGGAGATAAAGGCGCGGCGCGGACGTGTTATAGCCATCGTGTCGGAAGGCGACACAAAAGTGAAATCGTTGGCCGACAACTACATTGAACTTCCGCATACGGTGGAATGTCTTGAACCTCTGCTTGTGGCAATACCGTTGCAGATGCTGGCATATTATATCGCTGTATGCAAGGGCAAAAATGTGGATCAGCCGAGAAATCTGGCAAAATCTGTGACTGTGGAATAGGACGCTTGGTGCATGAACCGTTTTGACGGGTATGTGGCAAAGCTTTTTTGTCTGTGAACGTGGTCTGTCTGTGCCAATCAAGGGCCGTTTTCCTGAAGTTGGGATATGACAAGTTAAGGCAATGCATGTTCCCGGCAAAGATAGGGCTGATATAATGGTGCAGGAAAACAAATAACAATAAGTAAAAGGATAAAAGATTATTATGGAGCCGCTCAAACATGAATGTGGAATAGTGATGATTCGTCTGAGAAAGTCGTTGGAGTATTATCAGCAGAAATATGGCACTTGGATGTATGGCTTGAACAAACTCTATCTTATGATGGAGAAGCAGCATAACCGAGGTCAGGAAGGTGCGGGCATCAGTTGCGTCAAGATTGAAGCAGAGCCGGGCGATGAATATATGTTTCGTGAGAAAGCTCTTGGTGCAGGAGCTATTACGGAAATATTTTCCAATGTACACGATAACTATAGCGGCTATACGTCGAGTCAGTTGGACGATGCATCATTTGCCAAGAATAATCTGCCTTTTGCGGGAGAATTGTATATGGGCCACCTTCGGTATTCAACTACCGGAAAGAGTGGTCTTTCTTTTGTACATCCGTTTCTGCGCCGTAACAACTGGAGGGCGAAGAACCTTTGTCTGTGCGGAAATTTTAATATGACCAATGTTGACGAGGTCTTTGCCGAGATTATCAAGACGGGGCAGCACCCGCGTGTATACAGCGACACTTATATCATGCTGGAGCAGGTAGGCCACAGGCTTGACCGTGAAGCGGAGAGATTGTTTGTGCAAGCCAAGGAGAAAGGTCTTTTGGGCTATGACATAACGGATTATATCGAAGAGAACATAAAGATGGAGAATGTGCTGGGTACGGCAGCTCCGCTTTGGGACGGAGGATATGTCTTGTGCGGACAGACCGGCAGTGGGGAGATGTTCTCTATGCGTGACCCGTGGGGCATACGTCCTGCCTTCTATTATTTTGATGATGAAATACTAGTTGTGGCAAGCGAACGTCCTGTAATACAGACAGCTCTCGGGCGTGAATATGAGGATATAAAGGAATTGAATCCCGGACAGGCTCTGATAGTCAATAAGAAAGGTCAGGTGCGTTTTTCTCAGATCATACAGCAGAAGGCCAATCAGGCATGTTCGTTTGAACGTATCTATTTCAGCAGAGGGTCTGACCGCGACATCTATCAGGAAAGAAAGTCGCTTGGTCGCCAGTTGCTTAATCCTATATTGAAAGCGATAGACTCGGACATAGATCATACGGTTTTTTCTTTTATCCCCAACACTGCAGAGGTGGCTTTCTATGGGATGCTCGATGGCTTCAAGATGTATGTCAACGAGTTGAAGATAAAGGAGATTGAGTCTTTGGGGCATAAACCCACTCATGAAGAATTGTCCCGAATATTAAGTTCGAGAGTGAGAAGTGAGAAGGTAGCTATCAAGGATATTAAGCTTCGTACCTTTATTACGGAAAGCAATTCACGCAATGATTTGGCTGCCCATGTCTATGACATAACATACGGTTCATTGGAACCGTATGTGGACAATCTGGTGGTGATAGATGACAGTATTGTACGCGGAACGACACTGCGTGAGAGCATTATCAGGATACTCGACCGCCTGCATCCCAAGAAGATTGTCATTGTGTCTTCTTCTCCTCAGGTGCGTTATCCCGACTACTATGGCATAGACATGTCTAAGATGAGTGAGTTTGTTGCTTTCAGAGCGGCAGTGAAGCTTCTTGAGGAACGGGGCATGACGGATGTGATAGATTCTGTGTATGACAGGTGTCTGCGTCAGACAAATGTTCCAAAAGAACAGATGGTCAATTATGTAAAGGATATATATGCTCCGTTTACGGATGAAGATATTTCAAGGAAGATGGTGGAGATGTTGCGGGTGCCGGAAATCGAAAGTGACATAGAGATTGTGTATCAAAGTCTTGAAGGACTTCACCACGCATGTCCTGACCATCCGGGTGACTGGTATTTCTCAGGCAATTATCCGACTCCGGGAGGTGTGCGTTTGCTTAACAAGGCGTACATGGACTGGTATGAGAATATATATATGGACAATAATGTAACAATAAAACAATAAATCATAACATAATGAGAAGCGTAACACTTATATTAGATGACGGAACTCAGTTTCATGGCAAGTCGTTCGGATACGAAAAGGCTGTGGCTGGTGAAGTTGTGTTCAACACTGCAATGACCGGCTATCCGGAGAGTCTTACAGATCCGTCTTATGCGGGGCAACTGATGGCACTTACATATCCTTTGATTGGAAATTATGGTGTGCCGGCATTCTCGTTTGAACCGAACGGACTTGCGACGTTTATGGAGAGTGAGAAGATCCATGCCGAAGCCATTATTGTGAGTGACTATAGCACAGAGTTTTCACATTGGAACGCAAAGGAAAGTTTGGCAGAATGGTTGAAACGTGAGAAGGTGCCCGGCATTACAGGTATTGATACCCGTGAACTGACCAAGGTGTTGCGTGAACATGGTGTTATGATGGGTAAAATCATTTTCGACGATGAACCGGATAATATTCCGACAGCACAATATAGTGGGGTCAATTATATTGCGAAGGTTTCTTGCAAAGAGATGGTCAGATATAATGAGGGAGCAGAGAAAAAAGTGGTTCTCGTCGATTGCGGAGTGAAGCAGAACATTATAAGATGTTTGCTCAAGCGCAATGTGGAGGTTATACGTGTTCCATGGAATTATGATTTCTCAGAGATAGAGTATGACGGTTTGTTCCTTGCCAATGGTCCCGGTGACCCTGACACGGCATCAGAGACGGTTGAAAACATACGTAAGGCCATGCGCAAGAATGAGAAACTTCCGATATTCGGCATCTGTATGGGAAATCAGCTTTTGGCAAAAGCTGGCGGAGCAAAGATTTACAAACTGAAGTATGGGCATAGAAGTCATAATCAGCCGGTAAGGCAGGTTGGTACTAACCGTTGTTTCATCACAAGTCAGAATCATGGATATGCAGTTGATAACGATTCGCTCGGAAGTGACTGGGAACCGCTGTTTGTCAACATGAATGATGGTTCGAATGAGGGAATACGTCATAAGACGAACCCTTGGTTCTCTGCACAGTTTCATCCGGAAGCAGCCAGTGGACCGGTTGATACGGAGTTCCTGTTCGATGATTTCGTGAAATTGCTGTGAATTGCCGGCAGGAGGTCATGTTAAGATTCTGTTACAAAACACAAAGAAACAAACAACAATGAAAGACGAGAATATAAAGAAAGTCCTGATATTGGGTTCAGGCGCACTTAAGATCGGAGAGGCTGGCGAATTTGATTATTCGGGAAGTCAGGCTTTGAAAGCTCTCCGGGAGGAAGGTATAGAGACTGTGCTTATCAACCCGAATATAGCTACGGTTCAGACTTCAGAGGGTGTTGCAGACAAGATTTATTTTCTTCCCGTGACTCCATTTTTTGTTGAGAAAGTTATTCAGAAAGAGCAGCCACAAGGTATTTTGCTGGCATTTGGCGGACAGACAGCCTTGAACTGCGGTGTGCAGCTTTATGAGCAGAAGATTCTGGAGAAATATAATGTAAAGGTGCTGGGTACACCGGTTCAGGCTATCATAGATACGGAAGACCGTGAGCTTTTTGTGAAGAAACTTGATGAAATAGAGGTCAAGACTATCAAGAGTCATGCTTGCGAGAATATTGAGTCGGCGAAGGCCGCAGCCAAAGAACTGGGTTATCCGGTCATCATCCGTGCAGCCTATGCACTTGGAGGACTCGGATCCGGATTCTGTGACAATGAGGAAGAGCTTGACAAGATTGCAGAGAAAGCTTTCTCTTTCTCGCCACAGGTGCTTGTGGAGAAGAGTCTGAAGGGGTGGAAGGAAATTGAGTACGAAGTGGTGCGTGACAAGTATGACAACTGCATAACAGTCTGCAACATGGAGAATTTCGACCCTCTCGGCATACATACCGGAGAGAGTATTGTCATTGCTCCGAGCCAGACGCTGACCAATTCGGAATATCACAAACTGCGTGCGTTGTCTATCAAGATTGTCCGTCATATAGGTATAGTCGGAGAATGTAATGTACAGTATGCTTTTGACCCGGAATCGGAAGACTACAGGGTCATAGAAGTGAATGCGCGTCTTTCTCGTTCTTCAGCCCTTGCTTCAAAGGCTACGGGATATCCTTTGGCATTTGTCGCTGCCAAACTGGGTATGGGCTATGGATTGTTTGAACTCAAGAACTCTGTGACCAGAACTACGAGTGCGTTCTTTGAGCCGGCTCTGGACTATGTGGTCTGTAAGATTCCTCGTTGGGACCTCGGCAAGTTCCGTGGTGTCGATCGTGAACTCGGCAGTTCCATGAAGTCAGTTGGTGAAGTGATGGCAATAGGACGTACCTTTGAAGAGTCGATACAGAAGGGGCTTAGAATGATAGGGCAGGGGCTTCACGGATTTGTAGGCAATAAGGAACTGCAGATTGAGGATATAGACAATGCACTGAAAGCTCCTACAGACAAGCGTGTGCTGATTATAGAAAAGGCCCTCACGCTGGGCTATACTATAGACCAGATTCACAGCCTTACGAAGATAGACAAATGGTTTCTCCAGAAGTTGCAGAATATACGGAATACCTACATTGAGCTTCAGAAGAAGGGTTCGCTCAATACAGTAGATGCAGAACTCATGCGTCGTGCAAAGGTGGAGGGATTTACAGATTTCCAGATAGCACGTGCCATAGGGCTTGAGGCGCAGATTGACAGTGAAGTTGCCATAAGTATGGTGCGCAAATATCGTAAGGAGCTTGGTGTGCTTCCTGTTGTAAAACAAATAGATACACTGGCTGCTGAGTATCCTGCTCAGACGAACTATCTTTATCTTACTTATAGTGGTATTGCCAATGACATTCAGTATGAGGATGATAAGAAGTCTATCATCGTGCTCGGAAGCGGTGCCTACAGGATTGGTTCAAGCGTTGAGTTTGACTGGTGTGGTGTACAGGCACTTAATACTATACGCAAGGAAGGTTTCCGTTCTATCATGATTAATTACAATCCGGAGACAGTTTCTACGGATTATGACATGTGTGATCGGCTCTATTTCGATGAGTTGACATTTGAGAGGGTGATGGATATCTATGAGCTGGAATGTCCGTATGGAGTGATTGTGTCTACAGGTGGTCAGATACCTAATAATCTTGCGATGCGTCTCGATGCAGAACAAGTGCCTATTCTCGGTACATCAGCCAAAAGCATTGACAATGCGGAAGATCGTGACAAGTTCTCAGAAATGCTTGACCGCATAGGAGTCGATCAGCCTAAGTGGAGTGCGCTGACTTCAATGGAAGATATACATAAGTTTATAGACGAAGTCGGTTTCCCGGTACTGGTCCGTCCGAGCTATGTTCTTTCCGGAGCAGCTATGAATGTATGTTCAAATCAGGAGGAACTTGAGCGTTTCCTTCGTCTCGCGGCCAATGTATCCAAGAAGCATCCTGTAGTTGTGTCTAAGTTCCATGAGCATAACAAAGAGATAGAGATGGATGCGGTGGCACGCGATGGTGAAATCATTGCGTATGCGATATCCGAACATATAGAGTTTGCTGGAGTTCACTCAGGAGATGCTACAATTCAGTTCCCACCGCAGAAGCTGTATGTGGAGACGGTGCGTCAGATAAAGAAAGTTTCTCGCCAGATTGCGAAGGAACTGCATATCTCTGGCCCTTTCAACATCCAGTTCCTTGCTGAGAAGAACCATTTGAGAGTGATTGAATGCAATTTGCGCGCTTCGCGTTCATTCCCATTCGTAAGCAAAGTTCTTAAGATCAACCTGATAGAGATTGCGACCCGAATAATGCTTGGATTGCCTGTTGAGAAACCTGCAAAGAATCTCTTCGACCTTGACTATGTCGGAATTAAGGCTTCGCAGTTCTCGTTCAACCGTTTGCAGAAAGCGGATCCGGTGCTTGGAGTCGACATGTCGTCTACAGGCGAGGTGGGTTGTCTCGGAGACGATACGGAATCAGCCCTGTTGTGTGCCATGTTGTCTGTAGGTCATCGCATACCGGAGAAGAATATCCTGCTCTCTACTGGAACAGGAAAGCAGAAGGCGGAGATGCTTGATGCTGCGCGTCAGCTTATCAACAACGGCTATAACCTGTATGCAACAGGTGGAACAAGTCGCTATCTCACTGACAACGGCATAGAGAATACACGTGTTTACTGGCCGAGCGAGGCGCCTATGCAGCCTCAGGCAATAGAGCTTCTACATAACCACCAGATAGATTTGGTTGTCAATGTACCGAAGGATTTGACCGTTTCCGAGCTTTCCAACGGATACAAGATACGTCGTGCGGCAATAGACCTTAATATACCTCTTATCACGAACCCTCGTCTTGCATCTGCGTTTATTGACGCATTCTGCTCAAAGAATCTTGATGACATTGCAATCAAGGCTTGGGAAATGTATTAAAAACAGATCGTCCGTTATAAAAAAGCACACAGAGATATTCAGATATAGCCCTACAATCTCTATATCTCTGTGTTCTTTTATATATATGTGAATGAGACAGTAATTCAAAGTCCGATATAAAACAGCAATGAGAATAGACATCATAACGGTTTTGCCGGAATTGTTCGGTAGTTTTTTTGACGAGTCCATAATTGGAAGGGCGCAGCAAAAGGGACTTGCTGAGATACACGTGCACAATTTGCGCGATTATACGAAGGACAAGCATAAGAGGGTGGACGATTATCCTTTTGGTGGAGGTTCCGGAATGATTATGCAGATACAGCCTATTGCCGACTGTATAGCTTCGCTTAAAGAGGCGCTTATGCGTGAGAAGGGAGTTGAGTATGATGACATCATTTATACATCTCCCGATGGGGAGCAGTTTTCGCAACCGATAGCCAACGAACTGAGCCAAAAGGAGAATATCATCATTCTTTGCGGACATTACAAGGGCATCGACCAGCGAGTCCGTGACAAGCTTATCACTCGTGAGTTGTCTGTCGGTGATTATGTGCTGACCGGAGGAGAGCTTCCTGCAGCAGTGATGACTGATGCCATTGTTCGCGTCATCCCGGGAGCTATCGGGGACAGTCAGGCCGCTCTTGACGATTGTTTTCAGGACGGATTGCTTGCACCGCCCATCTACACCCGTCCGGCAAACTATGAAGGTTTCGGAGCTGTTCCGGAAGTTCTGCTTTGTGGCGACCCCAAGAAGATTCGTGAATGGGAACTTCAGCAGGCAATGGAGCGCACCAAGCGTCTTCGTCCGAACTTATTGAAATAATATATTTATAAACAGATAAAAAATAACAAGAAAACTATGAAAGCGATATCAACATCTGATGCGCCTGCCGCTATTGGTCCGTACAGTCAGGCTATTGAAGTTAATGGGACTATATATGTCAGTGGTCAGCTTCCTATCGTTCCTGCGACAGGTTGTTTTGCCGAAGGCGGTATAAAAGCGCAGGCAAGGCAGAGCCTTGCCAATATCAAGAACATCCTTGCCGCAGAAGGGCTTGAGATGAAGAATGTGGTCAAGGTCACAGTGCTTTTGGCAGATATGAGCGATTTTGCTGATGTCAATGAAGTGTACTCTGAATTTTTTGAAGCTCCATATCCTGCTCGTTCAGCTTTTGCTGTGAAAGCTTTGCCTAAGGGTGGCAGTATTGAAATTGAAGCAATAGCAGTAAAGTGAATAAATCGTCAGACATGAGTGTTGCAGGTTTGTGTCTTCCTTCTGAATGGGCGGAACAGGAGTTCATCCAGCTCACCTGGCCGCATGAGGCTACAGATTGGGCGCCCATTCTGGAAGAAGCGGAAGAGTGTTATTGCAATATGGCAAAAGAGATTTCCCTACGAGGTAATCTCCTTGTTGTAACCAACAGTTCTTTTCGTACAAAGCAGGTGCTGGAGAAGCATGGTGTTGCGACGGACAGGATAAGGATGTTTGAATGCGACACGAATGACACATGGGCGCGTGACCATGCTTTCATTACCGGTATTCAAGATGGGAAAAGGAGGCTTATGGATTTCTGGTTTAACGGATGGGGTATGAAATTTGCCGCCAACTATGACAATCTGATAAACCGTAAACTCTATGAGAGCGGAATGCTGGAAGGCACATATGTGTCATGTCTTGACTTTGTGCTTGAAGGCGGAGCGGTGGATTGTGACGGATGTGGCACTGTTCTGACAACCGCCTCGTGTCTTCTTGCTCCCAATCGCAATGAACCGTTGCGGCGTGCAGACATAGAGCTGTCTCTGCTCAGGTTCTTTAATGCCAAACGCATTCTTTGGCTTGAACATGGGTGGCTTGCCGGCGATGACACGGATGGTCATGTGGATACATTGGCGCGTTTCTGCCCTGAAAATACGATTGTCTATGTCAAATGTTCAGATGCGGAAGACGAACACTACTGTGAGTTGGAAATGATGGAGAAGGAGCTGAAGGATTTCCGCACCTTGTCAGGAGAACCTTACAGGCTGCTTGCACTGCCTATGCCTGATGCTGTATATGACGATGGAATGCGTTTGCCTGCCACCTACGCGAATTTTCTTATAATGAACAATGGGGAAGGTTCAAAGGCTGTCTTGTATCCAACATACAATCAGCCGGAGAATGACAATATGGCGAAGGTACAACTGGCAAAAGCCTTCCCCGGATATGAACTTGTCGGCATTGAATGCCTTACACTTGTCAAACAGCATGGTTCCTTGCATTGTTGTACTATGCAATACCCGAGAGTTTGAGACCGGAGGCAAATGCCTGTGAAGTCTCCAGACCATACCTATAGCCCAAGATAAGTTCCTATGAAAACGAACCACACCCTTTGAAGTACAACCGATTTTATCCTCAACATTTCCGGAACTCCCTTA
>CAZKOB010000100.1:0-13638 GCA_964554265.1 uncultured Bacteroides sp. | reverse complement strand
TTTAGTGATTTTTTGAGCTTTTCAGCCTCCCATTTGACCTATAGGTCTAAATTACAGGCTTTTTCTGACAATCTGAAATGTTAAAATTCAAGCCTTCAAGAATCGCATAAAATCGGCCGAACCTTACTGAAGTTCCATTTGTGCGATTCTAAGGCCGTTTTCGGACCTTGAATTTCAAATGTAAAAATAATGTAATTTGCATTCTGAAAAGATACATTTATTCACACTCGCGTGTGCCTCGTCTGAAAAAAGAGTACGCTGGAAATGAATTTTCAAGGTGCACCAAATTTGTTTAAAAGGCACTTTAAAAACATTTTCAAGGTGAACGAAATTTATTTTCAAGGTGCACGGGTTTGAAAAGGTCCGTTTTTCGGGCTGAAATTGGGTGTTGGCTAAAACTGATTTCTTAAAAATTGTAATCGGCATTTTTCAATGCCACGAAAAACAAAGATGGATTCCGGCTGCGAAAAACAGGTATCTTGGACAAGAAATTATATAACTTACTGATTATCAATATATCCTATTTTTGTCCCAACTTGTACTTCTTGTACCTAAAACTGTATTATCGTGCTAAAATAGTATTTTACTGATTATCAATTTCTTATCTGTGAAATCCCAAAAAAATCAGCAATTAATCGAGTGTGAATGAATCTTAATTATATTAATAATGCTCTGTCCGCAATGAGTGGATTTAGTATCAAAAAGAAAGAAAAAATGGCACTTAAAAATCAGATGCTTTTGCAAGTGTTTTCACAGACTCCTCCGTCGCTTCGCGCCACGCCCTCCGTCGCTTGCGACGGAGGAGTCTGTGAAGACAACAACACAATTACAAAAATACAAACTGGAGGAGTCTGTGAAAACACCAGCAAAACACAGTTAAAACACCAGCTTACAACCGAATTACAATCTATTAATATTTAACTACTTATAAACCTTAGTATGCTTTTCAACGAAATCATGGGCTCATATATTTGTCGCAGTATGACCCTTTGGCATTTTTAACAGTTGCTTGAAACGCTGGCATTTTTTTGACGGAAAAGTTTTATAGTCTCCCAAATAATACGTTACTTTGCACTCTGAATTTAAGAAACGGAGCTAAGACAAGAAAAATTGCAAGTTTCAAAAGGAAAAAAGAAATGGAAATCGTTAGTACAGTTAAGGAACTGAAAGACAAACTGAAAGTTTTCAGAGCTGACAACAAAACCGTAGGTCTCGTGCCTACTATGGGTGCTCTCCACGAAGGGCATGCTTCTCTTGTGAGCAGAAGCGTTAAGGAAAATGACGTCACGGTCGTGAGCGTTTTTGTTAATCCGACCCAGTTTAACGACAAGAATGACCTTGAGAAGTATCCTCGTACCCTTGATGCCGATTGCAGACTGCTTGAAACTATAGGGGCGACGCTTGTGTTTGCACCGTCTGTGGATGAGGTATATCCGGAACCGGACACACGCACATTTAGCTACCCTCCTGCAGATACGGTGATGGAAGGTGCTTTCCGTCCGGGGCATTTCAACGGTGTATGCCAGATTGTGAGCAAGCTGTTTATGTTTGTGGAGCCGGACCGCGCTTATTTTGGTGAAAAGGATTTCCAGCAGGTGGCTGTAATCAAGGCGATGGTAGCTGACAAAAAATATCCTTTGGAAATATGTCCTTGCCCTATTGTGAGGGAGAAGGATGGACTGGCTCTCAGCAGCCGCAATGTTCTTCTTACTGATGCGGAGCGGAAGATTGCTCTTAACATCTCAAAGGCGCTTTTTGAAAGTGTCGGCTATGCGGAGAAGCATACGCTTGCAGAAACAAAGAAGTGGGTTGTGGATACTATCAATGCTGTGGAAGGGCTGGAAGTGCAGTATTATGAAATTGTAGACGGCAATTCTCTTGAGAGTCTGTCTTCATGGGAGGATTCCGAATATGTTGTGGGATGTATAACGGTGTTCTGCGGCTCGATTCCTGTCCGCCTTATTGACAATATCAAGTATAAAGCATAAACAAAAGAAAATCAAGGCCATGATGATAGAAGTAATGAAATCGAAGCTGCATTGCGTGAAGGTTACGGAAGCCAATCTCAATTACATGGGCAGCATAACTATAGATGAGGACTTGATGGACGCTGCGAATCTCATCGCGGGAGAGAAGGTGCAGATTGTCGATAATAATAACGGTGAGCGTTTTGAAACATATATAATCAAGGGCGGAAGAGGCTCCGGATGTATCTGTCTGAACGGTGCCGCTGCGCGCAAGGTGCAGATAGGAGACATCGTTATCATTATTTCTTATGCTCTGATGGACTTTGAGGAGGCAAAAAAATTTACTCCTACTGTTGTCTTTCCTGATTCCGAAACGAACAGAATTGTGGAGTAGCCGGAGTGTTTGTCGTTGTCAGCATGAACAAACAATGGTCATAAACAAAGGTCATATAGAAACGTATGGCGCCCCAGAAGTTTTGCAAAACTTCTGGGGCGCCATACGTTTAGGGGCAATCCTCATTTGGTCTTCCGTTCTCTTCAGACTCAATTGTGGGTATCGTATGCTTCAAGTGCTTTCAATTCTTTGCCTTTATTAAGCTTGAAGTAGATTTCTTTCAGATATGGAAGCCAAAGTTCTGTGTTAGATTCATCATATTTTCTGGCATTCTCATAATACTCACAGGCTTTTCCATACAAAGAGTTGATTTGCTTTTTCGATTCGGCATAAAGTGGATCGGTGACAGGCAGGTTGAGGCTTCTGTACAGTTCATAAGCCTTTTCCATGTAGATGTTGCCGATACTTGAATAGACTTCGGCATCGTCTGGCTTTATTTCTATTGCATGACTGAATGAGCTTATGGCAGAGTCTCGAAGATTCATGCAACGCTCAACTTTCCCTTTTATGTACCAGCATTTGTAGTTGTCTGTGTTATAGGTTGCTGCGCGCCGTGCTGTCTCTAAAGCTTTGGCATACTCTTCCTGATCATTGTAGTATTTAATCAGATAGGTGTAGAAATATTCTTTTCGGGGGTACTCACGGAAACCGTTGCTCAACATATTGAGCATGTTGGAGGAGTCGCCAAGTTCGCTGTATGAGATGCTTCCCACTTCGTATATGTGTTCTCTTGTCGTTGAATCGAGGAGGGCTGTTGAAAGATATTTTGTCACATTCCTGAAATTGCCGGATGCATAGGCTGAGAGAACGGCAAGCTGGGAGAGCTTGATACTGTCGTTGCCGGATTCTTTTTCGGATTTGGTGGTTTTGGCTTCTGCTAAAAGCGGGGAACCAATGGTGCTTATGTACATGTCAAGAAATTCGAATGCGTCTTTGTAGTTCTTCTTTTTGTAATGGTATTTGCCTGCACTGCAAAGATTGTTCCTGAAGGCTTTCATTTTGGACGAGACATTGTCTCTGTACGCTAATTTTACGTTGCCTTTCTCATCGGGCCGGGCATCCAGACTGTCGCATAAAAGACCATAACGGTACATATTGAGAATGTGTCCGAAGTATTTTGTCGTATCAGGGTTTGACTTCAGATACATTTTCCTGTTTTCAGAAAGGACAAGTTGGTATTGGATGTTAACTTCCATATTGTAATATTCGGCATCATCTCTTGCTTCATTATACTTGCTTATGGCATTCCTTACCAGTTCGTCTGCTTTTTGGTAATTTTCAGATTTGATGTTTGAGTTGATCTCTTTCATAACGCTTTTGCGCTTGTACTCTGTCGATTCCTGAGCCTTGGCAGCAGAGATGAAAGTGAGCATAGTTGCCAAAATTAATACTCTTCTTTGCATAATCATATAATTTCTGTTATTCCTCTTTATAACTTTTTGTTACTGTTGTATTTGTCAACGGCTTTGTAAGATTATAGGGCCGTTCTTCTTTCTGTCTGGTTTTTATGGTGAAGGACTGCCGGAAGTCGTTGATATGGCATTATATTGTTTTTTATACTTTTGTAGGACTTGGGCTGGACGCAACTCCGTTGTCTTGAGTGTTGGTTTGAGGCTCTTTGTTGGCAGTTGTCGCCTTCTTTTGCTCTCATCACCGCCCTTCTTGGTGAACCTTCACCGTTCTTGGTTATACACCCTCTTCCTTTTTAGGCAGTCCTCATCGTCATTTGTGGATTTCGGCACTGCCCTTCTTTTTTGTTGATGAGGATTCTGAAGAACTGAATCGTCACACCTTCAATATCCATGAAAACTATCGATATTGTTCTTTTTATATTAATTGGCCCTTAATTGCAATTTTTTCTTGATGGACAAAATCAACGAAATTAAAGTTCTGCAAAGTTATATATTATTATTGAAACAAAAAAAGACCACTTTGCCCTTTTCGTATAGCAAAATGGTCTTTTTTTTGTTTTGTTTGTAGGGATTTTAGTTACTTGGCATACTGCTTAAACTCTTTTGACTTTTCAATATTGCCGGAATTATTGTAACAAGCATAAAGGGAATATCCCCACAAGTCTGGTTTGTCCGGCTCTAATTCGCGAGACTTTTCAAAACATTCTATTGCTTTGGCGTAATAGCTTTTCGATAATTCTTTGTTGGTTGCATTGTCTTGAGCCAATTTCCAGGCTGATTTTCCTGCAGCAACCCAAGCATCTGCATAATCGGACTTGATCTCTGTTGTCTTTATGAATGCTTCAAGGGCTTCTTCAAACTTCTCTTGGTTAAATACAATGAGGGCCTTGTTGTAATATGCCCATTCGTCTTCTGGATGATTTTGAATAAGACCGTCACAAAGCTTGGTTGCTTCTGCCCAATTTTTTGAATTCATCTTTTCTACAATCAGAACTTTCGGGAACATTGTTTCTTCAGGGAATTGCTCCACACCCATATTACAGTATTTTTCCCATTGGTCCATCTGACCTTTGTTCTTGTAAATTTGCATGAGTTCAAAGCATGCATTCTTGGCATAGGTTTTTGATGAGAGAGACTGCTCATAAGCTTCTATGACCTTCGTTGTATCTGCCGGACTTTTAGCTTCTGATTTGAGAGCTGTTGCATAGATATATTTTGCATCATTGCGCATGGTGTCTTTTGCAGCGAGGTCAATGCCGTTGAACAGTGAGTCGCTGAATGATTCGAAATACAGGTCCAAAAATTTGATACATTTTTTTGCATCAGAGTTTACAAGGTTACTTGCTGCTATCAGCAGATTTTGCCGAGGGCCTGTAGCCATAGTTTGATTCATTGTGCGATATTTTTCTTTAGGCATTTTGCCCTTTGCATTAGGGGTATGTTCAAGTTCATCGCATTTTGAATAATATGTAACAATATCATATTGATTGTCGAAAAATGCATTCATGTCCATCTGACCACCATTAGCGGCACGGTCATTTAGCATCTTGTTCATATATAAACATTTGATACGACCTGCAATGTACCATGTATCTGGCATGATGCATGATACAGGGTCCGTCATCGCAGGCTGTATAAGTTCCCATGCTTCTGCTACTTTTTCGTAATTGATTTCTTTAGGGTTTGCAGAAGCTGCATTTAACGCAGACATTGCTTTTGTTACATTCGCCTTTTGTGCAAATGTGGCTGATGAAACTAATAGGGCTGCACAAGTGAATAAAACTTTTTTCATACGATTTGACTTTTGTGGTTTGTTGTATTTTTATTTGTTCTCTTTATTCTTCGGGGTCACTCGCTGGTAAGGTATTTGATTTTTCAGCATCGTCTGGGGTTTCATAGGAGACTTCTGTTGCTATATCGGCATTATCCGAAGTATACATGCTGTCTGGGTCTTCCTGTCCTTCCTCCTCTTCGATATGTTCCACTTTACAAACACTGCTGATAATATCATTTCTTTTCTTCAAATTGATAAGTGATACACCCTGTGTATTGCGTCCTTGAATTCGTATATTGCTTAAAGCAAGGCGGATTGTAACGCCACTTTTATTGATTATCATCAAATCATTGTCATCTGTAACCGCTTTTAATGCTATAAGTTTACCTGTTTTGTCTGTTATGTTCAAAGTTTTTACACCTTTGCCTCCTCTGTGGGTAATTCGGTAGCTGCTGAGGTTTGAGCGTTTTCCAAATCCCTTTTCTGAAACAACCATTACGCTTTCCGGATACTCGTCTGATTGGTTTTCTGATATGTTGAAATCTGGATCATCTGTAAATTCTGCATCCTCTGATAATGTATTGATTTCTTCTGAAAAATCTGAAATCTCTTCATATTCTTCATCATTATCTTCTGTTGCAGCCAATTGTTCGGCTGTTAGCGGTGGGTTGCAGGCCATGCATATCATTCCGATAACTTCATCTTCGCCATCGTTGTCTATACGGAGCGCACGAACACCTGTGGCCGTACGTCCCATCAGTCTGACTGCATTTTCATTGAACCGAATAGCACGACCATTGCGATTTGCTATTATGATGTCATCGTTGCCTGAAGTCAGACATACTTCTATCACCTTGTCACCTTCTGTTATATTGATGGCATTAAGTCCGTTAGAACGTGGATGTGAATAAAGTTCAAAACGTGATTTTTTTACAGTTCCGTTCTTTGTACAGAATATGAGATTATGTGCTTTCACCCATTCTTGGTCATTGATGTTTTCAATGCAGATGAATGCTGTTACATTATCGTCACTATCTATATTTAGCAAATTTTGTACAGCGCGTCCTTTGTAAGTCTTGTTCCCTTCCGGAATTTCATAAACCTTCATCCAGAAGCAACGGCCTTTTTGAGTAAAAAACATCATGGTGTTGTGTGTATTTGCCGGATATATATGCTCAATGAAATCTTTATCACGAGTATTGCTACCTTTTGAACCTACACCGCCACGTGCCTGTGTCCTAAATTCGCTTAATGGAGTACGCTTGATGTATCCGAGATGTGATACTGTTATTACTACAGGCACATTTGGATAAAAGTCTTCAGGGTTGAAATTTTCACTTGCTGTATAGTCGATTTCTGTACGGCGTACATCACCCCATTTCTCTTTTACCTCAATAAGCTCATCTTTCATGACCTTCTTACAAAGCTCCGGGTCATTGAGAATCCTATTGAGATATTCTATAAGTCGTTGCAGTTCATCATATTCTGCATGCAGTTTGTCTTGTTCCAAGCCTGTAAGCTGACGTAAACGCATTTCAACTATTGCTTTTGCTTGAATATCATCAAGAGCAAATCTGTTCATCAAATTGGCGATAGCTTCTTGTGGAGATTTTGCTGCACGTATTATATGTACAACTTCATCTATGTTGTCACATGCTATTATCAGTCCTTCAAGAATGTGGGCACGTTCTTCTGCTTTGCGTTTGTCGAACTGTGTACGACGAATGACCACATCACGTCTGTGAGTTATGAAATTGCTTATGCAATCGCGTAAAGTAAGCAGTTTGGGCCTTCCGGAACTTTTTGCGGATGCTCCGACGAGGGCGATGCAATTGACACTGAAGCTTGATTGTAACTCTGTCATCTTGTAGAGCTTGTTCAGAATCACATTGGCATTTGCATCACGTCTCAAATCAATGACGATGCGCATGCCTTCTCGATCGCTTTCGTCATTGACATTTGAAATACCCTCTATTTTCTTTTCATTTACAAGATCTGCGATCTTCTTTATAAGTTCTGCTTTATTAATATTATAAGGAATTTCGTTTACAATAATTTTGTCGTGATTCTCATCCGTTTCTATTTCTGTTTTAGAACGTATCACAATGCGTCCGCGTCCTGTTTTGTATGCTTCACGCACACCGTCTATTCCACATATGATTCCTCCTGTAGGAAAGTCAGGTGCCTTGATGTATTGCATGAGTTCAAGCGATGTGATTTCCGGATTGTCAATGAATGCAATACATCCGTCTATGACTTCTCCAAGATTATGAGTAGGTATGTTTGTTGCCATACCGACTGCTATTCCGCTTGCACCGTTTACCAACAGATTGGGTATTTTGGTAGGAAGTACTTTTGGCTCTTGCAGAGAGTCGTCGAAGTTGTTCTGAAAATCAACAGTTTCTTTATAGAGGTCTTCCATCATGGCTTCACCAAGTTTGGTCAGCCTTGCCTCTGTATAACGCATTGCTGCTGCACCGTCACCATCTACAGAACCAAAGTTGCCTTGTCCGTCTACAAGGGTATATCTCATGGCCCAGGGCTGTGCAAGGCGTACAAGGGCGCCATATACAGAAGAATCTCCATGAGGATGATATTTTCCGAGTACTTCACCGACAATTCTCGCACATTTCTTTGTTGGTTTATCCTGAGTTATGCCGAGTTCCATCATTCCGTAAAGTATACGGCGGTGAACCGGCTTGAATCCGTCACGGACATCTGGAAGCGCACGAGCAACAATCACCGACATTGAATAGTCGATGTATGAAGACTTCATTGTTTCGTTGATGTCTACTTTGATAATTCTGTCTTGATCTGTCATCTACTTTTCTTTAATGTGTTATTTCCTTAAACCATGTAAAGGTACAACAAAAAAGTAACCTGTGAAATTATTGTGAAATAAATGTTATCGTGGATAGTGCTTTTTTTGATAAATTCACGAGAAAAGCCGTAAACATGCCTGTTTCGAGTTTTGATACCTTTTTCGACTATTCTTCTGTATGCCTCGCTACACACTCTATCATTGAGCTATGATTGAAATATGAGGATGCGCATTGCATTACATCTTCTTGTGTGATACGTTTCATGTCTTCAAATTCTTTGACTACATCATTGATGGTTCTCTGCGTTATATCCAATCTCATGAACATTTGTGGCATGTTGAACCCTGTTTCATAATTGCGACACAAGTGTCCGGAAAGGTAGTTCTTTACATTTGTCAGTTCATCGTCCGACACTGGTTCTTTGCAGAGACAATCCATTTCTTTATATATTTCTTCAATGACAAGTTCTGTGTACTGATGGGGAGTTTCCGTTGAAATGGCGAATGTTGTATTTCCCGGAGACTGATATATTGCAGAGTTTATATCGTAAGTATATCCTTTTGTTTCGCGGATGTTAGACATCAGTCTGCTTCCAAAATATCCGCCAAGAATGGTTGTCGTCATATTTATGACAGCAAAGTCTTTATGACGACGTTCGGGAAATAGACAACCTACTTTAATGGCAGACTGTACGGTAAAATTGTCCATTTCTGCATAAAACCTTTTTCCTTCAGATTTTGTAGGGGTAAAAGAGGTATATCCGTCAAACATGCCTTCTCCTCCCCAATGACTATGCCCGAATGCATCAGCAAGCCTTTTTATGGTATGATCATCATATCCTCCGGTTACGAAAATCTTACAGTTGTCCGAATTGATATTTTTGTTTCTGAAGTGTTGAAGCATATCCGGTGTCAATGTTTCGTAGTCCTTCAATAAAGGATACTGTGACATAGGATGTTTTTCGCCATACAGATTTTTGTAGAATACTTGCTTGCATTGCGTCCCTACACTGAGCAGACTTGCTGCGTATGCAGCTTTGCCTTGTGACAGTGCTATGTGTAGTTTGTCTTTATCATAGCTGGGTTCTGAAAAGATGGATTGTAATATGTGGATGATGTGTACAAGATATTTTTTCAGACAGAACAGCGTCACGATGGAATATGACACATTGGATGACGTTTCCAATGTAGCGCCGTAATAGTCTAATTTTTCTGCAATCTTTTCTCCACTTATAGATTGTGTCCCTTCTTTCAGTTGTCTGAAAGCATAATGGGTTTGAAGCGGTACTTCTTGTGCCCACTGTCCTCCTTTGAACATGAAGTCTACCCTGACTATTTCTGTATGATTTATTTTTAGGCATTTCATTTCTATGCCGTTTGTCAGAGTTGTACTTACAGGCTGACAGATGTTCAATTGCTCTATCGACTTTATTTCTGGTTGTTTGCTTCTATCCATTTTGTTTTCTCAAAAAATCTTCTGCATGCTGCAAATCCTCGGGTGTATCTATACCTATGGTTTCTGTATTGCTGATGCCGACTTTTATTTTGTATCCGTTTTCCAGCCATCTCAATTGTTCCAATGACTCCGTAAGTTCAAGGGGCGACTGCTGCAAGGCTGTGATTTCTTTTAGTACATCACAACGATAGGCATAAAGTCCGATATGTTTATAGTATGTATGCCCTTTTAGCCATTCTGCTTTGTCTTTGCCACGCATATAAGGTATAATGGAACGACTGAAATAAAGCGCTTCCATTTTTTTGTTTACGACCACTTTTGGGGAGTTGGCGTTTTCAAGGGCTGATATTCCATCGTCAACAGTGAAAGGCTTTACGAGTGTTGCTATGTCTACAGAGAGGTCATTGAAACATTCCATGATCGAACGTAGCTGTTGAGGTTGGATAAAAGGTTCATCACCTTGAATATTTATGGCTACATCAAAATTACTTTCTCCTACTTTTGTTAATGCCTCGTAGCATCGGTCTGTTCCGCTGCGATGATTCGTGCTTGTCATGACAACATTGCCGCCAAATGATTCTACTGCGTTTTTTATACGTTCATCATCGGTAGCGACGATGACTGATTCAAGTACACTTTCTACCTGATGATAGACCCTTTCTATAACTGTTTGTCCTCCAAGCGGGGCTAATGGCTTTCCCGGAAAGCGTGTAGAGGCGTATCGTGCAGGAATTATTCCTATAAATGTCATACTGTGATAAGCTTATTGATAATTATTGAAAATCCTCGTCTATATTCATGTCTTCCTCCGGCACTTCATCTCCTTCCTTAAGCTCGTCTAATTCGCTGGAGCAAAGTTTGAAGTCTTTGGGGATATAGAATGAATCTGTTTGTTCTATTCCCAACTTTTTGTCTGAATATACTTTATTCATGAAAATACCATATATAGGCAGTGCTGCACTTGCTCCTTGCCCATAGGTCATTGTACTGAAATGTATGTCACGGTCTTCGCCACCGACCCAGCATCCTACGACAAGTTTAGGGGTGAATCCCATGAACCATGCGTCTGCATTGGAATTTGTAGTTCCCGTCTTACCGCCCATATCCGCTGTAATATTATATCGTGTGCGTATTCGCCGGCCTGTACCGGAATCAATTACAGCGCGCAACATTGTGATCATTTTGTATGCTGATTCAGGACTCATCACTTCGTTCATCCGGGGAGTGAAGCTTTCGATAATGTTGCCGTCGGCATCTTCTATACGTGTGACAAGCTGTGGGGCGAATCGGACACCGGAATTTGCAAATGCTGTATATGCGCTGACCATTTCTCCTACACTTATATCACAAGGACCGAGACACAGGCTGAGCGATGGATGTATTTCGCGGTTTGTTATACCCATTTCGTGCATAAGGGCAACAAGTTGTCGTGGATTGAGTTGCGACATAAGATAGGCCGATATCCAGTTGTTGGATTGTGAAAGTCCCCATTTGAGAGTCACCATCTGTCCATAGTTTGAGTGTCCCGAGTTTCGTGGAGTCCACGGCTTGCCTGCTACCATATATGTACGTGACACATTAGGAGCCACATCGCATGGTGTGAATCCGTTTTCCATTGCTAATGTATACAGGAAAGGTTTTATCGTAGAACCAATTTGCCTTCTTCCTCCTCCCATGACATTGTCATATTGGAAGTGCTTGTAATTTAGTCCTCCTACATAAGCCTTTACTTCTCCGTTCCTTGGGTCCATTGCCATGCATGCTGTACGGAGGAATTTTTTGTAGTATTTGATGGAATCAAGTGGTGTCATTTCTGTCTCGATGTCCCCATTATAGGAAAAGACGGTCATCTTGACTTTCGTGTTGAAGGCTTTTTCTATTTCCTCTTCAGAGTATCCCGCTATTTTCATCACCCTATAGCGCTCGCTCTGCCTCATATATCGCGCAAGAATCTTGTCTACTTGTGCTTTCGACAGTCCGCTGTATGGTGCATTAGGTTTTCCTTTGTTGTCCGCTTCAAATTTAGGTTGCAAAAATTCTGCTACATGTTCGTATGCGGCTTCTTCCGCGTATGCCTGCATGCGTGAATCTATGGATGTGTAGATTTTCAGTCCGTCCGTATAAATGTTATAGTTCGAACCGTCTTTCTTGGTGTTTTTGTAGCACCATCCATACAAAGGGTTTGTCTCCCATGACAGGGAATCGTCATAATATTGTTGTGATTGCCATGACGCATAGTCGTTGCGGTCCGGTCGGCGGGCCATCATGATGCGCCTCAGATATTCACGGAAATAAGGTGCAAGCCCTTCTTTGTGGTCCGTGATATGGAATCTTCCTACGTCTAAAGTCGTGGCCTGTGCTCTCTGCATCTCCTCCATTGACAGATAACCTGCTTTTTGCATTTGCGACAGTACTACATTTCTGCGTTCACGGCTTCGCTCGTTGAATCTTACGGGGTTGTAGAGAGAGGGGTTTTTGCACATGCCCACAAGTGTGGCGCATTCTTCAAGAGAAAGTTCTATTGGCTGTTTGCCGAAATAGGTGTTTGCGGCATTCTTGATGCCGACAGCATTATTCAGGAAGTCGAAATAGTTGAGGTACATTGTGATGATCTCCTCCTTGGTATAATAGCGCTCAAGTTGTACTGCTATATACCATTCTATCGGCTTCTGCATCATTCTCTTCTTCTCGTCTTGTGCTACATCTGAGTATAACTGCTTGGCCAGCTGTTGTGTGATTGTGCTTCCTCCTCCTGCCGATTTCTGTCCCATAAATCCGCGTTTGATGACAGCTCGTGCAAGCGCCTTCATGTCGATGCCCGAATGATCTTGGAATCTCACATCTTCGGTGGCAATCAGTGCTTTTATAAGATTGTCAGGGAGAGAATCGTAACTCATCATCACTCTGTTTTCGGAAGCATAGCTCCATGTGCCTATCAGTTTGCCGTCGGATGTATATACTCTTGAAGCATATTTGTTGATCGGGTTCTGCAAATCGGAAATAGGAGGCAGACTTCCCCACCATCCTTGAGATATGGAATAGATTGCCAATCCCATTCCGGCAATGATAAGAAGCACGAAAAACCACAGGCATCCTATAAGTCTGTAGCAGTTCTTTTTTGATTTTTTCTGTTTTTTTTCTATTAAATCGGAATTTTGTTCTTTTGTGTCCATTTTTACCTCTTTATTACGCTGCAAACTTAAGCAAAATCTCTGGAATAAACGAATAAAACGGAATAAATGGCTGGTTTGATAGAAACTGTAATGCAAACTATATGATGCTGACTGCACAAATTGGGGTATTAAGAATGGAATGGATTGGGGCATATATTGTCTCACTTGTCGCTATATTTGTTCATGTGCAAATTCTCCATTTATTCAGAATATAGCTTCTGTGCCGACAAAGCGGATGAGAGCATAGTTTTGATCGGTTGGACCATCAGAAAAATGTTGAATGAACCACTCCTGCTTTTGATGTTCTTTGCCGGTGAATATGCGGTCTTTCTCAAGGAAATTTCTTCTGTCTTTTTGACACTAAGTCCACCCGTGTCGAATGGAATTTTATTAAAGATGGGCTTTTTATTGACAATTTGAAATGTTAAAATCAAGTCTTCGCAGAATTGCATAAAATCGGCCGAACCTTGCAAAGTTCCATTTGTGACGATTCTAAGGCTGTTTTCAAGCCTTGAATCTTAATTGCAAAAATAATATAATTTATATTTTGAAAGGATAAATTTATTTACATTCGTGTGTGTGTTGCCTGAAAAAAGAGTACGCTGGAAATAAATTTTCAAGGTGAACCAAATTTGTTTAAA
>CAZKOB010000099.1:0-13668 GCA_964554265.1 uncultured Bacteroides sp. | reverse complement strand
CCTTGAAAAATTTTTTACAAGGCACTTTAAAAACATTTTCAAGGTGAACGAAATTGATTTCCAGCGTACTCCTTTTTCAGACGAGGCACACGCGAATGTAAATAAATGTATCTTTTCAGAATGCAAATTGTATTATTTTTACATTTCGGGTTCAGGACCTGAAAACAGCCTTAGAATCGCACAAATGGAACTTCGGTAAGCTCCGGCCGATTTTATGCGATTCTACGAGCCTTGAATTTTAACATTTCAAATTGTCAGAAAAACTTGCAATTTACGATAAAATTGAATATCTGGAAAGCCTCTTGTGAGGGACAATTGTTGTGTTTTTGAAGTGATTTTTGCCGGGGAGATTTCACAGACTCACAAACATCAGACTCACGTATAGCTTGTATACCGAATTTATCAAATTCATAAAAGCCCTATCTCCACAAACATCTGACGGTAGGCCATAACCTTCTTTCCAAAAGAAAGCGGATAGGCACGTGAAGAGGAAGGAAGACGGAAGAGACGTATCTGTTCACCGTCTGAAGTGCTCACACAAGGAACAACGACAGACATTCCAACTTTAGGAATATCCTGTATTTCCAACGAGGCGCAAGCCGTTTCCGTAGCTTTCTGCCCTGTCGTAACAATAGCTCTGCAACACGGAATGCGCTTCAAGAGAGCATGCAAATCGGTCGGGCTTACCACTTCCAAGAATTTATCAGAAGCATTATCCTGAAGACGACGGACAGATGTTGCCGCATCATACAATGCTATTCCCTTTTCTTTCAGAAAGCGAACAATCATTTCCAGCCTAAAACATTTATTCTCAACATCCACAAAATAGTCTTTGTCCTCATAGAATATTTTACCTTCTATACGCCAATGGTCGTTAATAAAGTTAGGATAATAGAAATCCATGCACCACCGCTTACGCTGGGGAGGAAAACTTCCGAGAAAAATCACTTTGGCATTGTCCGGAAGAAAAGGAATCAACGGATGAAGCTCCGTTCCGTCTGTCCGCTGCTGCAGATGTCGGTCATCAAGATATGAATCAAGCATAACAAAAACAAATGGTATTTAAACAACGTCTTATCTTCCCAATGATATTTTCTTCTCATAAAAACGAACCTTCATTGCCATCTTGTCACGTACACTCTTAAGACGGTCCACTTCTGCAAAAGCCACAGCCAAGTCATAGCATTTCCTGACAGCAGAAATATCCGACGGAGCCAGTTCCGCCTTGATTTCTCTTCCATCAGCACCGATATATACAATGTCCAGTCCGGCTTCATGCTTCGCAATAAATTCTATCACACCATTGTCTTCTCCTAACTTATAGCTTGCTTCTTCCTCATATCCCACCACGTCATGAGTAAGAAAAGAAAAGCAACGCGGTGTCTCTGCAGATTCATTCCCCACAGAAGTCACCCTTATGCGTTCATGAGCTATCTTTGTTCCGTGCACGATTGAAATCAGCACCATCTGTCCTTCCTCATTCACTTCTGCACGCAATGAAGTCCGGTGCATTTTTCCGCCCACCTGTTCCGGACACACATAATACCCCACAGTCTGGTATTCCGCATTCTTCTCCAATACAAACCCCGACTTCAGTTCAGCAAGTTCAAGCAACTTGAATACAAGCATACTGTCGGCATCAGCAAGCATCACCTTTGCCTCTTCCATTTCAATGGTGTCAGAAAAGGCAATGGCACTACGACGCACATCCATCGCCTTAGGATATGTCGCACGCAAAGAATCAACCAATCCGCGCGCCCTCTCAAATTCTCCTCCGGCAACAGCATGCCGCGCCTCATCCAAAAGCATTGCAGCCTTTTCTTCCGGAGTGTCTCCACACGAGCATAATGCAGCCGCCACAAGCATCACCGCCCAAATATTCTTCATCATGATTCAAGTATTTTTTATAAGAACAATACAAAAAAGGGTATGTCAGACAACAATATCAGACATACCCTTACTTAAAACCTATCCCAAAGAGTTCTGTTTCTCCGTCAGAGGGTTCCACCCTTGCGCCTTCAGTTCAAATTCATTGCCGTCACGAGTGATGAGAGCACATCCAAGCTCCGACTTCGTAATATGTCCTATAATCTTTACACCATCCATATTCTCGATTTTCTCATGGTCAGCTATCGGAACCGTAAAAAGAAGTTCGTAGTCTTCCCCACCGTTAAGTGCGCACGTAATGACGTTCATATTCAGTTCCTCCGCCATGACAGCCGTCTGATAATCGAGCGGAATGCGCTCCTCGTATATACGGCATCCGCATCCGCTTTGATTACATATATGCAGAAGTTCGCTACTCAGGCCGTCACTGATATCCATCATAGCCGTAGGATGTATTCCATGTTCACGCAAACTTATAATGATGTCACGTCTGGCTTCGGGTTTCATCTGACGTTCGAGCAAATATTCCCTTCCCGCAAAATCCGGCTGAAAGTCAAGGTCCTTGTTCGATTCCTTCAACTGCTCATAATATACGCGTTTCTCACGTTCAAGGAGTTGAAGTCCCATATAAGCAGCCCCCAGATCACCGCTGACACAGATAAGGTCCGTATCATGCGCTCCATTACGGTAAACAGCTTCTCCGGTCTCCACCTCACCGATACAAGTGATACTGATGGCAAGCCCCGTTTTTGAAGAAGTCGTATCGCCACCCACAATATCCACCTCATGCGCATCGCAGGCAAGCCTCAGCCCCTCATAAAACTCCTCTATATCCTCAATGCTGAACCGCTTTCCGATAGCAATACTGACAGTCATCTGCCGGGGAATCCCTCCCATAGCATAAATGTCACTCATATTGACCATTGCCGATTTATAACCAAGATGCTTCAACGGCATGTATGTAAGGTCAAAATGAACCCCTTCCATCAAAAGGTCGGTCGTCACAAGCATCTCCTTGTCCTCGTCATATTGAAGCACAGCGCAATCATCGCCCACGCCGTAGTGTGTCGATTTGTTCTTCAGTTCAATATTCTCAGTCAGTCTTTTTATGAGACCAAATTCTCCTATAGTGCTAATCTCAGTACCCATAACAATCAAAATAAGGTTAATAAATAAAGATTACGACCCATTATCCTGCAATGGCCGAATCTCCTCATGTCAATATTATTTCTCAGTCTATGCTGTCTATAAGCTCCCTCATCAGCAGAGTCATCTTCGGCTGTGCCGCATTTGCCGCCGCAGTGACTTCCTCATGGGTTACTTTCACAGCCTCGCCAAAACCTCCAAGGTCTGTGATGATAGACATACCGAACACGCGCATACCGCAGTGTACAGCCACTATCACTTCCGGCACAGTAGACATTCCTACCGCATCTGCTCCCCACAGACGGAACATCCTGTATTCTGCCGGAGTTTCGTATGTCGGTCCCTGAGTGGCAAGATACACGCCCTTCTGAACTTTTATGCCGTTCTTCCCGGCTATATTCTCCACTGTCGCAATGAACTCCTTGTCATAGGCTTCGTGCATACTCGGAAAACGCGGCCCTGTCGGAATGTTCCTTCCCCGAAGAGGATTGTCAGGCAAAGCGTTGATATGGTCACAGATAATCATCAGGTCTCCTATCGAGAAAGCCGGATTCATACCCCCGGCCGCATTGCTGACGAACAGGTTCTTTATACCAAGTTCATACATCACGCGCACAGGAAACGTCACCTCCTGCATCGAATATCCCTCATAATAATGGAAGCGCCCCTGCATCGCCATAATATCATGGCTTCCCAGTTTGCCGAAAATCAATTTTCCGGAATGCCCTTCCACTGTCGAAACAGGAAAATTAGGAATCTCTGTATATGATATTTCCTGTTCAATGTCTATCTCCTCTGTAAGTCTGCCAAGTCCAGACCCAAGTATGATGGCCGTTTTAGGCCTTGTCTGCATTCTTTCCTTTAAGAAGAGTGCTGTTTCTTGAATTTTTTTGTACATAGCCAGTTATTATTTGGTTAAAATCATCAGCTCTGTCATTCATAAAATCCACCTCTACCGGCAGGACATAAACAACCGAAGAAAAATCCTCACTCAGTTTACAATGCATCAGTCTCGGAGAATCCTTTTCTGTCGTAATGACAATCCGTCTCCCTTCCGGCATTTTTCTGAAAGTATCCTCTATCAGTTCAATGTCCTTGTTTCCGAAAGTATGATGATCGCTGAAATGCAGGGGTGTAAAATCAGTGTATCTCCTGATGTCATATTCCATCTGCTTCGGAGAGGCAATGCCCATAAGAAGCATCACGTCCCATTCTCCGCTTCCCAGCGACTCGACAGACATTTCCGGTTTCGACTTGTCGAACAAAGGATACAGGTTTCCGTATCTGAAATACGAAAAGAACAGCTTCTGCCACGGATACAACGACAACGAACGCTCGATTCCCCGTTGTTCCATAGGGGTTATTGAAGGCGGACATTTGGTCACAATGACAATATCGGCACGTCTCTTGTTCGACTGCGGTTCTCTCAGTCTGCCTGCAGGCAACAGTTTGTCAAAGCAGATCAGCCGATGATAGTCCATCAGCAGAATATTGACTCCCGGACTGACATACCGATGCTGGTAAGCGTCGTCAAGAATGATTACATCAACAGGGGGACAGACCTCTTGTGCGGACAGTCTTCTTATGCCATTGCATCTGTCCCTGTCCACAGCCATGTGTATGTGCGGATACTTGTGCTTCATCTGCCAAGGTTCATCTCCAATGACCTCCTCCGACATTTCGTCAGTCGCAAGAATATATCCCTTCGACTTACGCTTATATCCCCGGCTCAGTATAGCCACCTGAAAGTGTTTGCTCAACAAGCGTATCAGATATTCCGTGTGAGGTGTCTTTCCCGTTCCTCCGACAGTAATGTTTCCCACACTGATTACAGGAATATCAAAAGCCTCAGAGTGCAAAATGCCACAATCAAACAGCGCATTACGTATTCCGATGCCTATGCCATACAGCCACGACAAAGGGGTCAGCCATTCCCATATCTTTATGTGGTCACCTTCCATTACAGTCTCAGTTTCTTTATATTTACAGATTAAACATCAAATAATACGGAACAGTGGCCTCCACCGTCCCTTTGTCTTTTATACGGCGCAACGGTTTCAGCATGTTATAGTATTCGCCCAACACATTCCGCATCTCTGCATCTGCGTATGAACCGCCCTTCATCTGGTTCATCAACTGGTCAAACACATTAGGCTTATTAGGATAGTTCATCACCGTACAATCCTCTATTCCTGCTTTCTTCTTGGCCACGGCAATGGCATCCTCCAAACTTCCAAGTTGGTCTACAAGCCCTATCTGCTTGGCATGCACTCCGGTCCACACGCGTCCTTCGGCCACAGCCTTTATCTTATCCTGCTTCATCTTACGTCCGTCAGCACAACGCTTGGCGAACAGTTCGTAACCTCGGTCGATGTACCTCTGCACCATTGCCTGTTCACCGATATTCATCGGGCGAGACAGGTCACCAAAGTCAGCAAACTCGTTCGTCTTCACGCTCTGGAGGTGAATGCCGAGTTTGTTGTCAAGCAATTCGCTCGCTTCCGGAAACATGCCAAAGATTCCTATCGAACCGGTGAGAGTTGTCGGCTCTGCCACAATCCAGTCTGCCGCACAAGAAATATAATATCCTCCCGATGCTGCCATTCCTCCCATAGAAACGACAATAGGTTTCTCCGACTTTATGTTCATCACCTGATGCCATATCTGTTCGCTCGCATACGCGCTTCCTCCTCCTGAGTTGACACGCAGCACGACAGCCTTCACATCATCGTCTTCTGCAAGACGCTTCAAATCCTTGATGACCGCCGGGCCTACAATTTCAGCCTTGCCGTATCCCGACGAAGCTTCCTGCACAATGTCGCCATAAGCATAATATACGGCCACGATATTGCCACTCTCATCTTTCGGCTTGTTATTTGCCACGTTTGCCATATCGACCATGCCAATTGTCGAATAGTCATCCTTGTCATCCACTCCCATCATCGCAGCTATGATTTCCGGCACCTTGTCGCTGTATGCAAGCTTGTCGACCAGCTTTTCACGCTTGTAGTCTTTTGCATCACAGAACATCATGAACGTGTCGGCAAGACTGTTCAGCTTGTCCACAGAAATCTTGCGCGACTTGCTGACAGCTGTTGTCATCTCCTTCCATATCTCGCTGCTCATCACTCCAAGCTGCTCCTTGTTCGCCTCGCTCATTTCATTGAGAAGTACCGGTTCTACAGCCGACTTGTATGTGCCCACCTTGAATACCTGCATCCTCACACCTACCTTGTCTAAAAGGTCTTTCACAAAGACAGACTGCATGGCGAGTCCTTTCCAATCTATCATGCCCTGCGGATTTATCACCACCGAGTCGGCCACACTGCACACATAATAAGCTCCCTGAGTGTACGAGTCGCCATAAGACACAATGAATTTGCCGCTTTTCTTGAAGTCTACAAGCGCATTGCGCAACTCTTCAAGCATGGCAGGAGTCGCTCCCGACAACATTCCAGCTTCAATGTAAATGCCCTTCACTTTGTCGTTCTCCTTGGCATTGCGAACAGCAGAAAGCATATCATCAAGCCCCAGTTCCTCCATTGCCGAATTTCCGAATATCTGGGCGAAAGGATTCTCCTCTGCCCTTTCTACTATCGAACCATTCAGACACAGTGTAAGAACCGCATTGTCAGGCACCGGCACTGTCGATGTCTGCATGGACATCCCCACCAGCATAACCACAGAACTGACAGTCGCCAACAATCCGAGTACAATCAAACCGACAATAGTCGCACATACATACTTCAAAAAATCTTTCATTTCAAATATTTGTTTTGTAATTATAAAGACGGTGCAGGCTTTGCCGGCCTGCACTTGTCCTTCCTTAATTATCTCCTTATTTACAATACTTCGCATACTCACAGGCAGCAAGCAGCCATGCTCCCGTACCAAACGGAGCCTGAGAGCGGGCATCCACCGTCTTCGTCGGGTCCGGCTTCTCGCCTATCGGCTGCACGTAGCCAATGCTTCCGTCCGGCTGGAGCGCCACTGTCGTCAGATATTTCCAAGCCTTGTCGATAACCGGTTTATAGGTCTTCGCATCAAGCAGTCCGTTGTTCACACCCCAGAGTATACCATAGGCGAAGAAAGCCGTACCGCTCGTCTCGTATCCCGGTGCATCATCTTCGCACAGCATCGAACGGCTCCAGTATCCGCCTTCCTGCTGGCAACGCGCCACACCTTCGGCCAGTTCCCTGAAGCGTTTCAGATAGAAGGCTCTGTACGGACTCTTTGCAGGCAAATCCTGAAGCACCTTTGCCAGTCCGGCAAGCACCCATCCGTCGCCTCTTGCCCAAAAGCTCTTGCCTTCATTGCAGACGGTCTTCACTTTAGGATAGACATACTTACCGTCTCTGTAGTAGAGCTGGTCCTCCTTGTCAAAAAGCAGACTGTCTGTCCATTTGAAACATTCATACTGCTTGTCGAGCAGAGTCTGGTCGCCTGTCACCGTATACAGCTTCGTGAATATCGGCATTCCCATATACAGGGCATCGCTCCACCACCAGAAGTCACGCGCAGGCATGGATGCCTGATGACACATCACCTCAAGTGCACGCTCCAGACGTTCGGCACGATGTTCAAGCTTGTAGAGGTCTATATATATCTGGAAACATATCTGCCAGTCGGCAAAAAGCACATGATCCATGCCTTCGCCGTATGTCTCATACTTCCATTGGTTCTTGTTCTTCTGAGTGGCCCCCTTCCATTTGTTATGTTCGGCAAAGCGCAGCGAGTAGTCAAGATACTCAGGCTTTCCGGTCAGTTCGTATACCGCCATGTTGCCGGTAAAATATGCCGCATTGTCCCAGAATCCGCGACATTCGGCCTTATTGTGACTCTGCCAATAATCATTGACCTTCTCGATAAGGGCTACGGTCTCCTTCGCCTTATCGCTCATTTCCGCACTTTTTTTCTGTGCTGTTGCAGGAACACCGGCAAGCAATGCCACACCTGCAAATAGTGATGTCAGAAATTTCATATAAACATTCTTATTTATTAGATTTATTTAATCAGATTATATTTCATATCTCTGCCGGCTCCGCGTGCGCTGTATGGGCATACAGCAAGCACACATACCGTCCGCAACATGCCGTCCGTGTTCCATGAAGGCCTCCGGCTTGTCTTGCGAACCTGTCTCCACAAAAACTCACATGTCTTTCAATTCACAAAGATGCAAATTATTTATGAAACAAAAACAATTTTCGCCCTCCGACTTCACTCGTTTTTATGTTTTTAAGTTTTACCGCTGACCACAATGGCCGCCGACGAACTATTTCCCTACCCTTTTCAGCCCCATTTTCTCAGCCTCCTCCATCAGCAAGGCGATGGCCGACTCATATTCATTAGGTATCCGTCCGTCAAGGATGGCATCCTTCACGGCCGCTTTCAGCACACCTACTTCACGGCTCGGCTGAAGGGCGAACATCTCCATAATCTGTTCTCCCGATACCGGAGGCTGGAAATTCCGCACACGGTCCTTCTCTTCTATGTCGACCAGCTTTTGCCGCACAAGCCGGAAGTTGTCCATAAACCGCTTCTTCCGCTGTTCGTTCTTTGAAGTGATGTCCGCCTCACACAGCGTCATCAGATCATCGATGTCGTCGCCGGCTTCAAACAGCAGTCGCCTCACGGCCGAATCGGTCACCTCGTCATCGGCAATGACTATGGGGCGCATGTGCAGCCCCACAAGCTTCTGCACGTATTTCATACGGTCGTCAAGCGGCAGCTTCATCCGTCTGAAAATCTTAGGCACCATCTTCTCGCCTATGAAGTTGTGGTTGTGAAACGTCCACCCTACGGCATTGTCCCAACGCTTGCTCTTAGGTTTTCCGATGTCATGAAGCAAAGCCGCCCATCTGAGCCACAGCGAACCGTCCTTCTTCGCCACATTCTCCAGCACTTCAAGCGTATGATAGAAATTATCCTTGTGCGCGCGTCCGTTTACCGTCTCCACCCCCTCAAGCGCCTTCAGTTCGGGAAATATGAGTTGCAGAAGTCCGCACCGCTCAAGCTCCATCAGTCCTTTCGACGGATATTTGGAGAGCAGAATCTTGTTCAGCTCCTCGATGATGCGCTCCCACGATATGATTTTTATTCTCTCGGCATTGCGCTTGAGCGCTTCAAAAGTCTCGTCCTCAATATAGAAGTTCAATTGTGTGGCAAAACGCACACAACGCATCATGCGCAACGGGTCGTCGCTGAACGTGATGTCGGGGTCGAGCGGCGTGCAGATGACTCCGTCTTCCAAATCCTGCATTCCGCAAAAAGGGTCCACAAGTTCCCCGTATCGGCTGCCGTTGAGGCACAAAGCCATCGCATTGATGGTAAAGTCACGTCTGTTCTGGTCGTCTTCAAGAGTTCCGTCCTCCACCACCGGCTTGCGCGAATCATGGCTGTAGCTTTCGCGCCGTGCACCGACAAACTCAACTTCCAGATTTTTGTATTTCAATTGTGCTGTTCCGAAATTCCTAAAAACAGACACGTGCGCCTTGCGCCCGAGTTTTTTACCTACTGCTTCTGCTATAACGATTCCGCTCCCTACCACCACGACATCAATGTCATTCGACGGACGTTCAAGGAACAAGTCCCGGACATATCCCCCTATGACGTAGCATTCCATCTGCAGTTCATCTGCTGTTTCCGAAATAAGTCTGAATATCGGATCCGAGAGAGCGTCCACCAATTCTTTTTTCGTCAAAAACTTCATCTCCACGTTATTTTAGATTTTCAACAGTCTGACACAACCATTCAAGAAATAAACTTTTAGCAGAGTAATTTGAGAAATAAAAGCAACGATTTGGCAACCGCACGATTTTCAGCGTGTTGCATGTTGTACTGTCAAATAACTCTTTCAAATGCAAAGATATAATAATTCTCCGAAAGGACAATATATGTCATTTATATTTCTGCATTTTATCTTTATCCGATTCGGCTTTCATAGCAGATATTTCCGGACAAGATGCTACATTTTCGAAATGACTGCACCGGAAACATGGAATCACCTTTCTGAAAAATCAAATTCACTGCACTTTTTTCTTAAATCTGCACTGCCGATTGTAAAAACTGCACTGCCGATTGTATAATCTGCACTGCTGATTTTATAATCTGCATTGCAGATTACAAAAAACAGTGCGATGAAAAAGATTTTTCTGTGGATACCCATGATAAAAAAAACACCCAAACCACGAGCGTAGTCTATGGCTACACAACAACTAAAGTTTCTTTGCCAAGAGAAAACTTTTTATTAATTTTGCCCCCGAAATCAGACAAATGCTTGCAATAAGTAAGTTTTTAGGTTTTTTACATTGCATATTATAAGGACAAAGAACATAACATCATATTTATGGCTAAAATAACAAAAGAAATGGCTTTGCTCTACCATTCTCAGGGCAAACCGGGAAAGATTGAAGTGGTTCCGACCAAACCTTACAGTACTCAGACCGACCTCTCGCTGGCTTATTCGCCGGGCGTGGCGGAACCTTGTCTTGAAATCCAGAAAAATGCACAAGATGCTTACAAATATACCGCGAAAGGAAATCTCGTGGCTGTCATCTCCAACGGCACAGCTGTCCTCGGACTCGGAGACATAGGAGCGGCTGCAGGCAAGCCGGTGATGGAAGGCAAGGGATTGCTGTTCAAGATTTATGGCGGAATTGACGTGTTCGACATCGAAGTCAACGAAAAAGACGTCGACCGTTTTGTCGAAGCGGTCAAGGCCATAGCACCGACATTCGGCGGTATCAATCTGGAAGACATCAAGGCACCAGAGTGCTTTGAGATTGAGCGCCGCCTGAAAGAAGAACTCGACATTCCTGTCATGCACGACGACCAGCACGGCACGGCCATCATTTCAAGCGCCGGACTCCTGAACGCACTTGAAGTAGCAGGCAAGAAAATAGAAGATGTGAAAATCGTGGTCAACGGTGCCGGGGCGGCCGCCATCTCATGTACCAAACTCTATATGGCACTCGGAGCGCGCAAGGAAAACATTGTCATGCTCGACTCAAAGGGGGTCATCACTGCCGACCGTACCAACCTCAACGAGACCAAACGCTTCTTCGCTACCGACCGTACAGACATACACACATTAGAGGAAGCTATAAAGGGAGCGGATGTATTCCTCGGGCTATCCAAAGGAAACGTGCTCACTCAGGACATGGTGCGCTCAATGGCCGCATCGCCAATCGTCTTCGCCCTTGCCAACCCCGTACCGGAAATCTCATACGAGGATGCAATGGAGTCACGTCCCGACGTCCTGATGTCTACCGGCCGAAGCGACTATCCTAATCAGATCAACAATGTGATAGGCTTCCCATACATCTTCCGTGGAGCACTCGATGTGGCAGCGACAGCCATCAACGAGGAGATGAAGCTGGCAGCGGTGCATGCCATCGCTGATTTGGCGAAGAAACCGGTTCCGGATGTCGTCAACGAAGTCTATCAGGTGAACAACTTCACATTCGGACCTGCCTATTTCATTCCCAAACCTGTCGACCCGCGCCTTATCACGGAAGTGTCGATGGCTGTGGCCAAAGCGGCTATCGCATCGGGAGTGGCACGCAAAAACATCACAGACTGGGACGCTTACTGCCTGCACCTGAAAGAGTTGATGGGATACGAAACCAAGCTCACCCGTCAGCTTATCGACACTGCGCGCCGTTGTCCTCAACGGGTGGTCTTTGCGGAAGGCATACACCCCAACATGCTCAAAGCAGCTGTCGAAGCTAAGGCTGAGGGCATCTGCCACCCTATCTTGCTCGGAAACGACGAGCGCATAGAGAAACTGGCCAAGGAACTCGACTTGAGTCTTGAAGGCATAGAAATAGTGAACCTGCGCCATGACCGCGAGGCTGAACGTCGCGAGCGTTATGCGAAAATACTGGCAGAAAAGAAATCGCGCGAGGGATACACCTTCGAAGAGGCCAACGACAAGATGTTTGAGCGCAACTATTTCGGCATGATGATGGTGGAAACAGGAGAAGCAGACGCCTTCATCACCGGTATATACACCAAGTATTCCAACACCATCAAGGTGGCAAAGGAAGTCATCGGCATACGTCCTGAGTTCAACCATTTCGCCACCATGCACATTCTCAACTCCAAGAAAGGCACCTATTTCCTTGCAGATACCCTCATCAACCGTCATCCGGACGCGGAAACCATTGTCGACGTGGCACGTCTTGCAGAGCAAACAGTACGGTTCTTCAACCATGAGCCGGTGATGGCCATGCTCTCATACTCCAACTTCGGTTCAGACAACAATGGCAGCCCGGCACAGGTTCACCACGCTGTGGAAGAAATGCAGAAGCTCTTCCCACAACTTGCCATAGATGGTGAGATGCAGGTGAAGTTCGCAATCAACAACAAGTTGCGTGACGAGAAATATCCGTTCACGCGTTTGCAGGGAAAAGAGGTGAACACGCTGATATTCCCGAACCTCAGTTCTGCCAATGCCGGTTACCAGTTGCTTCAGGCAATGAACAGCGACGGTACAGAACTGATTGGTCCTATCCAGATGGGACTGAACAAGCCTATCCACTTCACCGACTTCGGCAGCAGTGTGCGAGACATCGTGAACATCACGGCTGTGGCTGCAATCGATGCCATTGTCATGAAAAAGAAGAACAAGAAATAACGTGTCCTGACATCTTCACCAAACTTCAGCATGACGCTGTCTGCCTGAAGTTTACGGAATAGGCCCGGACATCAAGTGGCGGCAAGAAGCAGGATTCTTGCCGCCTCTTGTCTTTTTCCGGACTTCGTCATCGTATCACTTCAAAAATTCCCATCGGAGAGTTTCGCGCTTTCTCTAATGCCTTTTCATAAGCCCTGACGTCATCATGAATCAGTTGGGTTGTCCCCACCGTCCCACTATCTATTTGTCATAAATTACAGGCTTTTCTTTGACAATCTGTAATGTTAAAATTCAAGACTCCGAGAATCGCATAAAATCGACCGGAGCTTACTAAAGTTACATTTACGCGATTCTGAGGCCGTTTTCAGGGCTTGAACTCCAAATGTAAAAATAATATAATTTGTATTCTAAATAGATACATTTGTTCACATTTTCGTGTGCTTTGCCTGAAAAGGGAGTACGCTGGAAATAAATTTCTTTCACCTTGAAAATGGTTTTAAAGTACCTTGCAAAAAATTTTTCAAGGTGAACGAAATTTATTTTCAAGGTGAACGGGATTGAGAATGTCCGTTTTTGGGGCTGAAATTGGATGTTGACAAAAGTGATTTCTTAAAAAGAATGAAATCGTATTTTCAATGCCGCGAAAAACAAAGATGGGTTTTGGGAGAGAAAAGCAGGAATCTTGGATAAGGAATTTTATAACTTGCTGATTATCAGTGTATCCTATTTTTGTACCAGATTGTGCTTCTTGTACCTAAAACTGTATCGTTCTGCCAAAATAGTATTTCATTGACTATCAATTAGTTGTCAATAAAACTTCAAAAATTTGTTCGTCGAACAAGTGGAAACGAATCTTAATTATGTTAATAAAGTTGCGTCTGCGATGGGTGGAGTTAGTGTCAAAAAGTAAAAAGAAATGTTTCTGAAAAAGACAGTTGCTTTTGCTGGTGTATTCACAGACTCCTCCGTCGCTTCGCGCCACCTCCCCTAACTTAGGG
>CAZKOB010000098.1:0-13692 GCA_964554265.1 uncultured Bacteroides sp. | reverse complement strand
GCCAAGGATCGCTGCGCTAATAGATCCGGGTGTAACGACAACCTTCCGCAAATCGGAGATTTGGGTATTCCATTACACCCCAGAGTCTATTTCTTTGTCTTTCCGTCCTCTTTCCGCTGTTGCTCATTGCTCGAAAAATTTGTCCCGACAACGAGGTCGAAACGGCTTCAAGATAAGGGAAAAGAAAAGTCAAACATTAAAATTAAGATTATGGACAACATTCAGGAATCAAAAGAGTATCAACTCGCAAAAGAGTGGGAAATGGCGGTGAACAGCTACATCTTCGACCCGAAAAAGTTTGCGGCAGCAATCCCGACAATGCACCCGACACTGCAACAAAGCCTTTACCGGCTTATCAAGGAGTGCATCAAGGTTATGGCTGATGAAAGCCGCAGATACGATGACCGCAACCGTGCTTCGCACGAGGAAGCCGTACGCATTATGGAGTATCTCAACGAACACGGAAAGAATATCCCTTTAAGATAACAGGACTATGAAAGCGATGAATTTGGAATTTGACGGCAAAACCTATATCTGCCGTATAGTGAACTCAAACGAGGGTGAGGAGTTGATAATCGCGCCCACCTCTTTGCTGGATGCCTTGCAGCCGTATCCTTTCGGTGAGGAAAACGACGGCTTTGTAAGCAGAGAAGCCGTACAGATTGACGAAGAGGTATTTTTCTACACCGAGGATGCCAATCTCAGATTATCCGACGATGAACTGGTGGCGGTACTGAAGGAGAGCAACCCCGAATGGTTTGATTAAATATCTGCGACTATGGAGAAAGAATATATCATACAGGTTGCCGGAACGATTCGTGAGCAGCTGATGACCCTGACGCCGATTAGCACGTTTTTTTCGTGGGGCATAGACAAGTTCATCGCAACAGTCTACAACGATATGCCTGCACTCAAATTCAAGGTAAACGGACGACTGCACAAGGGCAATGTCATTGTCGCACTTAACGGGTCGGACTATTACGAGGTCTATCTTCAAAACGCTACTGAAACAACCTTAATCAGCGACGAGGTTTGTTTCGACGAATTGGGAGACCTCATTGACGAACATATCGAGAGTGGAACTGACAAGGAGGAGTACGACAGGTTCTGCGAAGTTGAATTAGCGAAACTCGCAGGTAGAGGAGCATAGATTTTTGCAATAACAGACATTGTCGGTTTACTGACAATGTCTGTCTGATAAAAATAGCCTTTTATACGATGATAACAATAAAGTTATAGATAAATCGGGAGGTTGCTTTATACTAACATATGAGGCAACCTCCTTTTATTAAAGATGATTCATTTACAAGGTAAAACTTATAGAACCCACAACTGTTTTTACTTATTTAATACCACCATTACTGATTTGTTGGCATCTATTATAAAAAACCGCTAAATTATTTGTAAATTTGCATAACTGTATTATACAGTTATAAATGGACACAGTAAAGAAATTAGAAACAATCCCGGAATATGCAGACCTTCTCGGTTTTCAGGCACAGAACCCATTGGTGACGGTGAATGATTTAGCCGAGATGCCGATTGATGCGACCGGACGGAAACGTTTTGGCTTTTACTGCGTGATGCTGAAGGAACATTACAACGGCAAAGTGAGTTACGGTCGAGGTCATTACGAATATCAAGCAGGAACTATGATTTTCACCTCTCCGGGGCAAATCATTGGTATTGATGTTGAAGGTGAGGACAATCATTCAAAGGGCTATCTGCTGATGTTCCATCCTGATTTTCTCTACGGCACTTCATTGGCACAATCAATGAAAGATTATTTCTTTTTTGCATACGATATCAACGAGGCCCTTCAAATGTTGGAATCTGAGAAAGAAATTGTCCAGCATCTATTCCATAGCATTAGGCGGGAGTTACATTCAGCAGATGACAAACACACCCGCCGCATAGTAGCATCATTCATTGAGACACTCTTGAATTATTGTCTACGGTTCTACGATCGCCAGTTTGTTTCCCGAAAAACTGATAACACAAATATCATCAGCCGTCTTGAGATGGTGCTTGATGAGTACTATGCAAAGGAAAAAGCTGTTGATTTAGGGTTGCCTTCCATTCATTATTGTGCGCAGTGTGTCCATCTGTCTCCTAATTATTTTGGAGACCTCATAAAGAAGGAAACCGGTAAGTCCGCTCAACATTATATTCATTCATACATCGTAAATAAAGCGAAAACACATTTGATCTCAACATCAAGTATCAGTGAAGTTGCATTTCATCTTGGCTTTCGTTATGCGCATCACTTCTCCCGACTTTTCAAACGAATCACAGGACATACCCCAAACGAATACAAGCTGCTCTACAAAAGGTAAAACTCTCAGATCAAAATGAAAATCGCACTGTGATTATTCGAATAATCACAGTGCGGAGTATGTCAAGATGTTCCCAGAATGTGAGCTTTGTATTTACTACATTCATTTTTCTTAGGAGGTCTCTTTTCCAGTTGTATCGTTCATTTCCTTCTCAACTTCTTTCAAACCATCCTTAAAAGAACGTACACCTTTGCCTAAGCCTTTCATAAGCTCCGGTATTTTTTCCCTCTGAAAAAAGCAGCACAACAAGTGCGATGAGAAGAATTTCCGACATTCCCAGACCGCCGATAAATAACAATGTATTCATATACGAAACAGAAACTTTTTTATATCTCTGACTTTGGGAACAAGTTAGTTTACATTGTACTCATATCTATCACATAGCGGAACTTTACCTTTCCGTCAAGTACATTTTGATATGCCTTGTCGATTTCGGCACCATCAGCACGAATGATTTCTACTTGAGGATAAATACCATGCTCTACAGAATAATCAAGCATTTCCTGTGTTTCTTTAATTCCTCCAATTTGCGAACCGAAAACGTGACGTGGACCTTGGAACACGAGCTCCGCTACAGTTAAAGAAGGCATATTACGGAATGCGGGCAGACCAACGATGCCCAGTTGTCCGTCTAATTTGAGCATTTTCAGATACTGGACCGGTTCATATTTGGCAGGAATCGTCGATAGGATAAAATCGAACTGCCTTTCTAATCCTTTCATTTCTTCCGGGTTATTCACGTTCACATAGCGCGTGGCTCCCATACGCAATGCATCGTCGCGCTTGTCATCCGTAATATCGAACACTGTTACATCGGCACCGAGCGATACAGCATATTGCAAGCCCATGTGTCCTAACCCTCCGAATCCGGCGATACCTACTTTGTCACCTTTCTTCACACCTGCCTGCATAAGCGGAGAATAAGATGTGATACCTGCACACAGCAGCGGTGCAACCTTCTCGATTTCAGCATTTTCAGGTATCTTTATTGCGAAATCTTCTGCCACGACATAGGCATTAGAATATCCGCCTTGTGTATGTTCATTATCGTTGAAACGGTCGATGCCATGATAAGTCATCACGGCTCCTTCTTCACAATACTGTTCAAGATCATGTTTACAGGCATCGCATTGACGGCATGAGCCTATCATGCAACCGATACCGGCATAGTCACCGACCTTGAATTTGGTGACATTCTTGCCGACGGCAACCACTCGTCCTGCTATTTCGTGTCCCGGAACCATCGGATATTCCTCAGCACCCCAATCGGCAAAAACATGATGGAGATCGCTGTGGCAGATGCCTGCATAGAGTATTTCAATCTGAATGTCGTTATCACCTACGGCATGACGTGTAAATTCATAGGGCTGGAAGTGCCCGTGAGCTTCGTGTACGGCGAATCCTTTTGTAGGGATACGCTGATTGTCAGTTTGCTGTGCAAATAAGGTGTTCATAGCTGCAAAAGCCAAAATAGTTGTTAAAATTAAACTTGTTTTCATAATCTTCTTATTTTTATTTTCTTACCAGCAGTTTGATTGCTAAATACCCTCCAATAATCTGTGTGAACATTCCGGGAAGTCCGATACGGAAGTCCTGACAGGCAAGAATGAAATCATCTTTAATAGCCCATTCGGCAAGAGTCCCAAAGAACTGATATCCTAAGACAACATCAATCAACAAGATTATTGAGACTTTCTTGTAACGATAAGCCGTATAACCGGCAAATACAGCCAGAAGAATGGACTTAATTAAAATTGAGGGTAAAGCGGCTACAGGAGGCATCCCGAAAATGAGACTGTTTATCACCGGGGATGCGATGGCAGTAAGCAATCCTACACGCCAGCCATACATGTATGCCCCTATCAGGGTGAAGAAATAGATAGGTAGCCATGTCACTCCACCTTGGGGTACAAGATGAAACAGTTGAGGAAGCAGTATATTCCCAATTACGAAGAGGAAAGCCGTCAGATAAGTCTTTACGTTATTGAACGGAAGTGATTCTAATCTTAGCGTTGTTTGCATATAACTATTATTGTTGTTTATTTATAAATTCCTTTATAAGCGGAAGGCAATCAGATGCAGTAGAACAGCCTTCACACAATTTCTCAACCGGACATACACCTGTTCCAGCTCTGTTAATGATATTGGGGACGACATTTGCATACTCAACCTGTATATGCGCATCATTCAACAAATTGAGAGCAGGGATACTTATAACATCTGCATAAACAGCTTTTATGCCTCCGAGGATCATCAGTGCAGCCGCCCCTTTGCCAACCACTTTGTCGGCAAGAGTTGAACCGTTCAGTATTTGAGGCTCGGTTGTGTAGATGTGATAAAGGTCACTCACTCCACGACCATCGTATGTATGGATTGTTCCATTATCTATTACAAGCGAATGATTCCCCCTGTGTAGTATTTCAATGAGTTTGTCAATCATAATGTGCCTTGTTTGAGTTGTTCAACAAAATTATCTATCCGATGTAATTCATCGGGTATCTTGATGGACTGTGGACAATGTGGAGCACATTGGTTGCAACCTATACAGTGGTTTGCCTGACGGAGTTTCGGAACACTGCGGTCATATCCGACGAGGAATGCCTGTCGTGCCTCGCGGTAATTTTCCGCCTGTTGGCTTTCAGGCACATTTCCTTGATTGACACATTTGTTATAGTGCAGCAGGATTGCCGGTATGTCCAGCCCGTAGGGGCAAGGCATACAATATTTGCAGTCATTGCAAGGTATTGTCGGATATTGCACCATCAGGTCGGCCGTATCATAGAGAAATTCTCTGTCGTTGTCGGTCAATGGTTTTAGCGGGCAAAAAGACCGCAGATTGTCCTGCAAATGCTCCATGTATGTCATGCCACTCAACACAGTGAGGACATTCGGGAAACTGCCGGCGTAGCGGAAAGCCCATGACGCGACACTGCGCTCCGGCTCCTGCTGCTTCAGGCGGCTGACTATGTGGTCCGGAACATTTGAGAGACGTCCACCTAACAGAGGCTCCATGATTATAGCTGGAATGTTTCTTTTGGCAAGCTCGGTATAGAGGTACTCAGCGTCGGTATTGCGTGGATTTATCTCCTTGGCATGATGCCAGTCGAGATAGTTGAGCTGAATCTGAACGAAATCCCATTTGTATTTATCGTGGTTTTCCAACAGATAGTCAAACACCGCAATGTCACCGTGATATGAGAAACCGAGGTTGCGTATTCGCCCGGCTTCGCGCTCTCTGAGAAGGTAGTCGAGGACACCGTTGTCAATATATCGCTTGTTGAACTCGTCCATTCCTCCTCCCATGCCGACACCATGCAGTAACAGATAGTCGATATAATCTACCTGAAGATTTTTGAAGGAATCATGATACATTTTCAACGATGCCTCCCTGCTCCAAGTTTGCGGGGCAAAGTTTGACAACTTTGTCGCTATGAAGAATTTTTCGCGTGGGTGTCGGTTTAGGGCTATTCCTGTGGCAGCCTCGGAGCGTCCTTTGCAATAGGCAGGCGATGTGTCGAAGTAGTTGACACCGTGGGCTATGGCATAATCCACAAGTGAATTGATTGTTTCCTGATCAAGATCCGCGTCCGAGCGTCCGGCGCCACCTTCCAAGTCGGGCCATCGCATACAACCGTAGCCAAGTATGGAAACCTTTTCTCCGGTTTTAGGATTTGTACGGTATGTCATGCTGTCGGTTGGTATCTCCGAATAAGTTGTTGCATTACCGGCAACAGGGTTACTCCGCGAGTTGCAGCCTACAAGGGCTGTGGCAGACACTGCAGCAGTGCCAAGCCCTACGCGTTTAAGAAATTCGCGGCGGTCAATATTGTTATTATTTTTCATTGACTTAATTCATTTAGACAGTTCTATGTACTTGATGACCCTCCACATAAATCGCGCTGAACGGACGAGCAGGACAAAGATTCTCACAAGCTCCGCAACCGATGCAACGCTCGTCGTTGACTACCGGAATCTTGAGGGAATCAGGGTTGTCTTTGTCAGATGGCACCATCTGTATAGCCCCGACAGGACAATGACGGGCACAGTTGCCACATTCAACCCCGTCGGTCAAGGGAACACAATTTTCCTTTACCCATACTGCACGGCCAATCTGGATTGAAGATTTCTCGGCTCGGTCTATCTTGATGATTGCACCTGCCGGACATATTTCAGAGCATTTGGTACATTCAGGACGACAATATCCTCGTTCATAAGACGATTCCGGTTGCATCAAAGTCTCGATGTCGGTTGAAGGTCGAAGCACACCGTTTGGACATACTGACACACATAGCTGACAGGCAGTGCAATGCTGCTGAAGATTACGAATGCTTTTTGCTCCGGGAGGAACAATGCGGGTAGATCGTTCGGGAATTTTCTTTTTCTCTATCACCGCAAGACCTCCATCAACGGTTTTTTCTTGCGCTTTCAGAACGGTTGTAGCTGCAACCATAGCTGTGACAGTAAGGAATTGCCGACGTGATCCGTCAGGCTTTTCTACGCTCATGCCAGAAGGCTTCTCATCCGCTAAAGACTTATTTCTACGGTATGTATAGGATATTGCGTTTTTCGGACATTTTTCAATGCAGTCAAAACAAGTGACGCATCTGCTGTAATCGAATTGGTGATGATCACCAATATTGATACATGAAGCCTTGCAATTTCTTTCACAAAGTTTGCAGTTTATACATTTTTTTGTATCAATTGTCGGACGGAACAGTGAATATTTCGATATAAAACCGAGGATAGTCCCTACGGGGCAGATGGTGTTGCAATAGGTGCGTCCGTTTCGCCATGCGAGGCTTCCAAGTACAGCAAGCGTGATGACTGCCACAGCAAGAGTTACTCCACCTTTGAGCCAGACATCAACGGTATAGAAAGCGTAACTGTCGTGTTTCTCAGCCCAAACAGCGAGAAGATTGTTTCCCCATGCCCATACAGGAGCAAGAAGATTGCTCACGATTCTTCCATAGGAACTATATGGAGCAAATAAAGCCACAATAGAACCAATGCCCAAAATGAAGGCAAGGATTACGAGGGCCAGCATTAAGTAACGAAGAATGTTTATTGGCTTAGAGTAGCCATATCTGTTCTTTTTTACTTTCTTTCCTGCCCAACCAAAAATATCCTGCATAACTCCCAGAGGGCAGATTATGGAACAATACAGGCGTCCGAATAGAAGTGTCAGTGCTACAAGAGCAATCATTACTCCTACATTAAGTGCAAGAAGAGCCGGCAGAAACTGAACTTTCGCCATCCACCCAAGCCATGTGTGAATTGTCCCCGTGAAATCGAGGAACAGCAGTGTAATTCCGATGAAGAATATTACTGCCAAGATAACTCTAAATTTTCGTAGATTCATCCGATTATGATGTTGATTGGTTCATTTACTATGTGAATTATTTACCGAGTACAAAGTTAGTAAGACAAGATTTTCCAATCGGTACATAGATTACAGATTCTATAACCAATAATACGGTAATACCTGCAACAGAAGTTGTTTTGCTGTTGCAGGTATAGTAAAGAAGCATTACGCATATTTACTCTTGAGAGTTCAGGCGTTTGATAACTTTTGCAGGATTACCACCGACAATCGTATTCGGCTCGACATCTTTTGTCACTACTGCACCTCCGGCAACAACTGCATTTTCTCCTATTGTAACGCCGGGCAGAATCAGCGACCGTCCGCCTATCCAAGCATTCTTTTTTATTGTAACGGGTGCATGAAGCACCACTTCACGATGATTAAAATCATGGTTTGTCGTCACAATCATTGCGTTTGGTCCAATCTGCACATTATCTTCGATGATTATACGTCCGGCAGCCATCATGCTGCAATTGTAATTTATAAACACATTTTCTCCGACCGAAAGCCCGGCGGCAATATCAATGTGAAATGGCTGGACTATGTTTGAACTATCAGGGAGATTGATGCCCAATTTCTCCTTGATCACATCATGTAGTTCTACAAACGTGCGGGGTTCACAGTTGATTTCCTCACACTTTTTCCAAGTCTCGGCAATGAGAGCACCAGCTTCGGCATATGTCGGATCAGACATGCTCACTGGTTCATTGTCAAGCATCTTCTGTACTGCTGATTTTTCAATATTCATGTCATATCTGTTTTAGTAGGTCGAGGCGATAGCTTGTGTCATCAGCCAATTGCCTTTTTCTTTTTTTAATGTTATTTCAAGTTGGAGCGGCCAACAGTGTTTGCCTCCGCCAAATACTGCGGCAACGACTTTGCTTTTACCAATCAATCGGGCTGTATCTCCGTTTACATTTACATCAAGTTTCGTTTCATCACAGGCATAGTAGTTGAGAGTGCCGTCATCTATATATTTTAGATATTCCAGTTTCGGTTGTCTCATTCCAGTCATGTGGATCAGCACAAAACTATCATCAAGTATCTTACCGAGAGTAGTTGTATCTTTGAAAATCATAGCATGATACATCTCGTCATACAATTTTCTTATTTCTTCAGTATCGGACATATCCAACTGAAATTTCATTTGTGCATAAACCATAAATCGTACCCACCATATCATCGAGCGACTGCATCATGTGGCATATTATATATGGTCTGTTCATATTGATGTATTTTGGGGGAATTGAGCCATGCAGCAAGAACTGCACGGCTCAATCTGATTATAATTCTAATTTCATCTCCAGCCCATAAACATCTTTGTCACCTCTGGGTCATGGTGGTCAAAGAAAAGGCTCTTTTGGGTATCCAGAGCAGCGATTGCTGCCATATCTTCATCAGACAAAGTAAAGTCAAGTATGTCAAGGTTCTGTTCCATACGATCTACGTGCACTGATTTAGGAATAATCACGATGTCGCGTTGTGTAAGCCAGCGGAGAGCGACCTGAGCTACACTTTTTCCATACTTCTTGCCTATTTCCTCAAGCACGGGATTGGAGAAGAAGTCGTTGCGGCCCTCAGCAAGAGGAGCCCATGCCATGACGTGAGTGCCGTATTCCGCCATTATCTTTTGCGGCTCAATCTGTTGGTCGAATACGTGAGTCTCCACCTGATTGATTGCAGGCACAACCTCTACATTCTCTGCAAGGTCAATGAAATGGTCGGGATAGAAATTGCTGACACCTATCGCACGGAGCTTACCCTCCTTATAAGCCTCTTCAAGTGCCCGGTATGCGCCATAGCGGTCACAGAACGGCTGATGGAGCAGCATCAGGTCGAGATAGTCAGTGCCGAGTTTGCGGAGACTTTCATCTATTGATGCCTTTGCCTTTTCGTAGCCATAGTTGGAAATCCAGATTTTTGAAACGAGGAAAAGATCCTCACGTGCGATACCGCTTTTCTTTACTGCTGCACCTACACCTTCCTCATTGTTGTAAGCCTGGGCTGTATCGATCATGCGGTAGCCAACTTTGAGTGCATCGCTTACACATCTTTCACATTCGGCGGGGGCTACCTGATATACCCCGTATCCGATAAGCGGCATTTCCACGCCGTTGTTGAGTTTTATTGCTTTCATAATTTGCTTATTTACTTTGTCAATTTAAGATCAGATAGCCAACGGTCAACGCTCTTGCGCGCTGACGCCTGATTCTCCTGAGCTACTTTGCCCTGAACAGCAAGACCCTTGCCTACGGCAACATCAGCCCCTTTGCAGGCAGCCGCTATCTTACGGTCTGTACCGCCCATGCCGCTTCCCTCGTGGGTAATAAACGGAATCACGGTCTTTCCGGTCCAATCATGATTCTCTATAAATGTATAAACACACATGGGAACCTCTCCCCACCAGTTTGGGTAGCCAATGAAGATTATATCGTAATCCTCAATCTTTATATCGCCTTTTATTGCGGGTCGGGCGTTGGCCTGTTTCTCCTTCTTTGCTATTTCGATACATTCGTTATAGCTGTCTTTCGGATAAGGCTTTTCAGGAACGATTTCAAATTCTTCGGCCCCGGTAGACTCGGCTATCATATCCGCTACGATATGTGTATTGCCTTTTTCTATATATCCTACATTGTAATTCTCTCCTGTATGAGAGAAAAATACCACGAGTTTCTTACCTTCAGTTTTCATAATATCTTTATTTGATTGTTTCTCTGCTGTATTCCGGGACTCGGACGCACATGAAATGGCACAGATAAATGTGCTGAGTGCAATCAGAGCGACTGTAAATATTTTTTTAGCATACGTGAGGGTTATTTGTGCAGCTTATGCCAATGGAGGGACTGATGTGTAAACAAAATGCTGCTTACGTTCTTCGATCCACCAGCGGCCATCAATCTTGACATATTTGTCGTAGTAGCGAACAGCATGGACGGTAAGTTTATCTTTGCCATCTTCTTCTGTCACCAGAGTAGCTATCGCATAGCAGATACCTTTGGCATGAGTGTCGTCAATAAAGTCCACAACCTGCTGTCCATTCTGGTGGAAAGATGCCTTTGCTGCTCCGAAAGCCTTGTACTGAGCGATCATGTCGTCAACGGAAGATATATCCATACCGAGCTTATCGCCGAAATATACTTTGAGCTTGAGGTCAGGGCGGAAAATTTCCACATAGTAATCCTGATTGTTGCGGTCACTTTCTGTTGCGTAACGGTCAACGAGATCCTTGAGCATCACGCGGTCTTCGATTCTATTGTCCATATTTTTACGTTATTTCTTTTCTATGCAAATTTAACGTATAAGTAACATTAAGTGATTTTACAATTTTGGGGATAATATTGCACAATTTTACGAAAAATACTAAATTTGTAGTATGAACGAGAACAACAGCGAAAATATCATTTACTCCACAGAGCTATCATTAGTCAATGATAGCCGGTTATGTAACAGCATATTTCATGCTATCTGCACCAGTGGTGAGTCTAAATTCATATATAACGGCAAAGAGTTCACAATGAGCTTGAATGATATAGCCGTCATTGCACAGCCCGGCAAAGTTACGGACTTGGCAATGAGTGAAGACTTCGGATGTGAATTGATAATCGCACCCGATAGCTTCCTGCATAATCTATTGCCTGCCAACAATTACAGTATCGGCGGATGTGTGAGCCTTTTTTCCAATCCAATAATTCCGGTTTCACCGTCGGAGGCAGTAACATTTATTAATGATCTGAGAAATGTCCGTAACCGTCTTGGAGATAACCGGCATCCGTTTTTCGATGAGATGATAGGCGGTTTGCTCCAAACGATGATATACGATTTGTTTGCCTTCCATTCTTCAACTAATGTAAATGTGCTTTCTACTGACCGTGTCGGTTATATAACCAGAAGTTTTTTCACTCTTATCGAAAGCGGCAAACCGAAGACCCACCGAGAAGTATCATATTATGCAGCTAAGCTAAATGTCACACCAAAGTATATGCTTGATACTATAAAACGTATCACAGGATTCAGTGTACTTACTCACATAAACCGGGCAGCTACGGCAATAATTATAAACTATCTAAAAGACAGCAATCTCTCAATCTCTCAGATAGCAGAAGAAATGAATTTTTCATCCTTAAGCTACTTCAGCCGATATTGTCAGAAGAATCTCGGCAAGTCGCCAAGCGAATACCGTATGTCAATATCCGCGAAAAACGATGAGTCATAACACAATTTACCGATTGTTTTACCATTTTTACGTATTCCGCTATATTCAGTAAACTTGATTAATTCTATAAGCGTTGAATTTCCAAACATTAAAAAAACAGAAAAACAATGTTAGGTAATTTCATTTATTCAAATCCGACAGTGCTTTACTTCGGCGATGATGCTAAAGCACATCTTGTAGAGGCCCTTAAAAATGTAGGTAGGAAGGTCTTATTGACTTATGGAGGGGGTTCGATCAAGCGTAATGGCATTTACGATGATGTCATGTCCGCTCTGAAAGAAACCGGCAAAGAGGTGTATGAATTATCGGGGGTCATGCCAAATCCAACAGTTCAAAAAGTACGGGAGGGTGTTAAGATGGTTCGCGATAACGGTATTGACTTTATACTTGCCGTAGGTGGCGGCTCTACAGCTGACTATTCCAAAGCAGTCAGTGTCTCTGCAAATTATGACGGAGATGCGTGGGAGGATTTCTGGGTCAACATGAAGGAGCCTGACCCTGAGCAGAAAGTACTCCCGGTGGGAGTAGTCCTGACAATGGCAGGCACCGGTTCTGAGATGAACAGCGGTTCTGTAATTACTAATCATGATACAAAGCAGAAAATCGGTCGTTCTTTCTCTGAAAATCTGGTGCCTCGTTTTGCAATCCTCAATCCACGATATACTTTTACAGTGCCCCGCAACCAGATGGTGGCAGGTATATTCGATACGATGAGCCACATCATCGAGCAATATTTCTCAGGAGATGATGATTCAACGTCCGACTATATAGCAGACGGACTGATGAGGTCTCTGATACATTCAAGCCGGGTTGCCATAAAGGATCCCGAAGATTATGAGGCACGTTCAAATATAATGTGGACAGCTACGTGGGGAATAAGCGATATAGTTGGAGCCGGTAAACCTCAGGACTGGCAAGTCCACATGATAGGACATGCCATCGGAGCATATACCAATGCGACTCACGGATTGACCCTTTCGGGTATCTCCGTTGCCTATTATCGTCATATCATGAAATACGGATTATCCCGCTTTGCCCGCTTCGCCCGGGTGGTCTGGGATATTCCTGCTGAAGGCAAGACCGAAGAGCAACTTGCCAATGCCGGAATAGATGCTCTCGCAGCTTGGATAGCCGAGATAGGAGCGTCAACAGATATTTCTTCTCTCGGAGTCACAGAAGGCATGATAGAAGGAATTGCTGACGAGACCATTATTACAGGCACAGGATACAAACCTCTTACAAAGGATGATGTGATAGAGATTCTACGTCAGAGCATGTAGTTTTCTCAATAAAAAATGAGTTAAACTGATACTATTGGACAGTGCTATACAAATAGCTAATTGGGAATAACAAAAAGCATCCGCCAACAGTTAAAACTATTGGCGGATGTTTCGTTATAGATAGATTAGTTATCAGGATTATTTGATTTCACGTATCAGACGTGCCGGATTTCCAGCCACAATCGTATTTGGAGCCACGTCGTGAGTCACAACGCTTCCTGCGCCAACAACAGCATTTTCCCCGACAGTAACCCCGGGCAATATCGTAGCTCCGGCGCCAATCCATGCTCGTCGGCATATTCTAACCGGCTTACAAGTGATTACCATACGGTTGTCGAGGTCATGATTGTTGGAGATGAGCTGAACATTAGCTGCAATCAAGACATCATCTTCGAGCGTGATTCCTCCCGCTGCCATCATCAGGCAGTTGGCTTGGATTATTACGCGTTTCCCTATCTTGACGTTGTTGAAACGGACTCCCGACAAAGGAATTGTGACACG
>CAZKOB010000097.1:0-14082 GCA_964554265.1 uncultured Bacteroides sp. | reverse complement strand
CGCTTCGCGCCACCTCCCCTAACTTAGGGGAGGAGTCTGGTTACCTGTTCGGTGTTAATGCTATTATATTAGTAGCCAGTATATTAAATCTTTATTGGCTTTTCAGCGAGCAAGGTAACTAAGCTCCTCCCCTAAGTTAGGGGAGGTGGCGCGAAGCGACGGAGGAGTCTGTGAAGACAACAGCAAAAACAGCTGATTTTTCTGTGGCATTTCTTCTTTCTTTTTGACACTAAGACTACCTGTATCAAACGGAACTTTATTAACATAATTAAGATTCATTCACATCTTGCCAATCGTTGAATTTCTGAAGATTTATAGATAAACGATTGACAATCAACAAGATACTATTTTAACAAAACAACCCTGTTTTAGGTACAAGAAGCACAGGTTGTGGCAAAAATAGGATGTGTTGATAATCAGTGAGTTATAAAAATACTTGCCCGATATTCCTGTTTTTCGTCGCCAAAACTCATCTTTGTTTTTCGTGGCATTGAAAATCCGATTTTATTCTTTTTAAGAAATCGAATTTAGTCAACATCAAATTTTACCCCGAAAAACGGACATTTTCAAACTCGTTCACCTTGAAAATAAATTTTGTTCACCTTGAAATTTTTTTCACAAGGTACTTTAAAACCATTTTCAAGGTGAACGAATTTTATTTCCAGCGTACTCTTTTTTCGGATGAAGCACGTATGAATGTGAATAAATGTATCTTTTGGGGATGCGAATTATATTATTTTTACATTTTGGGTTCAAGGCTTGAAAAATGGCCTTAGAATCGCGCAGATGGAACTTTGGCAAGGTTCGGCCGATTTTACGCGATTCTTGAAACCTTGAATTTTAACATTTCAGATTGTCAGAAAAAGCCCATAATTTATGACAAATAGATGTAGCGGCGGGGATAATCAGGCTGATTTATGATGACATTAGGGTTTATGAAAAGACATCAGGGAATAGCGAAACTCTTCGATGAACATTTTTAGGGTGACACGATGACGAAGTCAGGAAATAACTGACTTGCATTGCTTGCCCAGACTTGTCATTACGTACTCCGATGCAACTTTTCCGTTGTCTGTCCGTATATCAATCCTGTATTACATCCAGCTGATAAGCAGGAAAAACATGGCGCATATAAAACCGATGACAAATCCTGTAAGTACTTGGGCGAGTGAGTGTTGCCGGAGCACAATGCGACTTGTCCCCACAATTCCCGAAAGTAAGATAAGACTGCATAAATGATATACCGGATTGAAATAGAATAGATAGCTGAACGCGATAATCGTTCCTGTCAGCCCTCCCATTCCAACCATGTGAGTGCTTATCTTCCACCATCTGTTGATGATGACACAAATGATTTGTGCGATGAGGGCGGCCATGACAATTCCTCTTATGAACATGGCCGTGTTTAGTCTGGTCATGAGGAACAGGCATACCGTATAACTTACAAGTGTAAGAACGTATGGGGTATGTCTGTGCTGTCTGTGGCTAAGTTGCCAATGGGTCCATTTGTTGATTTTGCGGAAAATATTGATGCTCATTCTTGGGATGAACACAGTGAAGCAGTACACCATCAGAAATATGATGAGCTTGTAGCCTGAAGGCAGTAGTTTCAGATAACTGAACACGAAAAGTCCTGCAAATGCCCACAGTGGAGCATAGAAAGGTGAAAACAGAGTCGAAAATGTTTTCGCTGCCCGCATTAGTTGTTTCTCATTCATAAAAATATCTATTGGCATTCACTTATCATGTTGATGCCTCTTAAAGGTTTCTTTATAAAATGTCTTTTGTTAAATGCTGTTATATAATATGCCGGGATTATGGCTTCTTGCCGGCCGAGGCTCTTTTCTTGGCTGTCGGTATTCCTATTCCGTCCCTGTATTTGGCCACAGTCCTTCTGCTTATGTTCAACCCTTTGGCTTTCAGCATTTCCATGAGCTGCTCGTCAGAATACGGTTTGGTCTTGTCTTCCGATTCGATGATGGAGATGATGAGCTGATTCACTTTCCTTGCTTGAATCTCTTCTCCTCCAGCATTGGATCGTGTTCTCATGAAGAAATGTTTCAGCGGATATATACGTCCGTTTATCATGGCATATTTGCTGTTGCTGACGCGCGATATGGTTGATATGTCCAGCTTCGCTTTCTCTGCCACATCTCGCAGTACCATAGGATGCAGCGTTTCCTCATCCTGTGTAAGGAAAAAATCTCGCTGCAAGTCGATGATGACCTTCATGGTAACATAAAGTGTCTGCTGCCTTTGTTTGATGGATTCTATGAACATACGCGCTGCGTCAACTTTTTGTCTGGTGTATGCAAAGGCTTCCCTTTCGCTCCTGTTCATCTTGTTTCCGCGTTTCATATAGTCATCAAGTTGCTTTGTATATTCCTGGCTGACATGGAGTTCCGGAAGTTCCCCCTCGTTTAGTGAGAATGTGATGTTTCCGTCACTGTCCGTTTCGATGATGAAATCCGGGATTATTGTTTGCACCCTGTCGTCTGATGATTCGTACAAAGAACGTCCCGGATGCGGATTAAGTTTACCTATCACACCGATAGCTTCCGCTATATCCTTGCAGCTTACTCCGAGTTCCTCGCTCAACGGTTTGGTAACCCTTTCCGTTATGTCTTCCGGATTGTCTGCGATTCTGGCCCATGTCTCGTATTCTTTTGAGATGATTTCCTTGCCAATCTTCAGAATCCAGCGCTTCTTTTCAGTCTGAGGCTCTTTGCCCTTCAGCATATGCTCAATCTGTATCAGAAGGCATTCTCTGAGGTTGCGTGCCCCGATTCCGGCCGGTTCAAACTGCTGCAATATATGCAGCGCGTCTTCTATTTCCTTCTCGTTGGTCTCTATGTTGTGATTGAATAGCAATTCGTCAACGAGATTGGGAAGCGGACGGTCTATGAATCCGTTGTTGTCCAACGAACCTATTAGATATTCAACAAGAGTACGTTCATGCTCCGTAATGTCATACTCGGAAATCTGTTCTTTCAGTTCTTCTATAAATGAATGGGTATCTCCTATCGGAATCTCTGAACCTTCATTCTCTCGGCGGTTGGCGAGGTATGAAGGCATGTCGTCGGGTGAAGAATAATTGCCATATTCCATATCCGCCCCTTCAAAGCTATACTCAGAGTCTTCGTCGGTCCGGACTTCGTTGTCTGCAGAGGCCGCTGTTTCAATATCCGGTTCCCTGTCTTTGGCTTCTTCTGTGAAAAGGCCTCTGCCTTCTTCAAGAGCCACATTGTCGATAACCTCATTTTTTATGCGTTCTTCAAGGTCGCTCACCGGAAGTTCAATGAGCTTGACCAACATCAGCTGCTGGGGAGAAAGCTTTTGAATCTGGCTTTCTGTCTGTGTCTGGTATAATCCTTGTTTATGAGCCATTTTTATCTTTTGAGTTCTCTTATTCTTTGTTTTGCTGCGTCCGAAACCCTCCGCGATTCCTGTATCTTCTGCAAGGACTTGTTGAATGTGTCCCTGTCGAGCTTGCTGGTCATCAGGACATCCGTCGTCTTTTCCGGATATTTCACATAGCATACTGACAAGGCCCATGCCACTGCCATTTGGGCATAATACTGCTTCGGCGACAAGTTGTCGAGTCTTGACAACGTATAGTCTATATAGTTGTCGTTGATGAAATAATTCATCAGCATGACCACACCGAATCTCTGTGTGTATTCTTCGTCTGAGTCGAGATAGGCCTGCAGAAAATCCAATGTCATGGGCAGGTTCTTCTTTACACTTTTGAAGGTTGCACAAGCGCAGTCGCATACAGCCCATGAGTCTATTCGTGGCACAAAGTCCTTGATGCGCTCCAGACGTTCTTCTATTGGCATTTTGGCATAACCCACTACAAGTCCGTGCAACAGTCTTTCCTCAAAACTGCTTCTGTTGTCTCTGGCGAGAAAATCCTGCCAGTCTTCTTCTGCCACGATTCTTTTCGCCAACAGGCGCAGTTGCGGGATTCTTACCCCGATTATTGGGGTTCCGGGAATTATGGCAGACGAAAATTGACGTAGCTTCTCGTCGGCCATGCGTTCAAGTTCTTTCAGAACATCCATCAGTCGTTTCTTCTGCTTCCGGCAAGCAACATTACATAATATAACAATGTGGCGAGCGAACCGAGAGCTGCGACTACGTATGTATACGCAGCCGAACGCAGAGCATCCACAGCAGCGTCGTGTGTGCGTGCGTCGGTAAGTCCTGCACTGTCGAGCCATTTTATCGCTCTTCGGCTTGCATCTATTTCTACAGGCAGTGTGATGAATGAGAAAAGGGTGGTCATGGAGAACAATATTACTCCAATCAGCAATACAGTTCCCGACCCTGTATAGCTCAGCATCAGCATGCCGCCGAGCAGCAACCATTGCATCCATTGCGAGGCGAAGCTCACTACAGGTACCAGTTTGGAGCGCATGGTGAGTGGCCCGTATGCGTATGCGTGCTGTATGGCATGTCCGCATTCGTGTGCTGCCACCGCCACAGCCATTATGCTTTGGCTTCCGTATACAATTTCGCTTAAGTTTACGGTTTTGTCTGCCGGATTGTAGTGGTCTGTCAGTTTGCCGTCTGTGCTTATTACTTTTACATCCGTTATGCCGTTGTCGTACAGCATCCTTTCAGCCACTTCCCTGCCTGTCAGTCCGCGGTACGACATCATCTCGGAATATTTTGTTGTCTTCCTGTTTAAGTTCCACTGTACAAGCCAGCTTGCGATGGCTATTCCGATAAATATCATCCAGTAAATAGTCGTGGGGCTCATTCCATAACCGTCCACATAACCTGTTCCATACATAATTTTTCGTTTTCGTTTTTGTTTGTCAAATTTTATACTTGTCTATTCTATAACACTATTCAAAGCCAAAAGTACGAAAATCCTTCCGTTTTTTTTGTGTTTGCACCATATTTCTTTGCAGAGCCGTTCATTTTTTCCTTTGCAATGGTGTCACGATGTGAATCCTCACCTTTATTTCTTTATTCATGATGACCTTATTATATATGGGAGATTGTTTCGGGTTCCATAGCAGATGCTGCATTCTTGGAGTGGCAGCACCGGAAATATGAAATGCCCTTCTTGAAAAGTCAAATTCACCGCACTGTTTTTTATAATCGGCACTGCTGATTATAAAAACTGCACTGCCGATTATACAATCTACACTGCCGATTTTATAATCTGCAGTGCCGATTTCAGAAAATTGTGCAGCGGAAACGACTTTTCTGTGGGTCAAAATTAACTTTCTACAGGCTGCAACATGATGAGTTTCAATGCTCTACGAAGAAAATGTCAGCTTGTGCGGAAATCCAAATGCTGTTCAAATCAAAAAATAATAGATTTCAAGTGTGCTACAACAGGAAAACAGGTCTGGCGGATGAGGCCTTTCATGAGATGCGAGAAAATATGTTTTTTTGATGGGTTAAGGCAGGTGTCTTCACAAGATGAATCACTGAAAACAATCGGATTGAAAATGCATGACAGGTCTTTCGTAAACTTTTTTGGATAAATGCTGTGTGTAATTTGGATATTTTAGTATTTTTGCAATTGATTTTCTTAATTGTACTTGATTTGGAAGGTGCATCACCCCAGTGAGAAGCCCAACAGTAAAGGTTCAATTTGAGTCCGCGCCATGCAGAAACATGCGAAGGTAACATCAAATGTTGAAGCGGGTATTGGGTAGGAGAATCACCATATTTATGGAAAGGCGTTTGCATGCGCTTCTCTTTCTACACTCCAAACTTCGAACACTTGGACTATTCAGTGGAAAGACTGGCAACGGCAGATGTCCCGGGATGTGATTATTCGCATCCCCCTTATGCATGTAGTAGCTTTCATTCTCAAGGGTGAGTGACTGTTGTTGGGTATATGCGTATAGGGGAGCATGTCATATCTGGCGTGGGCTTCGACGTTGCTTATCTTACTGAATAGGCAAGTTCGAAGGCCCGGAGTGTGAGATAGGCAAATGTACGATCTCACGCTCTTTTTTATTTATATGGTTAAGCAGGTAAATAATTTCTTATAGGGGGTCGTAAGATATACAGGGCTTGTGATGCCCATATACGACTGTAATCTTGGGGCTTTTTTCACATAGAATCAATGAACATCCCTCTTCGCTTTAAATTAGCGGAGCGGGATGTTTTGCTTTGTAGCTTCATGTTCATGTAGTTTCATTCCCTTTGTAAACCTGAATACGCATAATCAAAAACATCTATACTGATATGAAGACAATTAAAATCGGCCGTTCCCACACTAATGAATGTGTTTTGGACAATCCTACTGTGTCTCGTGCTCATGCTGTCATTGAAGTAGAGCCTGACAAACAACATGCAAAGCTGAGAGATTTGAACTCTACTCATGGTACTTATGTAAATGGAAGCACAAAGAGAATTACATCGGAAGTGCGAATCTCTCGTTCAGATACGCTTCGTTTCGGTTCCGAAACAATCACGCTTGGTGCAATATTGGATAAGGTCGACGTGACCGTTTTCAAAGACCCCTATCCGCCTGTGCAGCCAGGAGTCGAGAGGCGTACAATAGGCAAAAGTAGTGAGAATAATATCGTCTTGAATCATGATGATGTTTCAAGAAGGCACGCAATCATCTACAAAGAGGCAAATGGAAATGTCGTCATTAAAGATTTGAATTCGACGAACGGCACTTTTGTAAATGGAATAAAGATTACAACTCAGGTTCTGCATGCCGGTGACAGGGTGTCCATAACAAGGAATTACACTTTGTCTTGGGAAAATATATTTAAGCCAAAGCCTGTACCAACACCTGTGTCTGCATTGGGAAAGTTGATGCGGATTGTCGCTATTATTGTAGCGTTCGCTGCCATAGGTGGGGGAGCTGTATATGCCTATATGCATTTTTCTAAATGGGATAAAGAAAAAATTTACAGAGAATACCATTCTGCCGTATGTTGGGTGTATGTCCAATATGGTTATCAAGTGTTTGTCGACAATGAAGATTTTACACCTGTGTTGTGTCGTTTCGCAGAGATACCTAATAGCGAATTAGTTCACATTGAGAACGATAATTTAAAATCCGGTGCTACAGCCTCACAAGGTACAGCCTTTTTTATCAGCAATGATGGTAAGCTTGCCACAAATCTTCATATCTCAAGACCGTGGTTGTTCTCTAAAGACAAAGAAGAACTGGAAGATGCGGTAAATAAATTACTTGCACTGTTGGCGACTCAAAATCCGATACTTTCAAGAAGCAAAGTTGAAGTCAAATGTGTAATACAAGGACTGTATATCGTTCCGGACGGTCTGCCTATAAGTGAAGCAAATGCTATAGAATGCGAGGAAATAAAAGGATATGACGATATAAACAGGGATGTTGCTATTCTGCAGACAAAAACAAGAAAGTTGCCTGCGGATGTTGAAAATATAATCGACATAACTAAAGCCGATCTGAGTGAAGATGTTTTGACGGAGGGCAGAACAATATTTACAATTGGATTCCCTTATGGGGCAGACGTCGCATTAGATAGCAATCAGGATTTGAAGAATCAGGTTCATGACGGAGCTGTAACCCAAAACAGAGGTGACTATGAGTTCGGGCATGACGCAGAAACAGCAGGTGGCGCAAGTGGCTCGCCGATACTGAACGATAAGGGGAAACTGGTAGGCATCCATCATGCCGGCATGACAGGAGTTACTGGTGCTCAGGGATTTAACCGTGCTATGAAAGCTAAGTATTTGATAGATTTGCTGAAACAATAAAACTAAGTGTTAATTAAAAACAAAGATTATGGCAACAAAGAAATGTCCTAATGGTCATCAGTATGATTCAAGCATCTACGGTGACAACTGTCCTTTCTGTCCAAGTGGACACACTCGTGTAAATAACAATGTCGAATCAGAGACTCGGGCGACTATGGCCAATGGTTGGGGTGGTGCTACCGGAGCTACGGGTGCAACAGCACCGATGCAAGACGATTTTGGTGGTGGTCATACTGTGATCCGTAACCTTAATGGAACAGGAGTTTCCAATCCCGATGGTGGTCGTCGCATTGTAGGCATACTTGTTTCTTACTGTGGAAACCCTGCAGGCGAGGTGTATAAAATCTACGAAGGCAAGAACATCATTGGTAGAGGAAATGATTGTGATATCCCATTCCCTAACGACAACAATATGTCTCGTGAGCATCTCCTTATCCAATACATTGAAGCAAAGGGAGTGTTCAGGGCTATAGACAGAGGTTCATCTAACGGTACGTACATCAACGGCCAAGTTTGTGTGTTGGGAGATGTCATTGAAATCAAGACAAATGATATCATCGTACTTGGAAGCACAAAGTTCATATTCCTTGCAATTCCTCAATTTTAACGAGTAAATAAGATGAGTAATAACAACACATATTTCTACTGCAATGTCGAAGGCCGTACAGACATTGGTTGCAAACGTAAGGCTAACGAGGATTGGTTAGACGATTTTGAATGCGAAAATGGTCGTGTTGCTGTGGTATGTGATGGTATGGGTGGTCACGTGGGAGGTCAGGTAGCCTCTCATGTGGCTGTTGATGCCATCAGGAATTTCTTGTGCTCTAAATATTTCGCCAATCCAAAAGAGGCTATTATAGAAGCATGTAATGCGGCTAATGCGGCAATACTTCAGAGAGCAACGGAGCAACCCGAACTCACAGGCATGGGGTCTACTTGCGTAATGTTGATAATAAGAGAGGGAAAGGTTTACATTGGTTCGGTGGGCGATAGTCGTATTTACCTTATTCGAAGCAAAACCATCCGTCAACTGACGAAGGATCAGAGCTATGTTCAAATGCTTATTGACAACAATGGGATAACTCCAGAGGAGGCAGAGCATCATCCAAGAAAGAATGAGATAACAAATGCTCTCGGCCTTTCCGGTATGCAGCCGGCAACAGTTCTGGAGGATCCTATAAATCCGGAAGCGGGAGATTGCTTCCTTCTTTGTTCTGATGGTTTAACCGGTATGGTTCCTGACCGTGAGATTGCAAAGGTTGTAAGTAATCAGATTGGAATGAGCCAGCTCGATCGTGTAAACACATTGATAGACAAAGCACGTAAAAACGGAGGATGGGATAATATTACATGCCAAATTGTTGAATTCGCTGTAACTCCGCCAAGAGGGGCAAATCTATCGTCAAAAGGTAAACTAATTAAATTGGCAGGGATAATTTGCGCCGCTCTTCTGTTGTTGTCCGGCTTTTGTTACTTGGGATGGAAATATTTCTTTCCTGATGAAAATAAAGATAACCAGTATGAAAGAAAAGAGCAAGATGAAAAGGTCAATCTTGATATGTTAGAGGATACAATTCTCTTCAATAAAGAATCAGGACCATTTATTGAAGTGGAAGAAATCGCTAAAATGGGCATACGAATTTATGTTACTGATAAGACCGGAAGAATTGATACTATAGCGAAAACTATTCCTTTGGCTTTAGATTCAATGACTGTAAAACCTTTAGAAAATCTGATTTCTACGCGTAACAGTAACAGGATTTCAATCAGTTTTAATGATAAAGAGTACTCGGATTCAGAACTTTCTATTGTATTCAAGGGGAATAATGATAGCACTTATCAATTTGTATTTCCTGTTGAGATGCTGCCTTCCACAACAGTTCTTTCCGGTTCCGGCAGTCATAGAGAAGATGGTGGTCATGGAGAATCTCCAACTAATCGGGTTAAGAAGAGCGGTGCGGATGGTGAGGTTATAGAAGATAATCTTGGAAATTCAGAAACAAAGCTGGAGTACACTGTTAAAGTTAAATCAAATGAGAAAAAGACAATAACTCTTTACAGTAAGGAAGGAACTAATACAGAAACAGAAATATATTTGGACTATGCCTTCAAGGTGAATGAGCGCAGTACGGATTGGTATAAACTAAAAAATGATGGCGCAACATGTACTATTGCTGTGGAAGGCTGTAGAAATCCTCGCAGGGGCAATTGCATTGAAATCCCGACTCAGGAAGAGGATAAGATAATTCGTATAAAATTCAAGAAGATATAATATGTCATATACCCTATTAGAAGAAATTGGTCATGGTGGGATGGGGTGTGTTTATAAAGGAATGGATTCAGGAGGCCGTAAGGTCGCCATAAAAATGATGAGCAACAGAGTGACTTGCTATCCTGAATACAGAAAGCTATTCCAGTCTGAAGTAGACACGCTCAAACGCATGAATCATCCTTCTGTCGTTCACATTGTGGGCGAACCATACAAGGACGCCAAAGGGAATCTGTATCTTCCTATGGAATATATTGAAGGCCAAACCGTAGAACAAAGAGTTGATGCAGTAGGTTCCATGCCGATGGAGCAAGCTGTTGACTTGATGTGTAAAATTCTTGAGGCTCTTCAATATATACACGACCGAAACCGAATCCATAGAGACATCAAGCCTTCAAATATAATGATTCGTCCTGACGAAAGTATTTGTATAATTGATTTTGGCATCGCAAAAGATGCGAGAATCGGTACGGGAAATACAGTCGGACAAATAATTGGAACAGATGGCTACATGAGTCCAGAGCAAGCAAACGGATTAAACATTGATAAACGTACAGATATTTATTCTCTTGGATGTGTGCTATATTATTTGCTAACCGGTAAACATGCCATATCTAAAGGAAAGAATGATTATGAAACGATATGTAATATTCTTAAACACATTCCTTCATTGCCCTCTCAAACGGGAACAGGTGTCTCTACTGCTTTGGATGATGTGTTTGCTAAAGCTGTAGATAAGAATATGACATTACGTTACCAAACAGCCTCCGAATTTAGAGACGCTATAGAGCAGGCTGTCGGAAAGGCTTCACCCTGTGTGACAATCGGCAGGTTGGAAAACAACAACATCGTGATAAAAAACGATGACGTTAGCAGAAAACATTTAATTATACGAGGTGAAGAACGTCCGATGACCGGTGGCGCAAAACAATATGTGTTGGAAATAGTAGATGTTGGGAGCAAGAATGGTACAGGAGTTAATGGTAGGCTTCTGAGGAATGATACTTATAGTATAAATTATGAAGGCACCATGAATCTTCCGGAAGTTCTGTTGGCAGGAAAACCGGAATTGGCTGTTAATTGGCCGGACGTTATGGCGAAGCTCAGAGCAAAAGGGTGGAATCCTCAAGTGTATAGTCCTTCTAAGCCGACAGCCCCTGTTGCCAATCCGAACGAATCGTTGCATTGGTTCTTGTGCATAGTCAGCCTAATACCTTTAGTCGGTTGGATACTTTGGGGAGTGTATAGGGGTGAACATCCTCAAAAGGCTTCTCTTGCTGCGATACTTGGGTGGATAGGATTTGTAATCAATATAATTGTATTTATAATTTCTCAGTAAAATGAAATCAACAATAACAATAGGACGTAGTAGTCGTTGCGATATAATCATTCCGAATGATAGTGTAAGTAGAGAGCATGCTCGTTTGAGTATCGTTGGCGGTAATTATGTGTACGAAGATGTGGGGAAGAACGGTTCTGTTATCGGGGGACGTGTGATACACGGTCAACGTATTACTATTGCGGCAGGAACAGAAATTCTATTGGCAGGAAAAGTTCCTTTGCCCTGGGCACAAATATATTCAATGCTTCCACTAAAAGGTGTACGTCCTTATGACGATGACACACACTACGAACCGGTTCGGAACAATTCCACTCAATATGTTTATGTTACAGATGAGAATATTGGTGTGGGATATGGAATATTGGCATTCCTAATACCTTTAGCTGGTTGGATTATGTATTTTGTCTGGAAGGAGGATTCGCCCAAAAAGGCCTCACAAGCCAATACTATTGCTTGGATTAGCTTTGTGATTAATATGTTAGGATTTTTTGCAGCACTTTAATATCAATATTATGATCGGTAAGGAAATATTAAATTATAGAATTACTTCTCTTATAGGAAAGGGAGGTATGGGTTCTGTGTATCTTGCAGAACACACTCTTATCAAAAATGAAAGAGTGGCTATTAAAGTCATTAACGCCAATATGGTCAATGACTTCACAAGGAACTTGTTGCGTGATGAAGCGGAGCATCTTGCAGCCTTGAATCATCCAAACATTGTTGCGTTCAAGAATTATCACATAGACAAGTCAGGAAACATTTACCTGATAATGGAATATGCTGATGGCAAGAATCTGGAAGATTATATCAAGAATGTAAATGGACTGATTGTAGAGGATAGAATTTGTCCTATCTTTGAACCGATACTTGATGCCGTAGGGTATGCCCATAAGGGTTCAAGCACGCGAAAGAAAATTCTCCATAGAGACATTAAACCTGCTAATATTGTTATTACGACAGAAGGAGTTCCGAAAATCCTTGACTTTGGTATCGCAAAAGTGATAAAGAGCCAGAACGAGGAAGAGGCGGATTCAGTGGTAATGGGTACTCCTTCTTATATGAGTCCAGAACAGGTCAAGGGGGAACATCTTGATGAAAGATCTGATATTTATTCGTTAGGTGTGCTGCTTCATCACATGATGACAGGAAATCCTCCGTATGATACAACTACTCTGACCGAGCAGGAAATCAATACGAAGGTGGTGGAAGAACCTCTTCCGCGTATACGTACTTTCTACAAATATGTATCAGAAAAGGTACAAAAGATTGTAGACAAAGCTACAGCCAAGAATCCCAACGACCGATATCAGACGTGTGAAGAGTTCAAGAAGGCACTGCACAAGGCTGTTTATCCTACTCCTGTTCCTAAGTGGGCTAAGATTGCAGCAGCGGTTGCTGTCATTCTTATTATCGGAGGTGGTTGGTACGCATGGGATTACAATAGAATCAAAACTTACTATTATAAAGACTATGTTGAGCGTTGGGGTGTACCGGAAGGAATCGGAGAACTAAGCTCAAGCGAGCATAGTCATATGCATAGATCGTACAAATTTGTTTATCAAAAAAGGAAACTCCTTCAGGTGTCCCATGTTAATAGTCTAGATTATCTGATAGATGACGGAGAAAGCGAACGTAATGAGCGTCCTATTGACCAAACATTTGCATACAATGCAGATGGTAAAGTAAGCCGTGTGACAGTTAAAGACAGAAGTGGCAAGGTTCTTTATGTAAAAAGCTATAACGGCAAATTGAATACTATGGCATTTCAGTATGATGACGAACATGGTACGGAACGTGTGGTTTCCAATTCGACCGTTGGCTATGGCAGGCTTTTGGAGTCATCAGGCGAAGACCGTGGAAAGATTTCACGCTGGTGGTTGGAATATGATGAAAATGGATTTGTTTCATCGATAAGATATGCAGGATTGGATAATTCGCCACAAGGAGATAAGAATGGAATCTATGGAAGAACCTTTGTGAGAGATGAGAAAGGTCGCGCGTCTGAGATTCATTATATAGGTATTGACGGTAATCCGCAATCCACAAAATGGGGACTTGGAATAAAGAAGTTCTATTATGATGAAGAAGATAATTGGACAAAGGCCGAATATCTTACAGTAGACAGGAAGCCTGCTTATGACGATTCCGATGGTGTATGTGTCTATGTTATGGAGTACGACAAATACGGCAATGTTGTATATGCTTTACATCAAGGCCCTGACGGAAAACTGATGATACCAAAGAAGAATAATGTTTCCGGTGTGCATTACATTTTGGACGACCATGGTTTTGTTGTTGAAGAGGAGTATCTGGATGTAGATAAGAAACCAATGTTCGTTAAGGAAGAGGGGATAGCGATTGTGAAAAACGAATACGACGAAAGGGGGTATGTAATCAAGAAATCTTATTACGACCCGGATGGGAATCATGTTGAATGCAAAGATGGAAACGCTTCTCTGTCAATAAAGAATAATGAGTATGGAAATCCTGTGGAAGTTTGGTACCACAAGAAAGACGGAAGACTTTGTGAAATCTCCGATGGCTTTGCCGGCCAAAAAGTTGAATATGACTCTATTGGCAATCAAACAAAGAATGTTTACTACGGTGTGAACAAGAAACCATGTCTGATCAAAGATGAGATAGCAGGAAGCTTATATACATATAACGACAAGAATCTTGTTACATCTATTACAAAGGTACATAAAAAATCGCGATTTTTTACGCCCGGTGAATAAGAAAGTCA
>CAZKOB010000096.1:0-14258 GCA_964554265.1 uncultured Bacteroides sp. | reverse complement strand
TACCTCTCTTCATAAACAATATCCGTCACCGCAAGCCACTCCCGGTTTATGGCAAGGGTGAGAACGTGCGCGACTGGCTCTTTGTTGAGGACCATGCCCGCGCCATCGACGTGATTTTCCATCAAGGGAAAGTAGCCGAAACTTATAACATAGGCGGTTTCAACGAGTGGAAAAACATAGACATCATCAAGGTCGTCATCAAAACGGTTGACCGCCTTTTAGGACGCAAGGATGGAGAAGACTTGAATTTGATAACATTCGTTACCGACCGTCTCGGTCACGATGCCCGTTACGCCATCGACTCCACGAAACTCCAAAAGGAACTTGGTTGGGAACCCTCTCTGCAGTTCGAGGAAGGCATCGAGAAAACCGTCCGCTGGTATCTCGACAACCAAGCCTGGATGGACAACATCACCTCCGGCGAATACGAGCGGTACTACGAAGATATGTACACAGGAAGATAATCGTCAACATTAGCGATAATTGACATTATACACTATATGGGACTGAAGAAGAATATATTGTATAGTGGTTTTCTGACCACTTCATTATATGTCTTTCAATTCATCACCTATCCTTATGTCGCACGTGTGTTAGGAGTGACGAATATCGAGATATGTAACTTTGTGCAAAGTATTGTGCAGTATTTCTCATTATTCAGCAGGTTAGGAATCTCCGTTTTAGGCGTTAGAGAGATAGCCAAATGCGACAACAAAGGCAGAGCTGGATTGGCTATATAGGCAACCAATAGATGTTAAGTCGAATATTGAAATTTCCACACATTTATAAATATAAAACAAATGAACATAGCGGTTATTTTGGCAGGTGGCAGTGGTACACGAATGGGTGCTGATATACCAAAGCAGTATATCATGGTAGACGGGAAGCCTATTGTGTTATATTGTATAGAAACATTTGCCAACAGACAAGACATAGACGCTTTCGTCATAGTTGCAGCTAAAGAGTGGCAGGATTTCATTTCGCAATACACTAATAGAATAAGACAACCTGTATGGTATGCTCTTTCGGGAGCGACACGACAACACTCTATTTATAATGGATTAAAGGAATGTAGGAAGCATAATGTGAACGATGACAGCATTGTGATTGTTCATGATGCAGCACGTCCACTTGTTTCCAATGAAATAATAGATGCTTGTATTGAGGGGTGTGTTTGCTATGATGGAGTTTTGCCTGTCATCCCTGTAAAAGATACAATATACATGAGCCAAGACGGTGAAATGATAGGTGGTCTTCTTGAACGAAACTGTCTATATGCAGGGCAAGCTCCTGAGAGTTTTGTTTTTGGTAAATATATAGGAATCCATGATAAATGTTCCTATGATGAGATTGGCAGAATCAATGGAAGTACTGAAATTGCATATAAGAAAGGACTTAATGTGAAACTCGTGAAGGGAGAAACAATGAATTTCAAGATAACTACCCCCGAAGATTTGACCTCTTTTGAAACTATAATAAAGAATCGACAAAGATGAGAGCATACGTTTTACATGGCATAAATGACTTACGTTATGATGAGGTTGCATTGCCAAATTGTCCGCGTGGTTGGGCTATTGTACAGGTGAAAGCTGCGGGGATTTGCAGTTCTGACATTGCACGTGTATTTACAAAAGGTACATACTGTTTCCCGACAATTCCAGGACATGAATTTTCCGGTATAGTATATGCCGTAACAGATAAAGATGCAGAATATTGGATTGGCAAAAGAGTTGGTGTATTTCCATTGATACCTTGCAAAGAGTGCCCACAATGTAAAAAAAAACATTATGAGATGTGTGAGCATTATGACTATTTGGGGTCACGCCGAGATGGAGGTTTTGCAGAATATGTAGCTGTGCCAATATGGAATTTAATAGAATTACCCGATTGTGTAGATTTCAGACAAGCGGCAATGCTTGAACCTCTTTCTGTCGCACTCCATGCAATAAAAATTGGAGGTGTCAAGAAGGGTGATAACGTTGCCATCATTGGCACAGGAATGATTGGAATTGCCGCTGGACAATGGGCATACAAGCAAGGTGCAGTCTCCGTTACCGTAATTGGAAGAACAGAAGAAAAACGAAACATTGTAGAGAGATGTGGACTCGAATATAAAAATGGCTTGTCTGCAAACAATGCATTTCCCTATGATTTTGTGCTTGAAGCAGTGGGGGGGCCTGCCGCTATAGAGACTGCTATCAATGTGGTTGGAGCAGGTGGGACTGTGCTTTTGATGGGAAATCCGTCAGGGAACATTGAGTTAAGCCAAAGCGTTTATTGGAAAATACTCCGCAAGCAATTATCACTTAAAGGCACATGGAACTCCTGTTACGACAATGCTAATCCTTCAGATTGGACAGAAGCAGTGAAAGCCTTGTCCAAAAGCGAAATAAAGGTATCTTCACTAATAACGCACGAATTTGCACAAGAAGATTTAAAAGGCGGTCTGAATTTAATGTATGAGCATAAAGAGCCGTATTGCAAAGTAATGACAATTTGGAACTAACAGATAGATGAGAAAAAGCGAAATTTCAGCATCAATGATGTGTTCAAACCTCATTGACCTTAAAGAAACACTGCGTGTCTTTGAAGAAGGGAAAGTGGAGTATCTTCACATAGACATGATGGATGGTATGTTTGTTCCAAACTTTGGCTTGGGAGTTGATTATGTTCGTGGATTGCGCGAACTGACGGACATACCTCTTGACCTTCATCTTATGATAAAAGATCCAGAATACAAATTCTCATGGATTGGCATAAAACCATCCGATATAGTTTCCATTCACTATGAAAGCACATTTCAAGTGCAACGTGCATTAGACTATCTGAAACAGTATGGGTGCAAGTGTTTTCTCGCAATCAACCCTGCCACTCCTGTAAGTGCATTGGAAGAGGTGTTGGACTATATTGATGGGATAAACTTACTCATGGTCAATCCTGGATTCGCAGGACAAAAGATAGTGCAGTCCACAATGCGCAAAGCGCAGAAAGTCGCGAACCTTTTGAAGAGAGAGGGAAAAGAGAATGTAATATTGGAGGTGGACGGTAATATTACACCTGACAATGGTGAAAAACTAAGAAAGATTGGGGCAAGCATATTTGTTGCAGGCTCATCTTCCGTATTCAAAAACGGGTTAGATGCCTACAAGGACAACATAAGAAACTTTAGACAAAGAATAAGTGTATTGTAAATGCAAAAGATTAAATTTAATGAAGGACGACATCTACAGTTTGAGATGTTGCTCTGTCTGGACAAGTTTTGTCGTGAAAACAACATTACATATTATTTGGCCTTTGGCACACTTTTAGGAGCTGCCAGACATCAAGGTTTCATTCCATGGGATGATGACATCGATGTAATGCTTCCTGAACCTGATCTAAGAAAATTATGTAAAACTTTCCAATCAGATAAATACCGTATTGTTTCGGCGGAGAACGACAAATCGCACAATTTGTTGTTCCCACGAATGTACGATATGAGAACCTGTTCTTTTGTCGGCAATATTCAAACGTTTGGATTGGGTATAGACCTTTATGGCATATACGGATTGACGTCATCTGTCTTTAAACATTTGGCATACATACAAAAATTTTATAAGCTTTGGAAGCAACGTGTTTACTTAGCGGGATTGCGTTCACATCTTATTCGTTGGCATTTGTGGATGGGGAAAAGTCTGGATTGCGAGCCATTACATAAAAGTGTGTTGCGTGGAATAGCCCATCAGCAGCAATACTCCTTTATGGATTCACATATCTGTATGATTGATACTCGACCTGCAATGCCTGTACCTAAATCTGTATTTGGGGTTTCCACAAAACTTTCATTTGAAGGAACAGAATTCTATGTACCACAGAATTACCATCAATTACTCACACTGATGTATGGAGATTATATGCAACTTCCTCCCAAGGAACAGCAGAAGCCATATCACGGATATGATTGTTATTGGTTGTAACGATTGCACACAATGGGTACAAACCAAATCACTCTGTTGAAAGGAATATCAATTCAGTCTGTAATAACCATCATTATGGGTATTATGGAATTGGTTGTTTTTTCTTTGATGTCACGTCTGCTATCGAAGGAAGATTTCGGATACTTCGCAGCCCTGACTGGAGTAATGACTATCTGCATGAGCATTACAGAGGCTGGGTTGGGGGCGGCCATAATTCAAAAGAAAGATGCGAGCAATGATTTTGTTTCCACGGCTTTCACACTAAGTTGGATGTTTGGTGGCATAAGTTCGATTTTACTGTTCGTTTTCGCTCCAAGCCTATCGCGGATTATTGCCGATGAGCATATTATTGTTCCTATGCGGATAATGTCACTTAATGTGTTCTTGGCCTGTATTGCGAGTGTTGGGAAAAGCATGATGATTCGCAATTTGGAGTTCAAGACGTATGGGACATACGAGGTCATGGCCTACGCTTGTAGTTCCATATTGGGTATTGCCTTGGCATTTGCTGGTTTTGGATTGTATGCCATCGTATCCATATCCGTGTGTAATTTGATTTTGTTGAACCTTATCTTGTATGGAAGAAGGGTAAGGTTGCCACGATTGAAAATTGCCAAAAGCGAAGTGAGCGGAATTATGTCCTTCGGTGGTTGGCTCACGCTGAGTGTGGTTATAAACAATGTAAGCCAGCAGATGGACAAGTTGCTTCTCCCCAAATGGCTGTCAGTTTCGGTACTTGGGGCTTACAACCGTCCCACAGGATTCGTGTCCACAATAACAGGAAAAATAAACGGAATCTTCGATGTGGTTTTATTCCCGATGTTGTCGAAGATACAAGATGAGCCATTGAAGGTGCAACATGTCTTCAACCAATCACTGAAACTGCTGAATTCTTTCTCGGCGGTGTTGTTCGCCGTATTCTTTTTTAATGCGGAACTGATAATCCGCATCTTCTTTGGAGAAACATGGCTGGAGCTGACCTGTGTGTTACAGATAATCTCGATATTTATCATATTCAATATAGACAATCGACTTGTTGACTGTTTCTTCCGTAGTTTGGGCTTTGTCGATACGGGTTTTTGGCTTCGCTTGATAGCGGTTTTTGTTACTTTGGGCAGTCTTTACATTGGAACTGAATATGGAATAAACGGTGTTGCCATATCCTTGTTGGCAGCCAACATATTTACCGTGATTCTGAAATTGATGGTTCTCTCACGCAAGGTGAACGTAAGCCTTTTGCAAGTCGCAAGGTCTTTCATCGCGGCGGAAAAGCCGCTTATCCCATTATTGGCTATTGGCATTCCGTTTTTGCTGCTTACTTCTCATTCGCTATTCCAACAAGTGGTGTTTGCTTGCATAATGGGTTGTGTAATAAGTCTGATGTTCGTAGTGTTTCCACAGGCTGTTGGCAGCGAATACAGAAAAACTGTGTTTCCAATGATAAGGAAGTTCGTCAAGAAGCAAAGATGATTTTTAAGGGCAAGAACTAAAAACACAATGAGTTTATGCTTAGCACTCTTCTTTTGGTTAAAATACATGCGCAAACCGGAGAACTTATAATCTGTTTTCTTATATGCCAAGCTCTGATATTATTCACATACTATTCATTCAAAAGTGAAAAGTCACAAACGTTGCCGTGGATATTGATGCTGGTGGTTTGTCTTACCTATTATATTGATACAGACTATTTCACTTATAGGCTTGATTTTGAACACGGGCTTGCAAATTTAGGAAAAAAGGAAACTTTGTATGTTCTGATTGCGGAACTTGCAGGTTGGAATTATGTCATGTGGCGTTTCCTAATATGGGGAACGGCATTGCTTCTATACTATCTGACAAGCAGACGCTTGGAACTGAAACCAAACATCGCGATATACACTTTAGTGGCTCTTTTTATGAGTCTGTTTGCATACGGGAGGGTGATACTGGCCATGACAGCATACTTTTTTGGATTCTCTTTCTTAACAAAACCCATGGAATACAGGAGAACGGCAAGTTATGCCATAGGCATTCTGTTTGTATGCTTCTCTTACTTTTGCCACAGGAGTTTCTTGCCTATAATACTATTAACCCCTATATTTCTGTTACCTATGACGAAAAGGAAGCTGATAATTATAGTCTGCCTTGTCCCGGGCTTGGTGTTCTTGATAAATTATGTGTTTCAAGCGTTCTTGGCTTCGGAAATCCAGATGAGTGACACATTCAGTACATTCCAAGCCGCCGCAGAAAGAACTGCTGGCCTGTCGAGCAAGTCTGGGCGTAACTGGAAATCCATGCTATTGTACCAAGTGCGGCTATTCAGTTTCTATGTTCCATGCTTTTACATTTTATACAAATTTTATTTCACAAAGACATTGTATGTGGTTGATGAATACATACTGAAATATGTAACGGCAATCACTATCATTGTCATGCTTGCGATGGGGATATTGTATGGATTGCATACAGGGAACTCCGAGGTGACAGGCATGAGATATCTGTATATGGCGGGCATACCCGAATGTTTGTTGCTCGCCTATTTATATCAGAAAGAACAAATTTCCCTGCGGGTGTTTAATCTGTTGTTGGCGACGGGCTTCATCTGCACGGAAGGGAATTTGATATTGTACACTTTCATAAACACTGTTTTCAAATGAATTATTTAACCGTGCTTTTAAGCAAGCACAAGAAACATCTGCCCAAGAGTTTGGAATCCACTTGGCTTGGTGGATTTCTGAAGTTTGGCTTTATGATTTTCATCTCCGCGTGGGTATTGCAGGGCATACGGATTATGAACAATAAGGAGCGCACGGTGAAGGTGGCAATAGACTTGTTGCTGTGGGCGGTGTTCGTGGCGTGCGGTGTTCACTGGATTGTGAGTTTCGTAGTTGCGCACACGCTGAACTTCATGCTTAATGGACAATTCCACGCCATGTTCACCCACATGGGGGCTACGGGATGTTCCGCCCGGTATTTCCTTCGTCAGACGGTGGTGTTCAAGGAAAGGATAGCGGCCAAGCGGTTCATCATGGCAAGCATAGCATACGGCTCTCTTTCAAGAGGCTGCTACAAGCGCACATCGGACATCGACCTGAGGCTGATACCTGCCGCAGGGGAGAGGAACGGTTGGAAGTGCGCTCTGTATGCGGTGTGGCTGAGAGCCGTGGCTTTCTGCGTGCGCTATCCGCTCGACATGTATGTGTACACCCCTGAAGTGGTGGTAAGGAGGATGCGATCCGATGAGTTGCCTATCATGCTGCACGAGCGTGAGGGGTGTATGAAGAGGTGGTATGCCGAGCGTGTGGAGTTTGACGAGTTTGTGGACATATTTACAAAGGAGAACATAAATGAAAAATAAGGTTGGCGAAAGGAAAGACTGGTGCGACTTGGCGAGGGGCTTCCTTATGTTTCTCGTCTTTGTGTATCACTGCGAAGTGTACTATGGCGACAACCACACGTGGAGTTGGACGTTCTGTCCGTTCTTCCTCACGGGGTTCATCTTCGTCAGCGGTTATTTGTTCTGTTCGGACTTATCGAAAGTCAGTCTGAGTAACAAGAGCCTGCAAGTGGTTCGTACCATAGTGGCGCCCTACCTTTTTTTCATGGCGTTGTTTTTCTTACCCAAGGCGTTGTTCGTACTCCAAGACGCAAGGCAGCAGGCTATAGACATCGTGGTATTCAGGGCAAGCTGGTTTGTCGTAGTAATAGGCGTACTTCAAATAGTCTATGCCGCCATTCTCGCACGAAAGCCATCAATAAAGCGTATGGCGTATACCACGGGGGGAATGTTCGCCGCAGGTTATCTTTTGGTGGTGATGTACAGAGTGCGTCCCGATTTCATCTATCAGAATGTATGGCTGGAGTCGGCGCAACTGCCTGCTAGGCTTCCTTTCTGCCTGAACTTAGCGTTGGTCATCTCGCCATTCTTCATGCTTGGTATACTGTACCGCCGCTATGAACACCGATTGAGAATACCGGCAAACAGGAATACGCTGACAGCGGCAGCCGCGCTATACGGCGCACTGTGGGGTGCCGACCATCTGTATGTACACAGCTATGCGGTGTTTGCGACGGATGCCTACAACAACATCCTCTTGATGTTCTTCTATGGCACGGTGGGCATTGTGGGAGTGGTAATAGCGTCGAAGCTGGTGCAGAGACTGCCGCTCGTGAACTATATAGGCAGACATTCGCTGTTGTTCTATTACTTCAATGCCGTTGCGTTAACGGTGTTGGTAAGGATAAATGATAAGTTAAATATTCTTAACGGGGGGGGTGCTGGCAGTCCCTCTTGGTGGCAGTGCTGGCGTGCCTGCTCTGCTTCCCCATTGCGTATGGCATAAACCGCTGGCTCCCGCTTCTTGCGGGCAAGAAGTCGGCTTACAACAAACTGTCTGATCTTCTCAGACTGAAAATCAAATGGTGAGACCTAAGGCAAAATGAAGATTATAAACCTTATTTGGGGCTTTACCCTTGGGGCGGGCATAGATAAGTGCTATATGACATACGCCCGGCTGGGGGAGGCTGAACCCGACATGGAGATGAGGAACGTGTGCATAGACATCGAGAACCTCAATTCGCACACAGAGCCGCTAAAGGAGATTGAAGTTACCTTTATCCGAATAAAGAGCCGCAGTGATGTGTCGTGGGTATGGAAACTGAACAGGTTGTTGAAGTGCGAACAGGCCGATGTGGTATTCACGCATGGATTCAACGGGGCTATCATGATGATGGTGGAACGTTTGGTGTGCAGGAACAAGACGCGGCTCGTGTGCTCGTACCACGGGGCTTACCATGCGCCCACAGGAATGAAGAGACCGATAGCCCCCTTGTACAACTCGCTCCCGATATACATCTACAAGCACTATGCCCACAGGGTAGTGTGTGTGGAGCAATTTTCACGCAGATACTTGGTGCAGAAAGGCGTGGCTGCCGACAAGGTTGTCACCGTGTACAACGGGATAAAGCCCTCGTGCGAGGTAAAAACGTTGGTCTTGCCCGGCAATGAAGAGAAGGCAGTGACAATACTGACCGCCTCGCGCATATCAGAAGTGAAAGGACTGCCCTACCTATTGGACGCACTGGCCATCGTAAAGGAACGAGGGCTGAAGTTTCACTACTATATGGTTGGTGGAGGGCCAGACCTGAATATGCTGAAAGGCAAGATACAGGCTTTGGGATTGACGGATTGCGTTTCGACCACGGGTTACCAAGACAATGTGGCCGACTGGATGGCGACCTGCGACATCTTCGCATTACCGTCGCTGCACGAGTACCACTCAATAGCGGTGTTGGAGGCTATGCGTGCCGGAAAACCCATCGTGGCGACAAGGGTGGGCGGCAACGGAGAGTCAATAGAAGACAACACGTCGGGCTTGCTTGTGGAAGCGAAGAGCGGTAGGCAGCTTGCCGACGCGCTTTGCCGCCTCATAGCCGACGAAGAATTACGAAAACGGTTGGGAACGAACGCTCGCAACAGGTTTATAGAGATGTTCACGGAAGACGCGATGATGCGGAACTTGGCAAAGGCATTGAAATCATGAAGATTTGTCTATATACAAACGACATGTACGCTGGCACGGAACGGTTGATGCCGTGGCGCACATTGGTTGAAGTGGCCAAGTACATGAACTCGCATCCCGGCATGGAGGCATCCATCTATTCAGCGCAGGACGAGGATGAGGGAGAAAGGCTTTACGACTCCGTGAAGATACATGCGACAGGGAAAGGCCTTGGGACGTTGGTCGCTTACATGGAGCAGGACACAATAGACGTGCTGTTCTTCCCTGTGGCATTTCGCGATGCGCTGAAACCGCTTGACATGCTACGGAGAGTGAAGGCGAAGAAGATAGCCTACATTCCCGGTGGCATATATCCGGCAAAAGGCATTGCCGCACTGGCAAAGGCCGCAGGTATAACGAATGCGAAACCCTACGTGCTGGAAAAGTTGATTCCACACGCATGGCTGACAAGGAAACTGGAAAGGCTCGGTTTTTCGGCTATCGTATCCTTTTCGGAAACAACCAATGACAATGTGAAAAAATGCGGATGGGATGCAGACCGTGCCTTTACGGCGATACCCGGAATTGACGGATTCAACGAATTGGTGGCCGATTATTCTCATGTGGAAAAACTGGAAGTAAGAAACAGAAAATACATACTATTCTCCGGTGCACCTGCAACCATACGCGGATGCCTGTTGCTGCTAAAGGCTTTCGACCAGTTTGCCGAACGCGATGGGACGACAGACTTGGTGATGCTGATGCGGAGAGACATAAGCTCTGACTTCAATATGTTTAACCAGACCTTGAACGCCGTCAGACATAAGGAAAGAGTGATTGTGTCGTATGACAGAATCGAACCATGTCAACTGAAAGCGTTCTTTGAGTCGGCTTATGTGGTAGCATTGCCTTTCCTGCTTATCCCTTCGGAAATACCGTTGACATTCTTTGAGGTATTGTCCTGCGGAACGCCTGTGGTAACATTCAAGAATGGAGGAAGCACCGATTACATCGCAGATGCGGCAGTAGCATTGGCGGACAGGACACCACAGGCATTTGCCAATGAACTGGATAGGGTTTGCAAGAACAACCAATACCGCGACTGGTTGGCAGGCAATGCAGTGGAGAGAATGAAAAAACACCCTTCGTGGGAGGATTTTGCAAAACAATGGGTAAAAGCAATAGACGGCCGCAATGTATAGTGATAAGCGGCATTGACGGTTCGGGAAAGACCACCGTCATAAACGCATTGAGAGAAAGTTTGAAAGGGCAAGGCATACGCACTGCATACGTGTGGCTTAGGTTCAACCATTACTTAGCGAAGGTAATGCACGCCTTGGCCCGCATGATGGGGTTGTCGGTAAAGGTGCATAACGAGATGGGGGAGGTGTGGCAACACAGGTTCTACAAATCGCCCACATTCTGCAAGGCGTATGTCGTGGCTACATACATTGACACGTGGATAAGCAGATTAAAATACAGGCGTGCGGCAAAGGACTGTGACGTAGTGATATGCGACCGATGGATTACGGACATTATCGTCGATTTGGCCACCAAAACCCATTGCACCGACTTCGCCGATAGCAAATGGGCAAGACGTTTTTTGTGCATATTGCCCAAAAACGCATTGCTGTTCGTTGTTTACAGAGACATTGAGGATATCGTTGGTTGCAGGTTGGAGAATAAGGTTGACCCGGACTTCGAGTTCAGACTGGGAATATACGAACAGTTACGTCAAAAGTCGTTTGTCTTTCCTGTTGACAATAGGGGGACGATAGCAGACAGCATAGCCAAGATAAAGGAAAGAATGAATCCATAACAGTTACTATAATGCAGAAGAAACAAAAGAAAATATGTCTGATTTCGTCGCATGGAGGACACCTGCACGAGCTGACGGAGGCGATACAGCGGGTGGATGGCGACATGTACTGGGTGACTTTTAGGACCAAGCATACGGAGGCTTTGCTCAAAGACAAGCCTCATTATTTTGTGATAGACCCAGTGGTGAGCAAGCCGAAATTCCTGCTCAACGCCTTGCAGTCGCTTTATCATCTGCTGTTGGAACGGCCTAAGGTAATCATCTCCACGGGAGCGGGCATCGCCATCCCGACCATGCTGTTGGGGAAATACTTGATAGGCTCAAAGATTATCTATGTAGAGTCGGCTGCGGCGGTAATAGAGCCATCAAGGACAGGACGTTTCATGTATAAGTATGCCGACTTGTTTCTAATCCAATGGAAAACCTTAAAAGAATTCTATCCCAAAGCCAAATATGTAGGAGTGTTATGATATTCGCAAGTTTTGGAAATGCCCCTGTGGAACAATCGTTCACGAGAATGGCAATGGCCGTTGACAAGTTGGGCGAAGTTTCAGATGAACCGGTTTTGGTTCAAAAAGGGAATACGCTCTATGACTTCCGTCATGTGGAATGCGTGAAGTTTATGGAACATGAAGAGATGATGGAAAATATGCGCAAGGCTTCTGTTGTCATACTGCAAGGTGGCTGGGGAACCATATCGGAAGCCATTGCACTTGGGAAAAGGATTGTGTCGATTCCACGCCGAGTGGGGCAGGAATGCAAGCATCCACAAGGTGAGATAGTGAAATTTCTCGAAAGCGAGGGTTGCCTGTTGGGATGTTACGACACAGAGGAACTTCCGAAGATTGTGAAGAAGGCGCGGCAATATGACTTTAAGCCATTGAAGCGCGGCACGGCGGACAAGATTATAAACCATTTCATAGAAACATTATGATATTCGTTAGTTTTGGAAACTCTCCCAAACCATTCATGAGGCTGGCCGAAGCCGTAGACCGTATGGCTGAAGTATGGCATGAAAGCGTGGTTGTACAGAACGGACATACCGACTACCCGTTCAAGTATTGCAAGTGTATCCCTTTCATGGATAGAAATACCTATATAAGTCATCTGAGAGGCTGCGAGATGGCGATTCTCCAAGGCGGTTGGGGGGGGTAAGCGAGGCTTCCGATATGGGCTGCAAAGTAATTGCTGTGCCTCGCAGAAAGGGCGAAGAGCACTATCACGACCAAGTGCAGTTGATAAGGAAACTCGAAGAAGATGGCGTATGCCTTGGATGCTATGACACGACAAACCTTATTGACTTAATGATCAAGGCGAAGATCTATCCGTTCAAACCGATCAAAAGAGGGGATGCATCGAAAGTCATAAACGATTTCATCTCATCCTTGTAACCTGAAACAACATCTCTATCTACATTTGTGATTTTATTGTAAATGAAACTATCGTTCATCATCATCGAATACAACTCGGTTGATGACATAAAAGGATGTGTAAAATCAATCCGAGACAAATGTCAAAACATACCATACGAAATCATCGTGTCGTCTAATTCGTGCTACTCGTTGGAGGAACAGAACAGATTGGAATGCGAGATACCTGAAGTTAGATGGAGCTTTAACCGAAAGAACGGAGGCTTTGCATACGCAATGAACAGAGGAATGGAGGTGGCGGACGGCGATTATTTGACCATAATAAACCCCGACGTAAGGATTGTTAATGGTTTGGATGCAATGGTCGAGTTTATGGAGGCGAACCGTAGTGTAGGTGCTATTGCTCCGCAGATTGTAAACGGCAAAGGGATGATACAGGACAGTGCCCGCCCGTATGTGAGTGTGCCGCGCTACGTGTGGCGTTGCATAAAACGCATCGCAGGACATAAATCGTCTGTGCTCACAAGGGAAATGGACTACTCGCAGGTTCAGACAGTGGACTGGATTATTGGCGCATTCATCATGGTGAAGCGTGAGACTTACAATAAAACTCATGGCATGGACGAAAGTCTTTTTATGTATGCAGAGGATTTGGATTGGTGTACGCGGATAAGAGTTAGTGGCTATGAGGTGGTATATTATCCTATAGCCAAAATCAATTACGAAGGGTCGCGTTCTGCAAGAAAATCATTGAAGTACGCAAGGATATTCCTTCGTAGTCACTATACATATTGGAAGAAGTTCGGTTTCTTTTATGGATATCCACGAAGAAAACCTTTGGAAATGTTGAAATAACAGATGAAAAAGATACCCAGAATATCCCACTGTATTGGTATTGTAGTTGATCTCCTGATGAATAATTACAGTAGCAACTAAACTATGGATCCATAGATGGGCAAGGCGTTGACCATAAAGGCATTGACAGAACTAATGGAGAATGTCTATCGGCTACGAGAGCGCAATCAGGTGGGATGCCACGAAGCTCAACGGCACGCCGCACAATCTGCTCAATGTTTCTAAAGCGGCCTCGCTCGTCCAGATTTACAAGACGGATCTGAAGGACGGCATACGCCGACCGCCTGCAACATCGGCCGATGTTTGAGGAGCGTCGCTGGGGAGAATACAAAGTGATGGATAGCGTCGAGTTCCCCGACGGGTTCAAGTCCCTCACCAAGCAACTGAAAATCAAAGCCGGCAAGGGAATCAGCTATCAGGTACACCGACACCGCGATGAAGTATGGACTTTTGTGGACGGAAAGGGTGAACTGGTGCTTGACGGTGTACGGTCTGTTGTAGGCAGAGGGGACACTGTGACGATAAAGAAAGGCGTAAGACATGCCGTCAGGGCGATCTCCGATCTGACATTCATCGAGGTGCAGTCCGGAGACCTGCTTGTCGAGGAGGACATCGAACGGTTCGACTGGGACTGGGGATCTGCTGTAAACTGATTATAAGGACATGACCTCCACAACGAAACAAAGCTCAAACATCCGTGATCTCGAAGAACTTGCCGGGCACGCTGATGACATCTTCTGGTCGGAAGAGAGAAACAAAGTGAACATCCATCTGTATA
>CAZKOB010000095.1:0-14568 GCA_964554265.1 uncultured Bacteroides sp. | reverse complement strand
CCTCCGTCGCAAGCTCCCCAATTGCTCCTATTCCGCAATTGCCCCTAAGTTAGGGGAGGAGCTTAGTTACCTTGCTTGTTGGAAAGCCAACATATTGGTTTCTAATATGATAGAAATTACATCAGCAGAGTAACCTGGCTCCTCCCCTAAGTTAGGGGCAATTGCGGAATAGGAGCAATTGGGGAGCTTGCGACGGAGGGCGTGGCGCGGTAGCGACGGAGGAGTCTGTGAATACACCAACTTATAACCATAAGAATTACAAGAGGAGTCTGTGAATACACCAGCAAAAATCGCTTCAAAAGCCTAACAATCGTCTTACGAAAGACTTTCCGGTATTCATTTTGTCATAATTTACAGGCTTTTTCTGACAATCTGAAATGTTAAAATTATGTCTTCGCAGAATCGCATAAAATCGGCCCAACCTTGCCGAAGTTCCATTTGCGCGATTCTAAGGCCATTTTCAGGTCTTGAATCATAAATGTGAAAATAATATAATTTACAGTCCGAAAAGATACATTTATTTGCATTCGCGTGTGCCTCGCCTGAAAAAAGAGTACGCTGGAAATAAATTTTCAAGGTGAACAAAATTTGTTTAAAAGGCACTTTAAAAACCTTTTCAAGGTGAACGAAATTTATTTTCAAGGTGAACGAGTTTGAGAACGACCGTTTTTCGGGCTGAAATTTGATGTTGGCTAAATTGATTTCTTAAAAAATATGAATCAGATTTTTCAATGCCACGAAAAACAAAGATGGGTTTTGGCGACGAAAAACAGGAATCTTGGGCAAGAAATTTTATAACTTGCTGATTATCAGAATATCCTATTTTTGTTCTTGCTTATACTTGTTGCACCTAAAACCGCACCGTTCTATTAAAATAGTATTTTACTGATTATCAACTGTTTATCTATAAATCTTCAAAATTTTGGCAATTATTTATGTGTGAATGAATCTTAATTGTGTTAATAAAGTACCGTCTGCAATGGGTGAACTTGGTGTCAAAAAGAAAGAAGAAATCTCACTAAGAAAGACACCTGCTTCCAACCATAAGATTTATAAGGATTCCGTAGATACACCGGCAAAAAACAGCTTCTAATACGTTTGACAAAAGTCTTTTTTCTTTATAGTCTGAAATAAAGAGTGTAATTTTGCGTTTATAAAAAATAGAAATGGAAAACGAGAGTATATATACGGAATCAGAGAATGACACAACTTATGATCATGTCATCAAATATACAGGATTGTTTGGTGGTGTACAAGGTATAACGATGCTGATGGGCATTGTGCGCAATAAGATTGCAGCCATGCTCCTCGGGCCGTCGGGTGTCGCGTTGGTTAGTATATATAATAAGGTGATGGCTCTCATCAACCAATCCACGAATTTTGGAATATCATTCAGCGCGGTCCGTCATGTTGCGGAACTTTTCGACATGAAGGATGAAGGGCTGGTGACGGACTTTGTGAACACGGTGAGGACGTGGAGCGTGTTGACAGCGTTGTTCGGAGTGCTGGTTTGTTGTGCATTGTCTCCATGGATAAGTCTGTGGACATTCGGTAACTATGATTATACACTCACCTTTTGTATGCTTTCGCCGATAGCCGCCGCAATGGCACTGACAGGTGGGGAGATTGCGATATTGAAAGGAATGCGTCAACTGAAGAAGGTGGCGCTTATATCGGTGTTTGCAGCCTTGGCAACGCTTCTGGTCTGTTCGCCGGTATATCTGCTGTTGGGGGTACGCGGAGTGGTCTTGTCGCTCGTGGCAAGCAATGTGGCGGTTCTGGCGGTTCATCTTTGGTTTTCGACCAAAGTGGTTCCGTGGAGAATTACTGTACGTTCGATGGGCAATATCGCAAAAGGTGTGCCGATGGTGAAATTGGGACTGGCCTATATTGTGGCAGGAATGTTCGGACAAGGGGCGGACTATATCATCAATACGTCGATACTGAATATGGGTGAGCTTGCAGATGTGGCCTTTTACAATACAGGGTATGTGATGGCAGTGAGCTATGCCTCGCTTGTATTCGTGGCGATAGAGGCGGATTATTTCCCGCGCCTTTCGGCAGCGGAACATGACGATGTAAGGATGAACCACACGGTGAACCGGCAAATAGAGGTGTGCGTCTTGCTGATTGCCCCATGCCTGATTTTTTTCGTGGTGGCGATGCCGGTCATAATTGTGCTGCTCTATTCGAGTGATTTCATTTCGGCTGTTCCTATGGCTGTAAGCGCGTCGTTCTTCATGTTTTTCAAGGCTTTGACGCTTCCGGCAGCTTATCTTCCGCTTGCAAAAGGAGACTCGAAGATGTACATGTTCACAGAACTGATCTATGATGTATTTATTGCTGTTGCGATTCCGGTTGCGTTTGGCATGTATGGACTTGTCGGTGCCGGATGGGCTTTGTCGTTGGGAGGCCTTGTCGATTTCGTTGTAATACATCTGCTTTACAGAATAAAGTATAAGTATCGTTTCGATTTTAGTCCGGTAGGGTTCTATGCCGTGCAGTTTCTGCTGTTCTGTGTGGCTGTATATGCGGCTATGCAATTAGGGCAGGTCGCAAGGTGGATCGTTGGAGCAGCGGTATTTTCTGTTTCATTGTATGTCTCGTTTAGGATTTTGAGTCGTGAAACGAATATTCTGGATGCGTTGAGAAGAAAACTGGCGAATAAGTTTAACAGGAAAAAGGGAATAATGAAGAATGAGCAAGATAACAGTTCTTACGGCGGTATATAACTCTGAGAAATATTTGCGTCAGTGTCTGGATTCGTTGTGTGCCCAGACATTGAAGGACATTCAGATTATTTGCATAGATGATTGTTCGACGGATGGTTCGTATGCTATTCTGGAAGAATATGCCGATAAGGACAGGCGGATTTGTCTCCTGAAGACGGAATGCAATTCGGGACAGGCAGTGGCGCGCAATTATGGTTTGAAATTCGCAGATGGCGAATATGTCGCGATGCTTGACAGTGATGATTGGTTTGCTCCTGATGCATTGGAGAAAGCTTACACGGCTATTGTTGAAACTCCGGAAGCTGACTGCGCTGTGTTCAGACTTATGCAATATTATGAGGATACGGGAACTGTGGAGGTTTATGAGAATAAGACGAATAAGAAGGTGCTTGGAGGAGAAGAGGCTTTCAGGCTGAGTCTTGACTGGAGTATGCATGGACTTTACATTGTGCGTACCTGCATCCATGAAATTTATCCTTTTGACACAGCGTGTCGTCTGTACAGTGATGACAATGCCACGCGAATGCATTATTTGCATTCGCGAAAAGTGGTGATGTGTGAAGGGGAATACTATTATCGTAAGCATTCAGCTTCTATGACCGGTTCGTATACGATTTTGCGGTTTGACTATATGGATGCGAATATGAGTATGAAGAAACAACTTGAGCGTGAGGCTGAGGAAGGCGGGTTGCATGATGCCGACGAAGTTTTGGATTTTTATGAAAACCACAGATGGCTGAATATTGTGGGGATGTATTGGTTCTTCTACCGGAATCGCAATCGCTTTACAACGGAAGAGTGTGGCGAAATAGAAAGAAGGATAGCAGACTGTTTGATGACTGTTGAAAGGCGCAGAATAAGGCCGGGTTTGAAATTCAAACTGGGATATTATCCGTTTAGGTCGTATCGGATGTTCAAAATGACGGAGAATTTCTATTTCCGTCTCAGAGGACTGTTGTGGAAATTAAGAGACTGTTTGCGCCGGTCTGTAATGCTTAGAGGGATTCCTGTGCAAAGGAGGCCCACAGAAAAAAAAAGTGAATCCTAAAGTTGGACAAGAAACTTTTAGGATTCACTTTTAGAGCAATATTTGCAACGAAGCGGTTCCGGAAACAGGACGGATAATGGGGTATTGTTGTTCGTTTCCGGTGTATTGGTCGTGCGTGATACACTCCAGAGAACAGAGCGGATATGGGCACGGAGCGCCTTGAGAATTTTGACAAGGCGCACAGCTCCATCTTCTATAGCGAGTTTTATTGGTATTTGTAAGTCGTCACGACGGCATTGCTTCCTTTGCCATAGCTGCAGGTAACCACGTTGCCGCTATTGTTGAAGTTGTAGAAGAACTCATACGAAGTGTCTTCATCGGCATGCTTGCTGTGGGTTACATTTATGGCTTTCACAAGATTTTTTGTACCGCGTCCGAAAAGACCTGCATAATATATGTATTCAAAACCTTCACAACCCAATATCTTGGACATACATTCAGGCAGCAGGCCGTTGACGTTGTCGTTTGGATCATATTCGAATGTGTAAGTGTAGAATGCATCAGCGGCATCTGCGCTTGGAGTGTATTTGATTTCTGTGATATTGCCGTTTACAGTTCTTGATATTTCAGCTGTGGCACCTTTTGTGGAGCTTCCGCCAAACCCGTCGTTCTGGTACAGCACTTTCCATGAAGTCAGATAGCCTCCTGTATAAGAATAATTGTAGGTGGTATTGCCGCTTGTGGCCCTTGAAACCAAGGCGTCCTCATTAAGTACAACCGACATCTGGACACCATTACTGGATATCCCTATGTTATTTTCCCCATATGAAAGAGAATAGCTTGTTTTGCTGCCTTCTGACAGCATGTCATTGCTGTGCTGGAGGGTGCTTACGGCCTGTGTGAGATGATTGCCGCTGTATCCGAAGTTCCATGCAAACGTGTGCTGGAAACTACCTGCACGCTCTACGCTTATGAGTTTGCTGTATCCGCTCATGTTGGGAGTCGTTACACGATTGGCAATGGACGCTCCGTTGTCACTGTCAGAGCACGATACCAATGCAATGACTGCAAGTGCTGCTAATAATTTGCTGATAAAATTCTTCATAGGATAATCTTTTGTTGTTTAGAAATCTTGTTGTGAAAAGAAAAAAAGCGTAACTGACTATGGTTGTCAATCACGCTCTTCCCTCTTTTTTCCGAGAGGTGCCTGGCGGATTCGAACCGCCGTGGACGGTTTTGCAGACCGTAGACTAAGCCACTCATCCAAGGCACCGTTTTCTGTTTTGCGAATGCAAAGGTAGTGCGTTTTTGTTTTGGGCGCAAATTTTTCAGATGTTTTTTTGCTTGAGAAACGCTTTTTTACGGTGGATGACGAAAAAATAAAGGAAAAGCACTTGACGTCTTGCGCAATTGTCTTACTTTTGTGCAGATGAACATGCGTGTAAGTCGATAGAAACAATATGTGACAATAAAAAAATAATTATCATGGGAAACTTGACAAATATTAAAGAGGCCGTGAGCAGATTTATAGAGAATAATTCTCTTCTTGACATTCAGGCAGGCAAAGTTCTGGTTGCGTTGAGTGGTGGAGCTGATTCTGTATGTCTTTTGCATCTGTTGAGGTGCATAGGATATGATTGTGAAGCTGTTCACTGTAATTTTCATCTTCGTGGGAAGGAAAGCTGCAGGGATGAGGATTTTGTGAAATCTTTGTGCGCACGGCTTGGGGTAAAGCTTTATACAAAAGGGTTCAATACGGTGCAGTATGCTGCAGAAAAGAGCGTGAGCATAGAGATGGCGGCGCGTGAATTGAGATATTCTTACTTTAAGGACTTGTTGGCTGAGACTGGTGCTCAAGCTGTTGCTGTCGGGCACCATCGTGATGATAATGTTGAAACATTGTTGCTTAATATTGTGAGAGGAAGTGGCATACATGGCTTGTGCGGCATTCCTTCGCGCAATGGTAAAATCGTTCGTCCGTTGTTGTGTGTCAGTCGGAACGAGATTCTTGATTATCTTGAATGTAAGGGATTGGATTTTGTGACAGACAGTTCCAATAGATTGGATGTTTTCAGCAGAAACAAGATACGTCTTGATGTCATGCCCATACTTAGTACCATAAATCTTTCCGCTTCTGCAAATATAGCCTCTGCCATTGAAAATCTGAATGAGGCTTGCAAGATATATGATAAGGCTGTAAAGGAGGATATCAGCAGGTGTGTGACAGTGGTTGGAAATACCCGGCTTGTCGATATAGAAAAGGTGGGGGAGTGTGTATCTCCGCGTTCCGTTGTCCATGAGATTCTCAATCCTTTGGGATTTACACGCTCGCAGGAGGAGGACATAATGAAGGCGATGAAAGGAAATCCCGGACGTATGTTCAGTGCTAAGAAGTGGAGGTTGCTGATAGACCGCAGTCGAATGGTTATAGCTCCGGTGAAAACAGAGGGGCCGGAGATAGAACGCAAGTTCAGGTTTGCTTCCCATGAAGGGACGATGTTGATAGATGGATGTGGAACTATTTGTTATAGAATTGTCGACAAAGAAGATTTGACGATCAATCCGGACAAGCGTTTTGCTTATCTTGATGTAGACAAGATGCATGGCCCTCTTACCGTTCGGACTGTTCATCAGGGCGATATATTTTCTCCGTTCGGACTGCATGGCACCAAACTTTTAAGTGACTTTATGACGGACATCAAGCTTACGAGGTTTGAAAAAGAGAAACAGAAGGTTATTTGTGACGGGAGTGAGATTGCATGGGTTGTCGGAGAAAGAAGTTCTGAAAAGTTCCGTGTAGATTCTACGACAAAGAAGATTCTTGTCATGGAGCTTGTTAAAGATGATAATCTGTTTTAAGTTACATCTGAATAGGCAATGACGAAGTCTGAGCAAGTAATGCAAAATCAGTTGTTTTTTTGCTGATGTTTTCGCAGAATCCTCTTGTGGTTTTAAGTAGATGTATTTACTGACTCCTCTTATGATTTTTATGGTTGTAGGCAGTTGTTTTTATAGATTTCTCTTGTGGCTTTGATGATTTAAAGCAGATGTATTCACAGACTCCTCCTATAATTCTTATGGTTGTAAGCAGTTGCTTTCACAGACTCCTCCGTCGCTTCGCGCCACCTCCCCTAACTTAGGGGAGGAGCCTGGTTACTCAGCAGATATTAACGCTATCATGTTATCAACCAGTAAGTTGACTCTCTATTGGCTTTCCAACGAGCAAGGTAACTAAGCTCCTCCCCTAAGTTAGGGGAGGTGGCGCGAAGCGACGGAGGAGTCTGTGAAAACACCAGCAAAAACAGCTGATTTTTTTATAAACATTTCTTCTTTCTTTTTGACACTAAGTCCATTTGCAATGGGCGAAACATTTTTAACACAATTAAAATTTGTTTACATTCTATTGCTAGCCGAATTTTTAAGGATTTACCGATAAGTAATTGATAATCAATAAAATACTATTTTAGCAAAACAGCGCAGTTTTAGGTACAAGAAGTACAGGTTGTGACAAAAATAGGATATGTTGATAATCAGTAAGTTATAAAATTTCTTATCCAAGACCCTTGTTTTTCACCGCCAAAATCCATCTTTGTTTTTCGTGGCATTGAAAAATTTGATTTTGTTTTTTTTAAGAAATCAATTTGTGCAACATCAAATTTCAGCCCGAAAAACGGACTTTCTCAAACTCGTTCACCTTGAAAATAAATTTTGTTCACCTTGAAAAATTTTTTACAAGGCACTTTAAAACCATTTTCAAGGTGAACGAAATTTATTTCCAGCGTACTCTTTTTTCAGACGAGGCATACAAAAATGTGAATTAATGTATCTTTTCGGGATTTAATTTGTATTATTTTTACATTTGGGTTTCAAGGCTTGAAAACAGCCTTAGAATCGCACAAATGGAACTTCGGTAAGGTTCGGCCGATTTTATGCGATTCTGCGAGCCTTGAATTTTAACATTTCAGATTGTCAGGAAAAAAACGCAATTTATGACAAATAGATAGCGTATGACGGTGGGGCAGCCAAGCCGGTTTATGGGGACGCCGGCCTTGTCGTGGCGTGACAGCCGGACCGGTAAACAAGGTATATATCTGCACCAGACTTCGTCACTTAAAAACAGTTCCTTACTTTGGGTCTTCAGGAAACATTCTTCTGTAGTTGCACATCATGAGACTGCCGTCTTCTTTGCGTAGATGCATGCCGTTGCCGCGACAGTAGCGGAAAAAGCGGCAGTCGGAACATTCGCCGGTCTTCATCCAGTCGTGGTTGCGATAAGGACGGAATCTGTTGTTCCATACTTCCATAAAACTATCGTTGTAGATATTTCCTTGCGAATAATTGCATCGTATGCTGAGACAGCCGCCTATGTCACCGTTGCATCGTATGCTGCCTGCTGTAATCCCTGCCTGGCAGGTGAAGAGATGGTCACGTACCTTACCCTCATAATTGCCAAGAAAGCTTTCGCAGCCATAGCTGACATTTATGTCGTTTTCTTGGCGAAGTGATATGATGAATCGCATTAATTCATGGAGTTGATCCGGAGATAATTGCAGAGCTTCGTCGTCTTTTGCACGGCCTGCCGGGAAAACTGTGAACAATCTCCAACGTCTTACCCCAAGTTCTTTTAGGTAATCCTTGAATAGGGGAAGGGTCGGGATATTTTGCTTGTTCACACAAGTGACGACATCATTGATAAGGTTTGATTCTTTGTTTACAATACGTATGGCCTCGGATGCATGGCTGAAGCTTGAATTGTGTCCACGCATCCAATTGTGGTCTTTTTCAAATCCGTCGAGGCTTATGGTTAGCGAATGTAGTCCTGAGCAGATGAGAGAATCGAGGCGCTGTTGGGTTAGGGCATATCCATTGCTTACCATGCCCCAAGGAAATCCTCGACGATAAAATTCACGTCCGCATTCTTCAAGGTCTGTGCGCAAAAGAGGTTCGCCTCCTGTGACAATGATGAATGTTTCATTGGGGTTCTGGTATTGTGCTATTTCATCGAGAACTTTCAGGAAATCATCCGGTGGCATGTCGGAACATTCGCTTCCGACATGACAGTCGCTTCCGCAGTGGCGGCAGTGGAGATTGCATTTTAGCGTACATTCCCAGAATAATTGACGTAGCGGATGTCCGGCTATCAGTTTGTTTTGCAGAATACGGTCTGTTTCAAGGGCTATACGACGACGTAATGACAGATGTTCCATAGGTAGTTGTGGTTAGATTCAAGTTTGTGGATCAATGTAGAACTGTTTTGCCTGCTTGGCGGCTTGGATACAACATATCCTGACGTTGTATCAGGATATGTTGCGGCATATTGGGGCCTACATTTTATAATCCACACACTGTGGAAGACACTGAAATAAAGTGATCTTTTTATTTTTGTTGTTTTTTCTGTATTCGTTTCCACTGTGCTTTGGCATATTCCTGCATATCCACGACTTCGTCTTTTTCATCCACAATTTCAAAACCAAGCATAGTCTCTATGACATCTTCCATAGTCACAATTCCCCGCAAGCTACCATATTCGTCGATGATGATTGAAATATGTTCCTTTTTTTCCAAAAGCTTTTCCCAAATGTTTGCCACCGGTTCTTCTTCAGGGAAAGAAAGGATCGGACGGGCAAGCTCTTTCAGATGGACGTTGAATTTATCTTCAGCAAGACGTTCAAGGATAGTCTGACGCAGGACGTAGCCAGTTATATAGTCGCTATTGTCCTCGTCATAGATAGGAATACGTGAGTATTTGTTGAATTCTTCAGTTTTATAAAATTCCCGGAGTGTCATACTGCTGTCGGCCATAGCCACAACAACACTTGGGGTCATAATTTGGTGTGCCGTAATCTCATCGAGTTTCAGCAGGTTCTGAATCATCTTGTTTTCTTTCTTTTGCAGCACCCCTTCTTCCGCTCCTACAGTAACCATTGCCGAAACTTCTTCTCTGCTGACCGATATTTGGTTTGAGCCGGACGATATGAGGTGTGTCAGACGTTCAATCAAAAACACTAAGGGAAACGTCAGAAATATAAGTGTTTTTATGACTCCTGATGCAGGTATGGCAAGTTCCCGCCAGTAGCATGAACCTATTGTCTTTGGGACTATTTCTGAGAAAATCAGAATCAATAGAGTAAATACGGCCGATACAATTCCTACTCCTGTACTGTTGTATACTTGTGCCGCTTGTGAGCCGACAAGCGATGCACCGACTGTATTTGCAATAGTATTTACAACGAGTATTGCTGAGATTGGACGGTCTATATTCTGTTTCAAGTTTTTTAATCGTTCTGCTCCTTTAGCCCCTTGTGTTTCAAGTGTGGTCACAAACGACATCGGAGTAGACAGAAGCGTTGCTTCGAGTACAGAGCACATTGCTGATATGGCAAGTGCAAAAAACATATATGTGATAATCAGTTCCATTGTTTTGCTTTATTTGTTTTAGTTGTATAGCTTTTTATTGCTGTGTCGTAGACAGTAGAGTGTGCTGTAAATGTCTACCGGAGCAATATGCACAAAACAATAGGGCTGTTTTGAAACTCGGCCTTCTTGGTGTTCAAAGGCTTTCTGAAATGATGATGTTTGATGTATGAGGCGCAATGCCTCGCGGGATAATTGTCTGAATCGGTTCTCATTAAAAATTGGGTTGGTAATTCAAACGCAAAATTAGCAAGTTTTACAGACATTACAAAAAAGAGAGTGGAAATAGTGTATTAAAACATTTTTTTCACTCTCTTTGGTAGGATTTGACAGGAGCCTGCATTAAAGTTTGGCTTCTACATTAAAGTTTTACAACTAAAAATGATAAAACAGATTAATGCTATCCGTAAACTGATAGTGCATAATCATCTATACCACATATTGGTAGTGTGATGGATTGCTTGTCAGTTTTTGAATTTTATGATCATGCTGAATAGTATGCTGCGTCCCGGATTCAGTGTGGCATAGTTATTGTTCCATGGACGGTCGTCTGTCCAATTGAATACATTTTCTATACCGATACCCGGCTCCAATGTTATCGGTTTCAGGTTGATGGAGTGTGTGGTCATGATATCCCACAACTGAAAATTAGGTGCCGGGAATGTCTGCTGGTACGATTGCGAATAATGCCCGTCCTGATATCTTCCGTTTATAGTGGCATTCAAACGGTAATTCTTCCATTTGTGTGCATAGGAAGCTCCCACTTTTAATATGTTGTAGACATTCTTGTCCAGACGGTTTCCGTAATTTTCGCCATCGCTGAGGGCTTTGCCGTCTGTATACGTATATCCGGCATTGATGGCAAACCCAAGCGGAAGCTTGATGTTTGCGTTCAATGTTATTCCTGTTACTCTTGCTTTGCTGGTGTTTATGTAACGCTGGGCGGATATGTGTCCATACAATTCCATGCTTTCTTCTTCCGATATGTCGAGTATTTCGTAATTTATCAGATTATGGATACGGTTCATATATGCTGTTGCCGATACCGTAAGCCAGCTGTTTGCATATTCGGCATTGAATGAAAAATAGTGGCTGCGTTCAGGAGACAAATCCGGATTGGCGAGAGTTATTCGGTCTGTTTGAGTGGAAATGCTGGATGCATACATTTCGTTGAGGTTAGGAGCACGGTATCCCATTGCGTATGAAGCTCTGAATCTCAGTCCGCGGGCCGGAGTATACATGAGTGCGACATTCGGTGTTATCTCGCTGTCAAAGTTTTCGTTGTACGTATATCGCAGTCCGGCTATGGCATTGAAATGATTAAGGAATGAGATTTCGTCCTGTGCATACAAGGCCCAGTTGTAACGTGTCTTCTTGCCTTCAAATGTATATGCCGCAAGGTTTTCGTGGGTATATTCTGTTCCTGCAGAGAGTTTATGATGCTCGTCGATATTGAACACACCTTTTAACGAGGCTACATTATACAGCATCGAACGTCTGGTGATGTGGTCGCCGGCTTTTATGTCGCTTTTCTTCACGTCAGCATTGTATACATTTTGCGATTTGTAATAATCTGAACTGTAGTCTGCATAGACATATACTTTTTTGTTAATCAAATATTTGGCGCCGACTCCCCAATTCGTATTCAGGTGGCGCATGTCATAGTTGTATATGGTGGCAGGACGTTCATTTTGTGTGTTGAAATATGAACCTTGTGCATAGACTGACAAGCGACTGCTGAAAGCATAGTTGAGTTTTTCGCTTACAACATCGCTATGATACTTGTAGGACGCTACATAGTCTGTCGGTTCAAGTTCTCCGGTCTTTGAGTTTTCGCGATAAGGTGAAAGCTGCCAGTCATTGGCTTGTTGTCTCTGATAATTGGTGTATGAAGAGAGTTTCCCTGTGTTGATGTCGAGATTGACGCTTTCAGACAACCGCCCCTTGCTGCGTATATTGAAATTCTCCGTTGCTGTTATTCCGCGGTTGGGATCGTCTGTTATGATATTGACCACACCTGCAATGGCATCTGTTCCGTAAAGTGCAGATGACGCGCCGTTTACTATTTCTATACGTTTGACATTTGTTATGTCAATCATGGTAAGGTCCATTCCGCCTGTGCCATCGCCCGGAATGCGCTTGCCGTTCAGAAGGACAAGGACATATTCGTCCGTTAAGCCGTTCATTGACATGACTGTTCCCATGCCGTTGGTATAGAAATTGAATGATGGGTTGAGTTTGTTCAGAGCATCTTCAAGATTGACGATGCCTGACTCCTGAATTTGTTTTGCTGTGATGACTGTTGTCGGTACGGCTGCATCCTGTTGTCTGCGGTGGGTACCTGTTCCTGTCACTACCACCTGATCTACAAGGATGGGTGCATTTTCAAGCCTGACCAATATATCCTCCTGACTTTGGGTAATGTTTATTTGTGATGATTTGAATCCTACATGGCTGATTCGTAACTGTTGTTTGCCTTCTGGTATGTTTTTGAGCGAGAAATGTCCTGTTGCATCTGTTTTGCAACCTATGAGAGTTTGTCCGAGCCTTATGTTTGCTCCGTCTACAGGGTCTCCTTTCTCATTGACGACCTTTCCTGAAATGTGTGTCTGAGCCATGATATTCACCGATGCGAATAGGGTCATGAACATAAAAAAAATAAGTCTTTTCATTTTGTTGATGCTTTGTATAATAGTTCTGTACCTTAATATTGATGATGAAATTTGTGCGGTCAGAACAAAATGAAAAGACATGAAAACCATATCCAAAATGCGTGAACATTTTCGAGTACTGCTTTTTTATGTCCTTTTGTTCTGTATCCGCGAGAACTCAAGAACTGAAACTATCAGGCAGGTCTTCTGACTTTCTCTATTACTGCACGACCTTCCCATCCGTTGAAGTTATGTCACAGACAGTGGTCTATAATGAAATGTACAGTAATCTTTGTATGAGATTACAGCAGCGGGTCTGTACAGGATTTACACCTGTTTCCCTTTTTATCAGGCTTTTCAAAAAAGATAAAGCTTGAACCTGAAAGTCCTGAAAATGTTGTTAATCAGGTCGGAAATGCTTTATGTTGTTGTTTGAATCTTTCATTTTCTTTAGCTTGGATTTTAGATGTTTTCTTTGTTTGCAAGTTCAATGCATTATAATTTTTCTCCGTATGCAAGGTCACCGGCATCCCCAAGGCCCGGTACTATGTACGAATGCTCATTGAGTGAAGGATCTATGGCTGCGCACCACAAAGTCACATTCTGATAGTTTTTGAAAGCTTCCTTTATGTAATCTACACCTTGTTGTGAAGCTATGACGCTGCATAGATGGACGTCGGATGGGGTGCCTTTTGTGCAGAGTGCCTCATACCCGAGCTCCATACTGCCTCCTGTGGCAAGCATAGGGTCTGCAATGATTAGTGTCTTGTCCGTTAGGTCCGGTGATGCGATATATTCGATTTTTATTCCCACATCTTTGCATTCTTTGTCTCTGTAATATCTGTATGCAGAAACAAAAGCGTTTCCGGCATGATCAAAGATGTCGAGAAACCCCTCGTGAAAAGGCAAGCCTGCACGGAATATGGTGCCTATGACAATTTTGTCGTCATGTGTGCAAACCGTTGCTTTAGCCAAAGGGGTCTGTATTTCTTTATGTGAATATTGTAGAGTCTTGCTTATTTCGTATGCCATTAAATGGCCTATGCGGACGAGATTTTTTCTGAATCTGGCACTGTCCTTTTGAATATTGACATCTCTCAGTTCAGCCATATATTGGTTGATGACAGTGTTCTTTTCCGCAAAGTTTATAATTTTCATATGTTTTGTTTTCCTTATTAATTGTGCAAATTAACTTAAAAATAATGTAAGGAACAAATCTGAAGACGGAAAAAGAACAATAGGGGAGGGGATGATATGTTGTGGCGTCCGGTTGTAACCCGAAATAACTTGGCTTAATCTTCCTTATGGTTATATTATATGTGTGGCAAGTCTCCTTCTATAGTAAATCCGCGTTGCCAGTGACATGACAACGCGGATTTGTTTTCTGGCTTCGTCATCGTGTCACCAAAACATTCTCATCGAAGATTCTCGCTGTTCTTCTGATATTTTTTCATGCGCCCTGATGTCCTCATAAACCGGCTTGGTTATCCCCACGTCATGTTGCCTATTTGTCATAATTTACGGGCTTTTTTTGACAATCTGAAATGTTAAATTCAAGGCCTCGCAGAATCGCATAAAATCGACCGAACCTTACCGAAGTTCCATTTGTGCGATTCTAAGGCCGTTTTCAGGCCTTGAATCACAAATGGAAAAATAATATAATTGGTATTCCAAAAATATACATTAATTCACATTCTTATGTGTCTCATCTGAAAGAAAAGTACACAAAAGGCCAAATTTCAAGGTGAACGAAATTTGTTTAAAAGGCACTTTAAAAACATTT
>CAZKOB010000094.1:0-14594 GCA_964554265.1 uncultured Bacteroides sp. | reverse complement strand
AATCATTGATTTTTTGATACTTTACAGATAAACAATTGACAATCAAGAGAATACTATTTCAGCAAAACAATGCGGTTTTAGGTGCAAAATGTACAAGTAGAGATAGAACAGGATATACTGATAATCAGCGAGTTATAAAATTACTTGTCCAAGATTCCTGTTTTTCGCCACCGGAATCCGTCTTTGTTTTTCACGGCATTGAAAAATGCGATTTGGATTTTTTAAGAAATCAAATTGGACAACATCAATTTTCGGCCCGAAAAACGGACCTCCTCAAACTCGTTCACCTTGAAAATAAATTTCTTTCACCTTAAAAATGTTTTTAAAGTGCCTTTTAAACAAATTTTGTTCACCTTGAAATTTTATTTTCAGCGTACTCTTTTTTCAGACGAGACACACGCGAGTGTGAATAAATGTATCTTTTCGGAATCAAAAATATACTATTTTTACATTTTGAGTTCAAGGCTTGAAAACGGCCTCAGAATCGCACAAATGGAACTTTGGTCGGGTTCGGCCGAATTTACGCGATTCTGCGAGGCTTTGATTTTAACATTTCAGATTGTCAGAAAAAGTCCATAATTTATGACAATCAGACAGTGTGGCTGTGGGGATAACCAAGTCGGTTTATGAGGACGTCAAGACTCATGAAAAGATATCAAAGAATAGAGAAAACTTTTCGATGAGAACTTTTTTGTGACACGATGACGAGTCAGGATACAAAAACTTGCAGGATTACCCACTTTTACAGGACTTTCTTAAACCGAATCCGCGTAAGAATGGGATTTTTCAGGAGGTAAGTAGAAGAAAGTTACCTAATCTTTTTCTCCGCAAAAATAAAATGTTTATATTTGAAGACGAAAAAAGGAGGTATCCATGAAACAGTTTTTTACAAATGTCATATTAATGGCGACTGTTTGTGCAGTTTCTGTTGCGAGTTATGGCAAAACCGGAACAAGCGACGGAGGATGGAGCGTAAATTGCAATACTTCGACAGGCGATACAGTTTCCGTGTCGGCAAAAAGTGCCATGTCGTATCCTTTGCTTGTCATAGACCGTGATGCCGTAGGAGAAATGATGAGGAGTCTTGATTTTGAGAAAGCGGATGCCCAGCTGAAGAAGAATATTGAGACGGCAAAGCGCAAACGTCAGAATACGGATGAATTGGAACACAGAAAAGAACAATGTAAATCGGGATTGCGTTATCTGAAAGGTACGGACAGAGTACTGATTGTCGACAGCATGGTTGTCAGCAAAGAGCGTTTCTTGTCGGCATACAGATTCTCTCCTGAATTGGGCAAGATCAAGCGTTCGGCTGATGGTGAGACCACAGTATATGAGACGGAGCGTGGCAACATGAAATACGGAGCTGTGCGTATGGCAGACGATACGGTACGGCATCTGCAGCTTGTGTCGTATGTCAGAGAAGACGAAGGCTTTTCTGAACCGCATAAGATGGTCGGCATCGATTTCGACTGCGATGTGAATTATCCGTTTATGACGACAGACGGAGTGACCTTGTACTTTGCAGCAAGGGCGGAGGGCGGACTTGGCAATTATGACCTTTATGTTACTCGCTATGATGCAGAAGGAAACAAGTTCTATCGTCCTGAAAATATGGGATTCCCATATAATTCGTATGCCAACGACTATATGATGGTTGTCGATGAGAGCAACGGCATCGGATGGTTCGCTTCCGACCGTTATCAGCCGGATGGCAAGGTGTGTATCTATACATTTGTGCCCAACGATTCGCGTTGCGCATACGATTATGAGAATGATGACCGACAGGAAATCGTCAAAGCGGCGAGTTTGTATTCTGTGAAATCGATGTGGAGCGATGCCAACAGGCAGGAACGGATTGCCGCGAAGCAGAAAATCTCGCTTTCGATGACTACAAATGCATCGGTTGCTGTGCATGACTTTGACTTTGTGATAAATGATATCCATACCTATACCACTTTGGATGAATTCCGTTCTGAAACGGCGCGCAAGGAATGTGAGGCTTGGATGAACTACAGGAAGGAACTGGAAGAAAAGAAAGCCAAGCTTGATGATATGCGTGTGGTGTATGCTGCGGCAAACAAGCAGAAGCGCAATGACATGCGTGAACAGATTCTTGGCCTTGAAAGTGATGTAGAGGAACTTATATATAAGGTGAAGGCTTCGGAAAAGAAGGCACGCAATCTTGAGATAGAGAACAGAATGCCCGGTCTTTGAGAATCCGGAGATGCTGTGTGTATGTATCCTTGCCCTGTATGGCGGACCGGAGCGTGTGAAAGGTCCTTTGGACGGACCTTATCCGGCTTCAGAGAGTTTGCACAGTGGTCCCTTTGTACGGAGAAACCTCTTCAGGAGATGGGCTTTTCTGAAGTCGGAGAGCTTCCTGCCTGTTGAAATTCCGAGTGGTATCCTGTATAAGAAAAAGAAGAAAATGCGGCTCTTCCTTTTGGGGCGGAAAGATGAATCTACCTAAAACATAATAATTATGAAAACTTTTCCATCATCAGAACTTATCATCAATGCGGATGGGAGTATATTCCATCTGCATGTGAAGCCTGAACAGCTTGCCGACAAGGTGATATTGTGTGGCGATCCCGGTAGAGTGACGACAATTGCATCCCATTTCGACAGTAGGGAATGCGATATCCAAAGCCGCGAGTTTCATACAGTGACCGGTATATATAAAGGTAAGCGCATCAGTGTGGTGTCAACAGGAATAGGATGCGACAACTGCGACATCGTGATGAATGAGCTTGATGCACTGAAAAATATTGATTTTGAGACGCGTACGGAGAAACCGAAGTTGACAAGTCTTGAGATTGTGCGGATTGGCACTTGCGGAGGGCTGCAGCCCTACACTCCGGTAGGCACTTTCATCTGTACAGAGAAATCGATAGGTTTTGACGGCTTACTCAATTTTTATGCAGGGCGCAATGAGGTGTGCGATTTGGCATTTGAGGAAGCCTTTACAAAGCACATGCACTGGAATCCACAGTTGGGTGCACCATATGTCATAGACAACAGCAGTGAGTTGCTTGACCGTATCTGCCAGCCGGAGCTGGGTATGGTAAGAGGAGTCACCATTGCCTGCGGAGGATTTTTCGGTCCTCAGGGACGTGAACTGCGTGTACCGTTGGCAGACCCTTATCAGAACGCAAAAATCGAGGCTTTTGAATATGAAGGCCACAGAATCACTAATTTCGAGATGGAGAGTTCTGCTATTGCCGGTCTGAGTGCACTGCTCGGACACCGTGCGATGACCGTGTGCATGGTGATAGCCAACCGTGTGGCAAAAGAGGTGAATACCGGTTATAAGAACAAAATAGATGACCTGATAAGGATTGTACTTGAAAAGATCTAATTTTCGGATAAGCAATATATATAAGATGGCAAGGGGCAAAGACACAAGGAACGGCAGAAATGCTTTTGGACAATTCCGCCCGAGGTGTGTCTTTGTTTTTTTGTGTGCTTTTGAATATGATTGATACAATAATTTTTTTCACTGTTAATTTATATGAAGAAACTTTTTTCGATTGCATTATTTGCGTTTGCAATGAATGTCTCGTATGCACAGACCGCACGCGAGGAGATACATGAGAACGTGCGGCTTTCGGCGAGCAATTATCTTGCATATATCGCACCAGACCGGCCGCTGACAAAGGCTCCAAAAGGATACGAACCGTTCTATATGAGTCACTATGGCAGGCACGGTTCGCGTTGGCTGCTTGGAGACAACGATTATTCTTCGGTGATAAAGGTCATGAAAAAGGCTGATGCACAAGGCAAGCTGACACAACTTGGAAGGGAGACGCTTGCAAAACTGGAACGTTTTTATCCGACGACAATAAATCGTTTAGGTGATCTTACTACTGTGGGTGAACGTCAGCATCATGGAATCGGCAAACGTATGACAGAACACTTTCCGGAAATTTTCACAGGGAAGAATGTGGAGGTCGATGCGAGAAGCACTGTCGTCATCCGTTGTATCTTGAGCATGACAGCCGAATGTGAGGAATTGGCAGCCTTCAACCCTTCCATCCGGTTCCGTAACGATGTGAGCGAGTCATTGCAGTATTATCTCAACCAGCCGTGGAGCGGACGTGTGCGTGAAGAAGGTAAAAAAGGATGGGACATACGTAATGAATACAAGGAAAAGTTTACTCATCCGGACCGCTTGTGCGCTTCTTTGTTTGCAGACGGCAGTTTTGTGGCAGACAGCATGAATGCAAAGTCGTTCATGCGTCATTTGTTTGACATTGCAGCCAATATGCAGAGCCATGATACGGATATAGACCTTTATCCGTTGTTTACGGAAGATGAATGTTATGACCAGTGGCGCATACGGAACATTGACTGGTATATCGGATATGGTGCGTCTCCTGTGACGAACGGTGTCATGCCGTTCAGTCAGGCGAACCTCCTTCGCAATTTCATCGACACTGCTGATACGGTGGTGTGCAAGAAAGGGTATAACGGTGCTACTTTGCGCTTCGGGCACGAAGTGTGTGTAATGCCTTTGGCATGTCTGTTGGAACTTGACAGTTGTGCACGCAAAGTAGATGATCTTGACCGTCTTGACGAGCAATGGGTGAACTATCGCATCTATCCCATGGCTGCAAATATACAGCTTGTATTCTACAGGCCTAAGAAAGGAAAAGGTGATATTCTTGTCAAGGCACTGCTGAATGAGAAGGAAGCTTCTATGCCTATAGATACAGACTGTTACCCTTATTATCGCTGGAATGAGCTGAAGAAATATTATCAGAAGAAGTTTGATGACTTTTTGAAATAACAGACATAAATGAATATCATGAAGAAGTTTTTTTTATCTTGTATGCTTGTCATGACCATGACTATGGTTGTGGCGCAGGGAAAGTATAGTGTGATTGGGTATGTTGCCGATACTGTATACAATGGCAAGGTCTATATGATGGATCTTTTTACCAATCAGCCTATAGACTCGACAAATATGCAGAGAGGACGGTTTGCGTTTGACGGTATGGTGGAAAGCCCGAATATGGCGTGTGTCGTTTGTCCTAAATACGGTCCTATGGCCTGTTTTGTGCTTGAGCCGGGTACGATTACTGTTGAACTGACGACACCGACAATGGTGGTAAAGGGCACACCGCTGAATGAAGATCTGAACAAGTATACCGGGCGTTTTATGAGTATAGGCAAAGACGATTGGCAGACAAGAAATGCAGTAATCAAAGACATTATTACAGCTCACAACAATGATATTCTTGCTGTTATGGCTTTGTCTCAACTCGCTACATCCGATATGGATACAAAGGACAAACTGTCTTTGTTGGAGAAGTGTGGCAATGTGGTGAGAGAACATCCTTTTGTCGTAAAGAACAAGGACTTGTGGGAGAAGCAGGTTAAGACGGAAGCAGGAAACATGTTCACTGATTTTACAGTGGAATATGATGGAAAGCATACCTCCCTTTCTGACTATGTAGGCAGAGGAAAGTATGTGCTTGTCGATTTCTGGGCAAGCTGGTGCGGACCGTGCCGTCGTGAAATTCCGAACATTGCAGAACTTTATAAAAAATATAAGAGCAAAGGACTTGAAGTGCTTGGAGTGGCTACATGGGACAAACCTGAAGCAACTCTGAAGGCGATGAAGGAATTGAATGTCAAATGGCCTCAGATTCTCAATGCGCAACGGATTGGTTCGGATGCATACGGAGTCACTGGCATTCCTCAGATTATACTTTTTGCACCGGACGGTAAGATTGTGGCGAGGAATCTTCGCGGAGAAGACCTGAAGCGGAAGATTGAAGAGGTGATGAGCGGCAAATGAGGAAATTTGTACGGAAATCCGTTGAGGATGTCAGTCTTGTTGCAGCGTGACAGCCGGACCGGTAAACAAGGTATACGTGAGTTCGGTTTAAGAAAGTCATGTAAAAGTGGGTAATCTTGCAAGTTTTTTTATGATGGTTATTCATAGACTATTCTTGTGAATTTAAGCGGTTGTATTCACAGACTCCTCTTATATTTCTTATGGATGCCTTCACAGACTCCTCCGTCGCTGCGCGCCACGCCCTCCGTCGCAAGCTCCCCAATTGCTCCTATTCCGCAATTGCCACTAACTTAGGGGAGGTGGCGCGCAGTGACGGAGGAGTCTGTGAAGACACCGGCAAAAGCAGCTGATTTTTTTAGAGACATTTCTTCTTTCTTTTTGACACAAAGTCAACCCGTAGCGGACGGAACTTTATTAACACAAATAAGATTCGTTTACATTCTATTGATAGCTGATTTTTTGAGATTCTATAGATAAATTATTGATAATCAATAAAATGCCATTTTAATAAAACAATGTAGTTTTAGGTGCAAGAAGTACAGGTTGTGACAAAAACAGGAAATGTTGATAATCAGTAAGTTATAAAAAACTTGTCTAAGATTCCTGTTTTTTCGCCATCAAAGCCCGTCTTTGTTTTTCGTGGCATTGAAAAAATTTGATTTTGATTTTTTAAGAATTTAATTGGAGAATATCCAATTTCAACCCGAAAAACGGACGTTTCCGAACTCGTTCACCTTGAAAATAAATTTCGTTCACCTTGAAAATATTTTTAAAGCGCCTTTTAAACAAATTTTCAAGGTGAACAAAATTTATTTTCAGCGTACTCTTTTTTCAGGCGAAGCACACGCAAATGTAAATAAATGTATCTTTTCAGAGCGTAAATTTTATTATTTTTACACTTGAAGTTCAAGGCCTGAAAACGACCTCAGAATCGCACAAATGGAACTTTGGTCGGGTCCGGCCGATTTTATGCGATTCTCGGAGCCTTGATTTTAACATTTCAGATTGTCAAAAAAACTTGTATTTTTATGACAAGCAGATACGATGAGAAGTTTTTGGATGACACAATGACGAGTCAGGATACAAAAACTTGCAAGATTACCCACTTTTATAAGGCTTTCTTAAACCGAACTCGCGTAAGGTATATATTTGCACCCGACTTCGTCACCTAAAAAACAACAAAAATACAATTGTCTACTCAGGTCCGATTAAAAAAAGTCTTAAAAAAGTGGTAATCTTGCAATTTTTTGTATCTTTACAGCAAATATTCAAATACTTACAAAAAAAAGACAGGCAATGATTATCCACTTTTACAGAACTTCCTTAAACCGAATCGCGTATTTCTTTGGTAGAACTGGAGGCTATAAGGAAGAGTCGGAGGCACTTCTAACTCTCAATTTCCGATTGATTAATTCGCAAACCACTTTTTTGACTATATCTCATGCGTGACTGCATCGGGATTGTATTTCCTAAGCCTGACATTGTATTGAACAGGAAGAATTATTTCCTCTATGTGCTGTTTGATATTGTCCAAATCCACCAAGTTCATCGGTCAAAAGTACACACAGCACGTCAATCACGTTCACCGGTCAATCTGCAAGTTCATCCAATTTTGAATCCTTATAATCATCCAACAGAACAATGACAACTTCATTGTCTGACACAAAGAGACAGATGTTTTTCATCCTGAAAGACAGTTAGTCCATCACAGTACACTTCGCTGCAGATTTCTTTCAAAATGTCCCAAATGTCATGTTTCGTTTCCTCACTATGATTAAAATCCTTTATTTCTGTATCAATTCCACCTTTTTCATAAATAGCCACAGAATCAAATTCACCAATCAATATTCACAAGTTCGGACGAGAAGGCATGAAGCTACAATGCATACACATTGCGATATATAAAATAGACTGTACGGATTGCATCATCATGCCCTCTTCCGATTCTCAAAGTCATGGAACAGGAGCCAAGCGAAACTTCTCTCACTGACAGAGAAAAGACCTTTGGTCTGTATGGTTCACTTCTTTTGGTATACTCTCACGTAGTCAATCTCATACTTCATAGGGAATGCATCATCTTGAGGCTCTCCACCATTGATGCCGCCTACAGCGAGGTCAAGAAGAATATACTGAGGTTTCCGAAAAGGATTCTCGCCTTTTCCTATTGTTCCGTTAGTCGTTGAAGAAAGAGATATATCGTTCAGCAACTCATCATCAAGATATATCCTTATATAATCTTCTGTCCAATCCATAACCCATATATGGAATTTCTCTCCCCAATATGGGTCCTTTTCCAGAAAATACTTATAAGGAACACGCTTGGAGTTCCATACTGCGCTGTAACGTCGGTCGTTGCCCCATGCCACATTGGCAAGTATATGCGGTTTACCGTTCACTTGGTAGAATTCCATAATATCTATTTCACCGCAAGAAGGCCATTCCATGTTGTCACCAAGAGTCCATATTGCCGGCCATGAACCCACGACTGCCGGAATACGGGCACGTACTTCCATACGTCCATACAGAAAACTGTACCGGCCTCGGGTGTTTATCGAGGCAGACGAATATCTTGCATACCGACGTTCTGTCTGCCATCTGTCCCCCATCCTCTTCCATGTAGCCATATCATCGTGTTCCCGACTTCTGCATTTAGGATTGGGTATACTGTCAAGGCGTGCCTCCAGTATCAGCAAACCGTCACATCTGTAGGCATTAGACGACTGGTACCACTGATATTCTTCATTGCGCACGAAACCGTTTTCTGATTGCCACTTTTCAGCATCAAATGCTCCCGATCCGTCAAACTCATCGCTCCATACAAGTTGCCAACTGTCATCCGAAGCCTGCTGCTGAGAATACACGTAAAAAGGCAACATACAGAACAGTCCCGAAAACAGTCTTCCGAGCGGTATCATGCGTTCTTTTTTGAAAAATAAATTGTTCATAGTATGAATAAGAGTTATAGATATTGTTCCATTCCTAATATAAAGACGTTATTAATAAAAATAATGCGCCAAGGTGCAATCAACAGCAACCACAGCGCATTCTTTATTTCTAATGAGATTACAAATAATTACTTCAGCGAATAAATGTAAGGGTCTTTGTCGTCTTCTGTTTCCGAAACAACTACTTTATCTTCACGAAGAAGCCATCCGAGACCGAGATTAAAATCTTTTTCCGCCAACTTTGTAATCTTCTTGATCTGCTTGAAAGTCAAACCTTCATTGACATCAGAAAGAGCATTCCATATAATGCCCGCAATGTTTCCTGTCTTTTCCTGCAACATAATCCTATTTACCATTTAATTATTAAACTTATGATTTTATTCTAATCTCATTAAGACCTTGCAAAGGTATGCAAATTATCGTTAATATCAAAATATTAAGTTTGCAAACGAATTAAAAATCAAACATTTCCTTGATATTTAATGATTATTAAATATTTTCGGAATGTTTTTTGTGTGCGTACACACAAAAATGGTTCTCAAAACTACCGTTCAAGTGTTTCGCCACAAGAGGCCTTTATATAATCGTTCCATATAGACGAAGCAGTCTCCACCATTTTAAGACAAGGACGTTTTTTATAGTATTCTGTTGTACGCTCATCCGGAGCAGAATTTATCTTCATATCCTTACGCAGCCCCAGCAATTCGCTGCATATTATACTGCCGTTCATTTTCTTGAACTTTCCGGCAAGCTCCTGAACCAACCTATAGTTTGCCTTTTTCTGGGCATTATCGTCTGGAGCCGTCTGCCCCGTCTCCATCCCTGCAAGCATTGCCATTCCACAAACTGCACCGCATGTACCGCGCATACGGCCTATGCCACCGCCAAACGAAGCGGACAATTTCAAGGCCTGCTCTTCCGGAATGCCATACATATCAGAGAAGGCACAGAACACCGACTGCGAACAGTTATATCCTTTCAGGAACAGTTCGCGTGCCTTCAACACTCTATTGTCTATGTTTTTCTCCTCACTGTCCGTCATTCGTAGTCCTCCTTCACATAGCGGAATTCTGCAAGATTCCTGCCAGTTTCTTTCTCTTTATAATATAAAACAATATTGAGACCGGCCTCTTTCACATTTTTCAAATCTACAGAATTGCGAATGCCGTCAAGACAATGGTCGCGCAAATTCCGGATTTCCCGCATGAACAAGTCCTTCTGTTCTCCTGTCAATTCTACTGTATAATAGTATTCATAGTCCATAGTCCCATTGTTATGAAAGACGAGACTGTCAAGGACTGTAATAGAATCACAGCGCTTCGGACAATTACGCTCCGTGAAATCCTTGGTCTCGCGTTCAAAACGCTCCATCTTGCTTTCCTGACAAGCGGGAAGAAGAAGAAAAGATAAAAAGGACAAGACTAAAAAACAATTCTTTCTCATTGGCCTGTTTATGAATTTATGTCGGCAGACAAACCGGCTTTCCGTCATCTCACTCTGCAACACAACAGCGACACATAATACAAAGTTTCCATTCCACAAATGTATCCGGATGTTCGCTTTTTTTCATGTCCCGACTCACCGACTCCGGTCTGTCCCTTCCGTGTCTATCCGCTCACTGTCTATCATCTGTCGGAGTGCTGTTGCAAGCTGGTCCGGACACGAAGTACGGCGCATGCCACATCTTATTCCCTCAAGACGGGATATGACATCTTCTGCTTTCTGTCCACGCACAAGGGCCGCAATTCCTTGGGTATTGCCATGACATCCTCCGATGAAAGCCACCTCCTTGATGTTCTTGTTCTCGTCCAATTCCACTTCAATAGCAGACGAACATGTTCCTGTTGTTTTGTAAACTGTCTTCATATTTCCACAACACATTTTACAGATACAAAGCGAAAATGGAAAGAATAAGGTTACAAAGCGATACATTCAGGGAAAAGCGAAACGCGCCTCCGAATATCCTCCATGCCTCATAACCTTTTCACTCTCAACGTATGTCACTTCATATTTGTGTACACATTCTGCACATCATCAAATTCCTCAAGCTTCTCTATCATCTTTTCGATAGTCTCACGCTGTTCGTCCGTCACCTCTTTCAAGTCATTAGGAACATACGTAAATTCCGCAGCTGTGATTTCAAGACCGCTGTCTTCAAGATACTTCTGGATCTGTGCAAAACTCTTAGGGTCTCCATATATAGTCACAGTCTTCTCGCCTGTCTCCTCATCTTCCTCTTCATCGTATTCGTCATTCACACCGAAATCGATAAGCTCAAGAATCATCTCGTCCATGTCCAGACCTTCCTTCTTTTTGAAAGAGAACTGTGCATAGTGGTCGAACAGATAGGCAAGACTTCCCATCGTGCCGAGAGTACCGCTGAACTTGTTGAATATGGAACGTACATCAGCCACTGTACGTGTTGTATTGTCTGTAAGAGTATCTACGAAAACAGCGATGCCGTGAGGTCCGTATCCCTCGTATGTCATAGTCTTCCAACTGTTCTTGTCTTTGCCTACAGCGTTCTTTATAGCTCTCTCTATATTGTCCTTAGGCATGTTCTCATGCTTACATGTTGCAATAATCGCACGCAGACGGGAGTTGTTCTCCGGTTCCGGACCACCTTCTGCAACAGCTATTGCTATCTGTTTGCCAAGTCTTGTAAAAGTCTTTGCCATGTTGCCCCAACGCTTCAGCTTGCGGGCTTTTCTAAATTCAAATGCTCTTCCCATTGGATATATCTGATTTTATTTAATTTATTATTGTATTTCTATGTTTTTTATCAATTCCTTGCCTGCCCAAGGATTCCGGATGTCGCCCAATGCCACAATATTTCACACCACGACACCGACATTCCGTCGGAGTGTGCTGAGTACCATCAAAGGCAGACAAAGCGCATTCCGGGTCTGCATCTATTGTTTCTGCAGATAATAACACACCACAAGGCATAAGGTCGGAAGCAAAAGAGAAACATTAACTCCGGCAACGACTATCTGTGCCAACCACAATACAATCAGCAGATAATACAACCACCGGAATACGGTTTTCCTGTTCATTTGCCTCTCACTTTGGCACCAAGCTGATTGCACAGATTCTGTTCTATCTTTGTCATGATAGATTCTATCTGCTTGTCATTAAGTGTCTTGCTCTCGTCCTGAAGCACAAAATTGACGGCATAGCTCTTTTTGCCAGCTTCAAGGTTCTTGCCTTCATAGACATCGAACAGGGTGACTTCCTTCAGAAGTTTCTTCTCACTCTGGTATGCAATCTGCTCTATGCGCGCAAACTCGATATTGCTGTCGAGCAACAACGCAAGGTCACGGCTCACTGCCGGATATTTAGGTATCTCCGTATATTTGGTTTCCGACTTGCGTATCAGTTTCATGAGATTGTTCCAATTGATATCTGCATAATATACAGGTGCGTCAATATCAAACTTTCCGGTCTGCTTCTTGCTCACAACACCATATTCCGCGATAAGCTTTCCTGCGCGGCTGCTTATCGTTGCGGCTTTGGAAAAGATATCGTTCTTTTCTTCTCCGAACACGATTGCTCCGAACGGAATCCCAAGACGCTTCAGTATGTTGAGTACATAAGCCTTCAACTCATAAACGCTCGTCTCCTCGTCGGCATGTGCCCAGCTGCCGCTTACGCGCTTACCTGTGAGCCACAAGCCCAGATGGTAATCTTCCGAATACGGCGCAAGCACCTTCTTCGAGGTATGTCCGTCGGTCTTCTCCCCACTTTCAAGAGTTTCTCTTCTTGCAGCATCATAACGGTAGCAATTTCCGTATTCAAAGAAACGGATGTCGCCCATACGTCTGTTCACATTATAGCTGATACATTCAAGCCCTCCGAAAAGCAGCGTCTGACGCAATGCGCCCAAATCCTGACTCAACGGATTCATCAGACGCACAAGACGGTCTGAAGAAAATGCTTCCAGCGTGTCATAATAAGACACCTTAGTGAGCGAGTTGTTCAGAATCTCATTGAATCCGCAGCCTACAAGCTGTTCACCGATAAGGTTCTGCAACTTGTTGCTACGGTCAAGCTCGCCCTTCGTAGTAAGGCTCGACTTCACCTGCTCCGGTATCTCCACGTTGTTATAGCCATATATGCGCAGAATTTCCTCAACCACATCGCATGGCCTCTGTACGTCCACACGGTAGGCAGGCACTTCGAGCTTCATCTTCTCGGCGGAAGCTTCAAGAACTTTCATGCCCAGATTCTCGCAGACAGACTGCATGGTCTCTGCCGGAATGTCCTTTCCTATAAGGTCGCGGCAATACTGTATGTCAAAATCCACAATGGCATTTTCAGGGAGCGTTTCGCTCTTGACATCCTTTATTTCCATTGCAATCTCTCCTCCGGCAAGCTCTTTTGCAAGTATTGCCGCCTGCTTGAGCGCATAAATCTGTCCCTCAGGGTCGATACCTCTCTCAAACCTGAATGAGGCATCGGTCTGAAGTCCGTGGCGACGTGCGCTTTTGCGTATCCATGTTGGATGGAAATATGCCGATTCAAACAACACATCCTTTGTTGTCTCATAAGTGCCGGAACCTTTTCCTCCGAACACACCGGCAATACACATCGGTTCCTCGACATTGCATATAGCGAGGTCACGCTCGCTGAGCTTATGCTCCACTCCGTCAAGGGTCACAAAAGGTGTGCCTTCCGGCATAGCCTTCACAACCACCTTGCCTCCTTTTATCATGTCGGCATCGAAGCAATGAAGAGGCTGTCCGTAAGCCATCATGATATAGTTGGTGATATCCACGATGTTGTTAATCGGACGGAGACCTATTGTCGTAAGCTTGTCCTTAAGCCATTTCGGCGACTCGCCTACCTTACAGTCTTTTACTGTCACTGCACAGTAGCGCGGACAAGCTTCTGTCTGCTCCACCACGACATCAATGTCGAGCGCATGGCTGTCGACCTTGAAAGAATCGCACGAAGGGCGATGAAGCTCAGTCTCGTATCCGTTCTGTTTCAGATAAGCGTAGAAGTCGCGGGCAACACCCCAATGCGAGCAGGCATCGCTGTGGTTAGGGGTAATATCCACCTCTATCAACCAGTCGCTCTCCATTCCATAGTATTTTGCAGCAGGCATACCGACTTCCGTATTTTCCGGCAACACAATGATTCCGCTGTGGTCGCTGCCTATACCTATTTCATCTTCGGCACAAATCATTCCGTTGCTTTCTACACCTCTCAATTTTGATTTCTTGATGGTGAAGCACTGGTCTCCGTCATAAAGTTTGGTGCCAAGAGTAGCCACTATCACTTTTTCTCCGGCTGCCACATTGGCCGCTCCGCAAACTATCTGCTCTGTTCTGTCGCCCAAGTTCACAGAACATACATGCATGTGGTCGCTGTTCGGATGTGGTTCGCAAGTCAGAACTTCACCAACCACCAATCCCTCCAGTCCGCCTTTTATCGACTGTACCTCTTCGACTGCATCCACTTCAAGCCCGATACTTGTCAACGCATCGGCCACTTCCTGTGGTGGCATGTCAAAATCGACATATTCTTTAAGCCATTTATAACTGACGTTCATATATGTATTTGTTTTTTTAGAATCCCGAAAAGATGATTTCCACACGTACCGTCGCCCAAAGAGGGTAACATCCGAAATTCGTGCAAAGATAACTCAAATGAGAGAGATAAAAAAGGATGTCGTTCATTTTTTGTCTCTTTCAATTTGACAATTACATAATTATTCAAGATTCGGCCTCCTGACTTCGTCATCGTGTCACCCTAAAAATGTTCATCGGAGAGTTTCGCTATTCCCTGATGTCTTTTCATAAGCCCTAATGTCATCATAAATCAGTTTGGTTATCCCC
>CAZKOB010000093.1:0-14709 GCA_964554265.1 uncultured Bacteroides sp. | reverse complement strand
AAATCTGTTTTGAATTTGAAACACTACCTTGAATTATATCGAACTCACGTTAATTTAGTAAATTTCTAATAAACATTTGATAAATCAAAAATAATCACATAATTTCGTTACCAAATTTTATCAACTAACTATTTCCCTATATGAAATTCACTGAGAAGCTTAAAGAACTCAGAAACGCTAATAACCTTAGCCAAAGACAAGTTGCAGCACTACTTAGAATAGATGTGTCTGTATATAATCGTTTTGAGAAAGGTGAACGAATTATGAAAAGAGGTATGGTAATTCGAGTTGCCGATCTCTATAATGTAAGTCATGAAGAATTGCTAAAATATTGGTTAGCTATACAAATTTATTCTTTACTCAATAAAGAAGAATTGGCTCCAGAAGTAATAGAAATGGTTTCAGAAGATATAAAATCGTTAAAATAATATCAGACTATACTTTTTTATTTATCGTACAAACAAATTATTAAATAATATGGATGTAATAGAGGCTTGGGCAGAATCCCAAGATTTCCAAATCAGACTTGACTCAAAAGGTAAAATAATTGACTATTTTGATGACGAAATTCGTCGTGACAATAAACCTGAAGAACGCGTAAGACAGAAAATGGCTTGTTTGCTTCATAAAGACTTTCGTTATCCAGCTGATATAATTGCGCTAGAAAAGACTATAAAAATTGGAATAGAAAACAAAAGAGCCGATATTGTAATTTATAGAAGTCCTGCTGATAAGAAATCAAATAATCAAGGTGGAATATTCTTAATTGCAGAAATTAAAGCTCCTAATGTAAAAGAACCTGACGGACAGTTAATATCATATATTAGTGCATCATCTGCAGAAGGTGGACTATGGACTAATGGAGAAAACATTATCTATTACAGAAGAAACTATGACAATAGCATAGAGGAATATATTTCTATTCCCAAATATGGAGAACCATGGGATGCTATTGGTAAACATAAAAAATCAGATTTAATTATTCCAATTGATCTAAAACTCACATTTAGAAGATGTCATAATGCAATGTTCAAGTCTGGAATTGATTCAGAAGATGTTGCCTTAGATATGACTCGTATTCTTCTTGCAAAACATGAAGATGAAGAAAGTGCAGATGAAGATTGTAAATTCAGAATGACACAAGAGGAATATGCTGATAAGAACAAAAGGAAAATTGCTTGTAATAGAGTTAGAAAATTATTCTATGATGTAAGAGATCGATTTCCTGATGTGTTTAATAAAAATGAAGAAATAACTGTATCAGACGAACAATTATCAATAGTCATAAGTCAACTACAACAATACGCTTTTTTGGATTCTCCTTATGATGTTATTGGAACGGCATACGAAATTTATGTAGCTTCTCATTTAAAAGGAGAAAGAGGTCAGTACTTTACAAATAGACTTGTTATTAATATGATGGTTAAAATGGTAAATCCAACGGATTCAAGCGTCATTTTAGATCCATCTTGTGGCAGCGGTGGCTTTTTAATTGCATCTATGAATTATATTTTTGATAAAGTCAACAACTCGTCAAGAAGTCAAAATGCAAAAGACACTATAAAACGAAGAGTTGTACACCAATTGTTTGGTATTGACATTTCACCTAAACTTGTTAAAATTGCTAAAGCAAATATGTTGTTAGGCAAAGATGGTCATGGTGGAATTGAACGTGTCGATAGTTTAAAAGAAACGGAGAATTTGTCTGCAAGTTTTCTTGAAAAATGTGGTTTTGGTATGCCTACAGTTATTTTGTCAAATCCACCATTTGGTTCTGGACATGAGTTGCGTATAAAAAGTAAACAAGTCCTTGAAAAATTTGATGTAGGTAAAGTTTGGGCTTTGAATAATCAAGGAGAACTTTATTATGAAAATGATAAACTCCATGAAGGAATAGGTGTTGCTCCAGAAGTACTATTTGCAGAACAATATCTGAAATGGATTAAAAATGAAGGAATAATTTGTTTCGTCATAGCAAAAGGACAGTTAGACAATCGCGAAGCATACTTAATGAGACATAAATATCTTACAGAAACACAAATTCTTGCTGTAATAAATCTTCATGAAGATACCTTCCAACCTTTCTGTGGTTCAAAGGCTGCTGTAATATTAGCTAAAAAATGTACTCCTCCGAAAGATTATAAGATTTTCATGGCAATATCCAACAAAGTAGGACAAACAAGTCGAGGAGCTTCTATCTTAAAAACAAACTCAGAAGGATCTCCTATTGTTGAAAATGGTCATCTTGTTTTGGATGAGGATTTAAGTGAAATCGCAAATGCATATTGGGAATTCCAAAAAGGAGAACTAAAAGAAAGTGAGTATCGATTTACAATATCAAATACAGATATTGATAAGGATTCCCTTTCATTGAATCCAATTCACTATCTTCCAAAATATAATGACGCTCTCGAAAAAGTTCTTGAAATAAGAGAAAGAGATGACTTCGATGTAGTTCCATTGTCGTCAATCGCAGAAGTTTATAACGGTCCACGTTTCAAAAGACCATATGCAGACAATGGGGTTACCTCTGGAGAAGGTATAAGAAAGTATTTTACAGGAACTGCAATGACACAACTAAATTCTGAGAATATAAAGTACCTTGATGAGAAAAAGTGTACAAAAGCACAAAAAGCTCAACTTGAGTTGTTGACCATCCATAAAGGATATATTCTTGTTTCAGACTCAGGTACACTTGGAAGAGTTACATATGCGCTTAATCAACATGAAGGTCACGTCGCAACTAACAATCTCATTAGAATAGTCATTGACGATGAGAATCTCCGTGGGTATGTATTCCAATACCTTAAAAGTGAGCTAGGACAAAGCCTTATGCTTAAAAACTCATATGGTACAAATCAAGAACATCTTGAACCTAATGAGATAAAAGATGTCCTTGTTCCTATCCCTAAAGATCGTTCTATTATAGACAGAATAGGAGGAACTGTAATTCAATCTATAAACAATCTTGAATGCTCTATTGAACAAAATAATAAAGCTGATAAGATGTTCAATGAATTATATGAAATATAAAAACAAATAGTTAAGTGTCTCATTTAGAAATGATGGATAATAGAATAATAAAAATCATGAAAAGAAGCTTTTTATTACATCAGAATACGCAATGAAAAGTCAGGACAAACAATGTAAAATCAATTGTTTTTGCCGGTGAACATTTTGTCTATCTCAGAGGCATTTCTTCTTTCTTTTTGACACTAAGCCCACTCGCATCGGACAGAATTTCGTTAACATAATTAAGGTTCGTTTGCATTTTATCAATTGCTGAATTTTTGAAGTTTTGTTGACAAACAGCTGACAATCAATAAATTACCATTTCAACATGAACGATGCGGTTTCAGGTGCAGGGAATATAGGTAGGAGACAAAATAGGATGTATTGATAATCAGTGAGTTATAAAATTCTTTATCCAAGATTCCTGTTTTTCGCTGCCAAAACCCATCTTTGTTTTTTTCGTGGCTTTGAAAATCCGGTTATGGTTTTTTAAGAAATCAAATTGGACAATACCGGATTTCAGCCCGAAAAACGGACTTCCTCAAACCCGTTCACCTTGAAAATAAATTCCGTTCACCTTGAAAAGTTTTTTAAAGTGCCTTTTAAACAAATTTGGTTCACCTTGAAAATTTATTTCCGGCGTACTCTTTTTTCAGACGAGACACACGCAAATGTAAACAAACGTATTTTTTCGGGGCGAAAATTGTATTATTTTTACATTGGGGATTCAAGGCCTGAAAACGGCCTTAGAATCGCACAAACGGAACTTCGGCAAGGCCCGGACGATTTTATGCGATTCTGCGAGGCCTTGATTTTAACATTTCAGATTGTCAGAAAAAGCCCGTAATTTATGACGAGGCAGACGGTGTGAGGGTGAAGATGACCAAGCCGGTTTATGAGGACGCCGGCCTGGTTGCGGCGTGACAGCCGGACCGGTAAAAAAGGTCTATATCTTGCACCCGACTTCGTCACTTAAAAACCAACAGTTGAGTGAGTGTAAACGAATCTTAGTTATGTTAATAATATTCTGTTCGCTATGGGTGGTGTCAAAAAGAAAGAAAATATCAGCAGTTTTTGCAATTGTATTCACAGTTAAAACTGCTTACAACCATAAAAATCACAAGAGGATTCTGTGGATACAACTGCTCGCAACCATAAGATTTTTATAGTCTATTGATATTTAATTGCTTATAAATATCGACATGCTTGTCAACGAAGTCAGGAAAATGTTGTTCGGAAGAAAACACTGAAAAGGCAAGAAAGACAGCCGAACCGAAACAGGCTCGCGAAATGTGGCGGATAGGAATCAGGCAGACTCTCAAAACAATTGCGGAAGATTCCTTTTTGAATATTTGTCCGCCACAAATGTTCGTAGTATATTTGCCATACTCTGATAAAAAAGATTGGGAACTATGGCAACAACAGAGAGGAATCATGCTTTTGACTTGCTGTGTGGAATATGTATTATCCGTATGATAACACTGCACATTACGGGTATGTGCGGACATGCCGGTGATGACTGGTGGCAGACAGTGATGTACTGGACATTCTACTTCATGAGTTTTTTCTTCTTCAAAGCCGGCTATTTCAACAAAACAGTCTCCGGCAATTCCATGCAGTATTGTATAGACAAGTTCAAACGGCTCATGATTCCGTATTTTGTATGGGGAACAGTAGGATGTATAGCCTACTTCAGTTTCATGCCGTTTCTTATCAACCGTTACCATCATCCGATAGAACCACTCAGCTGGAGTCACATATGGACAACGAGTTATTTCTGGGGCAATTCGCCGTGCTGGTTCCTTTTCTCGTTTTTCACCGCCTATATAGCCATGCACTTCATAGAGAAGGTACGCGGGCTGCATTGGCTCGTGCTCTTGTTTCCGGCAATAAGCTACTGGATGTACACACAAGGCAATCCGATGTGGATGAGCCTAAACAACGTGTTCATGGGAATATTCTTTTTCTTTCTCGGGCGCGTATGGCATTGGGCGCTGGCGAGGCTGAGACGGCGCAACACATTTGCCATATCGTGCATGCTTGTGGGGGTGTTCATCATACTGAATTTATTGTTCCACGGTGAATATACAATGAGCACCAATGACTGGAACGGCAATCCGTTCATGCTTGTGGTAAATACCGCCATAGCATTGTGTGGGTTGTCGGGAATGCTGCTTTCGCTGAAAATAAAACGGATACCAGTTGTCAACTACATAGGCCAGCACTCTATGGTGTATTTTGTGCTGCACTACCCACTGCTTGTCTTCTATCGTTTTGTCCATCTGTCGTTCGGACGGAGCATATTCGGACGTTGGGACGATCTGATACTGCTTTTTATATTCACCTTTGCCGTATGTACGTGGCTCGTACCATATATAGAAGCAGTACCGTGGTTGAGCGGACGATTCAGAAAGAAGAGTGGAATTTCCCTTCGACGGGAGGACAACGTAAGTGTTTAGGCTTTACGGACAAGTAAACAAGTTGGCGAGTTGGTGCTTACCGAAAAAAAGCATACCTTTGCCATCAACATAAATATACGAACGACATATATGTATAGTAACAAGATAGTAGTATATACTTCAGGAACATTTGATATGTTTCATTCCAATCATCTGAAGATGATAAAGTATGCACGCGGACTTGGCGATACGCTGATTGTCGGGGTGAGTACCGATGAACTTGTGTGCAGCTACAAGCGCCCTCCGATTATACCGTTTGAAGAACGTCTTGCAATCATTGATGCTTTGAAATATCCTGACATAGTGATTCCGCAGCGTTCGTTGGACCATACGGAAATCGTGAAGAAACTGAATATAGATGTGTTTGTCGTAGGAGATGACTGGACAGGCAAATACGACTATCTGAAAGAACTTGGAGTGACGGTCTTCTATTTCCCATACGGCGACGGAGTAAGTTCGACCAAGATAAAAGAAGAGATATTGGAGAACTACAAGGAGATGAAGAGCAAGGTGGAAAAAAGAGTCAATCCGGATGTCAAAGTGAAATAAGATGAAAGGTTGTAACAATACGGAGCAATATTTCCCTTTTGCTATCGTCACCGGAGGGTCTAAAGGCATCGGCCGTGGTGTCGTGGAGATGTTGTTCTGTCGCGGATACAGTGTGGTGTTTACGTTTGGGCATGACGATGCGACGGCGACGGCTGTCGTTGACGGATGTATGGAACATGCCTTGCAGGGGCAGAAAATCTGTGCAATGAAGATCGACCACAGCAAGCGTCCGGATACTTATAGACTTGTCGATGCAATCAAAAGCATGACAACACATGTAGACTGTATCGTATGCAATGCAGGAATTACGGTGAGAAAGAGTTTTGAGGAGATGAAGGATGCTGATTGGGATGATATGATGGAAGCTGGTGTCAATTCTCATTATATCATGATACGCGAGCTTTACACGCTTATTCCTGATGGAAGCCGTATTATGTTTACCGGTTCCGAAATGGCGGTACATCCCCATGCCACAGTATTGGGATATGGTGTGACGAAGGCCGCTGTCCATGCATTGTCGCTGAATCTTGTAAAGGTGTTTGAAGGGACAGGCACTACTGTCAATACCGTAGTGCCGGGATTTGTGGACACTCCTTGGCAGAAGAAAAAGCCGGAGGAGATTCGCCGTAGCATCTGCAGCAAGACAGCCATCCATCGTTTTGCCTCAGTGGATGAGATAGTCAAGGCTTTCGCATTCTGCATAGACAACGCATTCCTTAACGGAGCGGAGATAAAGGTAGACGGAGGATATTGTTACAAATAGGAGGTTTTGATATGAATGCACAATATCTGAAAGAGCGTTTCAACCCGGAGGGTTCGCTGTTGCGCCGTCAACAGAACCGTATGACGGAGATGCTTCTGTTTATAGACAAGGTATGCAAGAAACATGATATACCTTATTGGCTGAGTTCTGGCACATTGCTTGGATGTGTGCGTCATGGAGGATATATCCCATGGGATGACGATCTCGACATAGAGATGCTTCGCAAGGATTATCTGCGCTTGATGAAGGTGTTGCCGGACGAACTTCCGGACAACTATGCTTTGCAGACGCACGAAACGGATCCGAACTATATTTTTGCGTATGCCAAACTGCGCGACAAGAGGAGCTATCTGGAGGAAGTGAACCATTATGACCGCATATTCAAGTATCGTGGGGTCTACATCGATATATTCCCTTTTGAGAAGAGTCCTTTTCTTCTGCACTGGATTTCGTGCCGCGCTCACGGATTCATATATAAGGTTCTTAATAACAAGAACAATACGGATGATGTTGCGATAAAGAAAGTAAATCGCATTTTCCGTTTTAACGAGAAAGTGACGTTTCCGATACTCCGTGCTCTTTCTGCCTTGTCGCCATCAAAGCTCGTCCGCTACTCGTTTGGTGTACCGTATTCCGACACTCGCTGTCTTCAAGACATATTTCCACTGACCACAGCGAAGTTTGAAGGCTACGACATGCCTGTACCTCATGACTGCGATGCTTATCTGACCCGAAAGTTCGGCAATTATATGCAACTTCCCAATATAGACGAACTGCATCTGCACGTCTACAAGATGGAGATAGAAGATTGACAGGTTCGTCACACTCCCGTTCCTTCCTGTTTTCTGAAAAGGAAAGGGATGGCAGGAAGGAGAAAAGATGTACGGCATGGAGTTCCGAGCATTTGGGACAGAAAGACAGCTTGCGAAAAAAGTAGTGATTTTATCCATCTTCATGAATATGGAACAATGAAAGTATATTTCTATCATACACAAGACCTTGCACTTGTTTATAGACAATGGCAGGAAGGTCGGTTTCCCGGACATCTGCTTTATGGTGCGACTCATCTTGAGCGGTATGGTATAGATACAGTCATGCACTTCTACAAACCTGATTATATCCATCGGGTGAAACTGACATTTCAGACAGCGTGGCGCGTATTGACATGCAGACAGAAGTATGATGTGCTCTATGCTACGTCATTCCGTGGTATAGAGCTTATTATCCTGTTGCGTGCGCTGCACCTTTTTCGCAAACCTGTCGTGATATGGCACCATCAACCGATAGTGAAATCAGGAAGCAGTTTGCGTGAGTTTTTCGCGAGATTTTTTTATCGTGGGATAGACCACATGTTTTTTTTCAGCGATCGGCTCATGCAAGAATCGTTGAAGAGCCGGAAAGCCAAGGCCGGGAATATGCAGATGGTGCACTGGGGAGCAGATCTCGACTTCTATGACAGGCTGATGAACGAGACGGGGACAGACAAACGTAGCGGATTTATCTCAACAGGAAAAGAACGGCGAGATATGCCAACTCTTGTAAAAGCATTTGGAAGGACGAACGAACGGCTTGACATTTATATCTCCCGCAACGCATGTGGTGATGATTATAGCCGGATTTTTGGCGGACTTTCCGTAGCTCCTAATATAAAGGTGAACTTTGTCAATAGTCTTATACCGTACGAACTTGCCCAAAAAGTGTGCAGGGCACAATGTGTGGTAATTTGCTGCAAGGAAACAAATTACACGGTCGGACTGACGACGCTTGTAGAAGCTTTTGCACTTGGCATACCTGTGATATGTTCACGTAACCTGACCTTTGCAATGGATATTGACGCGTGTGGTGTAGGCATTACTGTGCCATACTACGATTCCGATGCATGGGAGAAGGCTATAAAATATATAGCTTCGCATCCGGAAGAGGCTGCGGAGATGGGACGACGCGGACGTATGCTTGCCGAGAATTTGTTTAATCTTGAAAACTGTACACGTGAAGTGGCAGAAAAACTAAAAGAAATATGTGTTCTCCGATAGTTGATTCATGTAAAGTAGAAGGAGGAAAGAGACAAACGGACGGTGTTTTCCGTTCGCCGGTCGCCATATTCGTCTATAATCGTGCAGATAACACCCGACAGACTCTTTCTCATCTTATCCGCAATACCCAGGCTGCGGATACAGATGTATATGTGTTTTCTGATGGAGGCAAAGACAAGGATTCGTGGAAAAAGGTCGACGAGGTCCGTTCGTTGTTGCGTGAAACAGAAAGAGAAGTAAGAGAAAATAAATCTCTGAAAAGTCTGACCATAATAGAACGTCCGGAAAATATTTATCTTGAGCGCAATATCATAGAAGGAATCGGTTATGTGCTTGAACGTCACGAAACGGTTATTGTGCTTGAAGACGATATCTGCACATCGCCCTTCTATCTTGAGTACATGAACTTTGCGTTTGAGCAGTACCGTCATGAATCCAAAGTCATGCATGTGGCAGGTTTTACCAATCTTGACTTGCTCAATGAACATCCGTGCCTGCTTGCGGGAAATGATGAAACGTATTTTACTTCTCACATGTCGGGATGGGGATGGGGCACCTGGCGAGACAGGTGGCAGCAACATTTCCGGCATTATCAGTCAGAACAAGAAGCGCTTGAGGGCATGACTTGTGCCGATATGGATGCCATACAATATGGTGGGGTGTTCCCTTGTCTGCGTTCATTGAAGAAGAACCCTATTCCGTGGGATATATGTTGGGAAATAGCTATATACAAGGCTGGAGGATTGTGTATTACTCCGGCGCATACGATGGTACGTAATATTGGACTAAAGAATGGAACCCATTTTCGTGCGTTCGACATGCTGCAAAGTTATAATTTCGACCGTGAACCTTTGCAGCGACGTCTCCATCTCATCAAGCGCAAGCCAGAGAAGACTCCGGAGGTGGAGAGACTTTTTGCTGAGGCTATACGTGATTGGGGAATACGGTATACACCGTTGGGGCATATTGTACGCTTCTTCTATAAACTGATATTTTCAAAGAAGAGGTAGGATTGCGAAATAAATGTTTGAAAGAGAGGCGGAGAATATAGAGATTATCCTGATAGGGGAAGTTTTCTATATTCGCCGCCTTCTTTTGTGATTCTTGTGCTTTTGCCGGTGTCTTCATAGACTCTTCTTGTGATTTGGGTGGTCTTTGACTGTTGTATTCACAGACTCCTCCGTCGCTTCGCGCCACCTCCCCCTAACTTAGGGGAAGAGCCTGGTTACCTTGCTCGCTGGAATATCAATGATAGGTTAATGCATTTACATCAGCAATCATACTAAGCTCCTCCCCTAAGTTAGGGGAGGTGGCGCGTAGCGACGGAGGAGTCTGTGAAGACACAAGCAAAAACATCTGAGTTTTTTTAAGACATTTCTTCTTTCTTTTTGACACTAACTCCACCCATTGCAGACAGAGCATTTTTAACACAATTAAGATTCGTTTACACATGCTCAACGAACGATTTTTAAAGTTTTACTAATAAGTAATTGATAATCAACAAAATACTATTTCAGTAAAACGGTGCAGTTTTAGGTGCAAAGAGCACAGGCAAAGATAAAAATAGGATGTGTTGATAATCTGTGAGTTATAAAATTTCTTGCCTAAGACTCTTGTTTTTCACCACCAAAATCTATCTTTGTTTTTCGTGTCACAGAAAAATCAGATTCAGACTTTTTAAGAAATAAATTTGTGCAACACCGGATTTCAGCCCGAAAAACGGTCGTTCTCGATTTTGTTCACCTTGAAAATAAATTTTGTTCACCTTGAAAATATTTTTTAAGTGCCTTTTGAATAAATTTTCAAGGTGAACGAAATTTATTTCCAGCGTACTCTTTTTTCGGATGAAGCACACGCAAATGTAAATAAATGTATCTTTTTAAAACGCAATTTATATTATTTTTACATTCTGGGATTAAGGCCCGAAAACGGCCTTAGAATCGCGCAAATGAAACTTCGGCCGGGTTCGGCCGATTTTACGCGATTCTGCGAAGCTCGGATTTTAACATTTTAGATTGTCAGAAAAATCATGCAATTTATGACAATCAGATACAACAATAACTTTTTTGGTGACACGATGACGAAGTCAGGAAAAAAGCGTGAATACTTTCAAACGCCTAACTATTACACACAACAATGCCCTTAAAAGTAGGAAAAACTTTCAAGGGCATTGCAAATTCAGATGTACAACTTCACAACCTTCCTCACTTCATTTCAAATCTGTATTTGCCAGGAAGTAAAATGAATGAGGTCTGATTGTCTTTCACCTTCTCTTTGTTGATTTTTATATGTTTGTTACACTTTATTTTCTTACCGTTTTCTGTAAGTGTCTGCGAAGGTGATACCAGTATTTTCAGTTCGGCAGAAGTATTTGCCGGAACCGCAAATTCATACACAACAGTTCCATCTGGCAGCTTTTCCCAACCGCTTTCTATACGTCCATAGGCAGCTTCATAATATCCTGTCGCAGAAGTGAAAGTACAGGTGTCAGCTATTTCCGGAGCAAGAATAAAGTTTTTGAAAGCTGAAATATTTTCATCACGTTTGATGCCAAGAGAATGGGAAAGCATCCACGCTCCGACGGCACCAAAAGAATAATGATTGAACGAGTTCATACGGTTATTGCCACCAAAGCCATCGGTGTGAGTATAAGAATTCAGTCGTTCCCATATTGTTGTCGCACCTTGTTCAACGCTGTATAGCCATGAAGGATATTCCGTTTGAAGCAGCAAACGGTATGCGCAGTCCGAATGTCCGCAGTCCGACAACACCTGACTTATCCATGCCGTGCCGATAAAGCCGGTCAACAATGAATATGAAGGAGATTTTCTGCCGTTATCCATCATGCCTTCACGACGGACTGTAGCTACAAGATTTTCTACAAATTTATGATAAAGAAGACTGTCTTCTTGTTCGTTTATTATCCCAAAAGCAAGAGGCAATGCGTAGGAAGTCTGTGTATCCACAAATTCTCCCTGCCTTTTCGGTTCAAAAGCAGAACAAACGGTTTTTCCGGTCTTGGAATCGACATAAGTATTCAGGAAAAATTTCTTTCTCATGTCATGCTTCTGTCTGAATTTCGCAACATCATCGTCCTTTCCCAGAATCTTTGCAATCCGCTCCATAAGTTCAAGGTCATAAATATAATAAGCCTCCCACACGAGGGATTTGTCATTACGGCCGTCTTCCGGTCCCAGCCAGTCACACAAATCGCCCCATTGCCTGTGCTGTACCAAGATGCCGCTTTCTTTGTCTATCAGTTCCTTCTCCACATAATCCATGTATCCGGACATTGCATCATAATGTTCCTGCAACATCGCTTTGTCCGCATACTGACGATAACTTTCCCATGCAACGGTTATTCCGGCACTACCCCAAAGCAGTCCTCCGAAACCACAGCCTATAGGAGCTACGTCCGTAAATCTTCCGTCACTGCACTGTGTATCACGCATACTCATGAGATGTCTGCGCAGGAATTGCGCCACATCGGCAAGATAAGTGGCTGTCCGTGAAAAGACCGAAATATCTCCTGACCATCCGAGACGTTCGTTGCGTTGAGGACAATCCGTAGGTACAGACATGAAATTGGCGAGTGTAGACCATGTTATATTTTCCCACAGTTTATTCACCTTCCGGTCAGAAGTCCTATAATCGGATGTCAGTTCATGAATTGAGCTAAGCACCAAGCCTTTTACGTTATCGACAGGCAGAGGTTGTTCCAGCCCAGTTATCTCCACAAATCTGTATCCGTGGTAAGTGAATCTTGGCGAAAAGCGTTCTTCTCCTCCTTTGGCTATATATATGTCCTGCGACATTGCCGCACGTATGTTTTCAAGCATAAGCATTCCTTCATGCCCCTTATATTCGGGAAGATCCGGATACTTTACTTCGGCGAAACGCATCTTGATTTTGGCTCCGGGACGGATTCCTGACAAAGTTATTTCCGGTACACCTGCCATGTTCTGCCCCATATCATAGACAAATACTCCGGGGCGCACTTCTTCCATCGATTGTGCTGTAAGAGTGCGTACTGCCCTGACTGTCGGTCCGAACTGCCCTACGAACCGGATATTGTCACCTCCGTCAAAAGCCGTTGTCTCTTGTCGTCTGACCACGACCGGATGTTTCCATGCGGAAGCGTCATAGTCAGCCGTACACCACCCCTCTATATCTTTTTCCTTTGTGGCATCATAAACTTCCCCTTGAAAGAAGCTGCCATATAGTGTGGGACCTTTGCCGTAGAACAGCCATTCGTCCGGATTGCTGACAACAGTTGTACGAGTGCCGTCCGTATAAGTGACGACAAGTTTTGACAGTATTGACTGCCTGTCTCCGAAGAAGTTCCAATACTCTCCCATAAAGGTGGCACCTCCGCTCCACCATCCTTCTGCAAGCACAGCGCCAAGAACGTTTTTGCCCTCTACGATACAGTCGGTTACATCAAATGTCTGATACAGATGCGTTTTGTCATATTGCGTCAATCCGGGATTGAAATAGTCGTTGGATACACGTTTCCCATTCATGTATATGTCATAGATACCACGAGCCGTGACATATAGCCTTGCTTTGGCTACATTCTTGCCGGATGAGATGAACACTGTACGCAACATGGGTGAAGAAGCGCCTTCCGGGGTATATGCACACCATTCATCATCGCCCGATGGAATGTTGGTCTCCATTTTCTCCGTCTTCCACACTATTGCAGCCGGTCTTCTGTAATTTTCTATTTTGAAATCGGTTACTTGTGCTTTTTGTCCTTTCGGAACAAAAGCGCATACATCACCCACTACAGGGAAAGCGATAAAATCACCGCCTGCACCAAGTGGATTGAGATTGACATCACCGACTTTTACCGTATATGCCGAACCGTCTTTTTTTACACCTCCAATCCAGAGTGTTGTTTGTCCAAGATTGGATTGCAGACTCACAGCATGCTTGTCATACATATTACCCTTGTCTATAATCTCATGCCCCAAAACAAAAGTCTTGAAAGGCCTATCCTCCTTGTCATCAGGATGATACCCACTGCGATAGACATTCATGACAGCATTGCCGCCTTGACCTACGGAAGACATATCAAGTTCTATCTTTATATATGATTTGTCACGTTTGCTCTCTATTCCATAGATATTCATGTTCTTGTCGGTCAGACGTTCATCGTTTGCTCCATATATGAATCCTGCGCGTGTATTGCCTTTTCCACACAGAATCTGTATGTCGCAGCTCAGTCTGAACACAGGAAGATAATGGGAATACAATACCATATCGTCATCATCTCCTCCTATCCACTGCGCTCCTTCCCAAGAAACGGTAGTCCCGGTCTGCGCAGTCATCAAGCCTGTCTCAAACCATGAATCGGCAGTCAAGACCGATTTCAGTTCTTTTATCTTGACCCTGTCTTTGCCATTACTCCATGTGGCATTGCCTGCCCATACATCTACAGTCCAACTGTATGTCGTCTCCGGTTTCAGAGATTCACCGGAATATTCAACATTAAGTGAAGCATCCGTCGTTTGCTTCCCACTGTTCCACACAATCTTTCCTTGTCCGTCTTTCACAATGATTCGGTATGCCGTCTGTACAAGTCCGTTGCGCCCTTCCTTGTCTTCCAATTGCCAACTGAAACGAGGACGATCCACATCAATGCCGAGAGGGGTTTCCGTATACTCCACTCGCATATTCTTCACAGATTGCGCAAATATAGTCGTGGCAATAAAGATGCTCGTTATCAAAACATAGACTCGTGATAATCTCATATTAGCAGCTTTATATATGATTTAAGTCTGTTATACCTTCATAAAAAAATGCAAGGACTCATGGGTGAAAGTTGTGATATTCTGGGTCAGTCCTAAAACCCTGTGGGTATGTTAAATCTATGCTGTTAGTTTGCATA
>CAZKOB010000092.1:0-14736 GCA_964554265.1 uncultured Bacteroides sp. | reverse complement strand
TGCCGGAGAAATAGCTGTGGAATGTAGAAGTCAGAAGCGACTTGCCGAAACGGCGGGGACGGCTCAGGAAGCAGTAGTTTGAGGCCGAATGCGCTATGCGGTACACATATTCAGTCTTGTCGATATAAAGATAATTCCCCTCACGGAGCTTGGAGAACGTCTGTATCCCGACCGGAAACTTGCCCCCATCGTATATTGTTCTGTCTATCATTGTCCTACTTCTTTGGTTTAGAACGTAAAGATATAAAATTTACAGGAATACAAGATACCCGACAGATGTTTTTTTAATCAAAAGAACATCTATTAAAATTTATCTTCAATTTTATCCGCAAAAAGCAAGATTCGTCTTCCTGTTATACGCATAAGCCGAAAAAATCACGAGCCATTACAATTTATGCAGCTTGGCACGAACAAGCCAAGTCCGGAAATGTCCGGATTACAACAGTCCGTATCCGGAAAAAACATCAATATCCTCTTAGTTCCCGATATTTATCAAATCCATTCTTTCCCTATTTTCCATAAGCCACACAAGCGACAGCCATGTGGCGGTCTGCTTGTCAAGAGCTATAAAATGCCTTTTCGCTTTTTCATAACAGGAAATGTCTCCTGTGACAATATAGAGCATTGCATTCAGGTAGGCAACCGCATCTTTGGGATGCTTGTTCTCATGCATACCTGCCATCGATTCCATCATCTCATTCGCCGCACGCACGAATTGCCGTACACCATATATGTCCCGGCACAAAGCGACGCACAAAAGCATCAAAGCACAATATTTCAGTCTTAACGACAGAGTGGCAAACTTGCGGTAACGATAGTTATTGAGCATTTCAAGAACAGACTCATCGCGCCGACGAACAGCGTCTGCAACGGCATCACCGTCTATACGATGCTCTGCAACGGCAAACAATCTCCGCTGGACATCTTCAATAAACTTATAGTCATTGTTTTCGCGGGAAGATGCCGTGGCGACATGTTGGCGCACAATATCACACTCTTTGAGATGGGCAATACGCATCATGGCTGTCCCGGCGAAAATATGGAATCCGCAAACATATTCTATATCATCACCCGAATGCCGGGTGTCAATGACCCATGCCTTGCGCCCCTCAAAGCCTTTGACCTTGAGTTTGACCTGTTCATTCTTTTTCAAATCGGGAAACACAGGACAGACATCGAATTTAATGCGTATATCACAACACGCATTTATGAATTGTTCCATTTCCGCAGTAGGGACCGTCAAACGCTTCCCTCGTCTGTCACGCATCCACCACAATGTTCTGAACGCATCCTTGGTTTCAGGATTTTCCAGAAGCCTTTCTATCGCTTTCACATCGGACTTGATGAAGATGTACCGTTTGAGCGTGGCACGCAGACTATTATTTTCATGTATGCTGGCAACGCTCCTCGGATCATCGATATCATTTTCATCAAAAGCAATATCATCCACTATACGCCTCTCCAGAAAACGATATGGAATGAAATAAAGCCAAACGGTTCCCGTCTTCCCCTCTTTCCGAAGACATTCCTCAACGAGTTTCGGATCGGGAGAGGTCATGACAAACCATCTGCGACGATCTTCTGTGCATTTCACAGAATCCTGTATGAAAGGCTCGCCTGCCTCCAAAGCTCCCTTTGCAGATAAATTCATCGTTTTTTCAGTTTGGATACATCTCACACTTCCGAAAAATCAGTTATTCTTTATCATAAAAACCTCATTTTCAGTAAGTTTGCAAGCGTAATAGAATACGGTGGTGTCGAAAAAAATTCCAAATATCCCCTCTAAACTCATCTCCCTTTTCACTATTATAATGCCCTGTAGTAAAAAAGCCACCTTCTATTGGCAGACATTTTTCCTCGCAATGAAAAGCAGTATATGCTGATACTACATGATTCCATCTCTTCGTAAGAGAGGATTAAACAATGCAAAGATACATAAAATTGCGGTACAGACAACCTTTTTACAGTTTATTTTTCTTTTTGTTTGATATTATTATTTCATTATTATCTTCCAAACATATCATTAATCTCAGAAAACGAGCTTTCTATACATTATTCATTATTGAATGAATTGAAAATCTAAATTTTCACCATATAATAAATGAAAAAGCAAACGGTAAAACTACATTTACTTGTATCCGCCCCAAAACATGCTTTTTCGCATCTCACGACAGGCCTATCCGCCGGGCCTGTTTTGCTGTTATTCCACACCTGAAATCCATTATTTTTTTGATTTCAACGGAGTTTCTATTTCTACCCAAGCCGACACTTCTCTGCATAGCACTGAAAATCATTGTATTACAAACTGTAAAAAGTTGATTTGTCCACATTGGAAAGTTGTTTTTACCGCACCTTTTTCTTAAATCAGCAGTGCAGATTATAAAATCAACAGTGCAGTTTGTATAATCAGCAGTGCAGTTTTTACAATCAGCAGTGCTGATTGTAAAAAATAGTGCGCTGATTTTAATTTTCCAGAAAGGCGGTTTTATATTTCCGGTGCAGCCACTCCAAAAATGTACCGTCTAGGTCCAACGGATTTTTCCGGTCCAAACACCGACATATCCCTATATCACTTCCTCTTAATTGTCTAATGCCTTCCTTATCGCATCTTCCAATAATTTATCATGAAGATTACGAACAACAATATTCCCCTTCTTATCCAGCAAAACAAGGAAAGGTATGGCCTGCACACCATAATCCTGTGTCACAGGACCATCCCAAGCCTTCAAATCCGACATTTGCATCCACGGCATATCATTTTTCTCCAAAGCCTTCAGCCAGGCCTGCCTTGACTTGTCAAGCGAAACACTTACAATATCCAATCCCCTCTCATGATACTTCGCATACAACTCTTTAAGAAACGGTATCTCCTGCCGGCATGGCACACACCATGAAGCCCAAAAGTCTATAAGCATAATACGCCCCTCCTTTACCTGTTCAGAAAGTTTTACGTCGTGCCCCTCAGGAGTCACTCCTACAATGTCCCTGTAATGTCCTCCGACCCTCATCAACTTTCTCGATTCCAAGAAGTACTCTTCTTTCTTCCTGACAGCCTCATCACGCTCCTGTCGTTTCTTCAACAGGCTTTGGTCGCAATTCTTCTCCAAAAAAGCTCTGTCCGTTTCAGGATAGCGGTCAAGAGGGTATCTGAACAACAGCCGGCTGGCAAAAGGGCGAGAAATATTATTTCTCAAAAACGCAGAGAATTTTGACATGTAATCTATATTCAATGCCGTAATCTCAGAATTATAACGTTGCTCTTCCTCTGCAGAAAGTCCGCTACCCGCCTGAGCCTCATTACGCTCTGCGTTAATGGCATAAGTCCGTGCACGACGTTCACGCTCAGCTTTAAGTATACAGTCGTTAAAAGCTTCGTTCAGTGGAGTACCGGAAAGGGTATATGAAAGAGAATCATACATAACCTCCATGCGACCAGGTTCAAGAATAACATCAGCATTGAACACCGAAAAAATATCATTGGAAGCGACTTCAGAAAAACGTATGTTTCCAAGCTCCGGTGCCCCCGAGGCATCATATCTGAATGAGAACGAACGTCCTTTAACAATACAGTCTGCCAATACTGTTGAACTGTCAGTATATATAGGGTCCACTTTTTCAAGCACGATCCGGCGACCGGAATAAGAATCATCCGGCAAACATCCGCTTATCTCCATGACCGACGACTTTGCAAAAGCCGGTTCAGCTATTTGAGCTGTCCCTGTCGTGAGCAGATACTTGAAACGCTTGGAGTCCTTCAGCACATCCAACGCCATCTTGACAGCATCATCGGACGGAGCAGTTTTAGCCACCAATATATCGGGAGTAATTCCTCCTCCACCATAGAGTGCCCGCTGGTTCACCATCGACTCATATACTTTCTGTCTTTCCTCATCAGACAAAGAACCATCGTCAGGGCGGTTCTGCACCTCACTGAAATAGGCTTCACGCGAACGGTTCATATATGGCTTCTGGACACTTCGTCCGCAAGGGGTAAAATAGCGTGCCACGGAAATTCTAATCGCACTGCCATCGCTGAAAGGGAGAGTTTCCTGTATCAGCCCCTTGCCAAAAGTCCTGCGTCCTATAAGCACCGCCCTGTCCCAATCCTGAACAGCTCCGGCAAAAATCTCAGCCGCGGACATTGTGCCCTCATCCACCAATATAACAACCCGCCCTTTTTCCAGCAGTCCTTTCTTCCGCGCTCTCACTTCCTGACGGGGAGAATTTTTCCCTTCTGTAGTGACCAGCAAACTTCCAGCCGGGATAAATTCATCGGCAAGTTCAAGAGCCGAATCAAAAAAGCCTCCGCCATTACCTCGAATGTCAAGAACAAGGCTTTCCATCCCCTTATGTTTCATACTATCCACCACATGATGGAACCTGCCGGGTGTGCTCTGACTAAAAATAGACAAGCGTATATAACCAATTTTCTTCTCTACCATTTCAGCCTTTTCCACACCGTCCGCACTCATGCCGTAAGCCACAGCCATGGCTGTGGGAGCAAGCAGCATATTCTCATTCGCACGAGCCGCCTCTGCCGTAAGGTATTCGCTATGCGGATCGAGACACTGCATCAGCATCATCATCTGATACTCCACCAACGGGCTTATTGTTATACTGTCCACATACATATTGCGCAGTGCATAGAAAGTCATCATTATTTTCTCTTCCGGCACATTCTGTGCACAAACGGAGGCAAACCGGCATAATTGTACTGCCATCTCCATCACAACGGTCATAAACAAACGTCTGAAATCCATAAACATAAAAATAGTTGTCCCAATATTACAAACACAAAATTAACCAAAGTATAAAGTCGTAAGATTACAATCCGGCGCATAAAAAAGCAACAGGTCTTGTAACCTTACTCATTTCAATTATCCAAAATCCAGAACCGGAATATACCAGATGGAGGTCTCTTATTTTTCCGCTTTCAGCATTTCTACCACAAAAGCAATCTCGTCAGCAAGCCTGCTCGGACTACCTCCATAGCCTTCTTCCGTATAGCGCACATAGCCATCCTTCAACACCATCTTACGAGGGATTGCCATCGAACTATTGATTTCATTCATCTGCGAAAAGACCATATTATTAGCGCTCTGCCGTGTAGTGTCTGAATCGGCATCAAAAAGCACATCGAAAGAAAATCCTTTCTGATTCATATATTCTCTTGCTTTGGCCTTATAATCATCACCTCTTTCCATCGTATCAATAAAATAGAAAAGGACATCAGAATCGTCTTTGAAACGATCTACCGCCATCTGCATTCCGGGAAATGAGTTTTTACATGGATAACACCATGAAGCCCAGAAATCAATCACCACAACCTTCCCGTTCCAGTCGGCAGAGTTGACAGTTCCTCCATCCATCGACTGCAAAGAAAATGCTGTATACGGAACCTTTATCAGACGTTTGCTGATTTCAGCCTTCATTGCTTCAGCCTCCTCTTTCGACTTCATCGAATTGACATATTCGTCAAAACCCTCCTCACTTTTTTTCTTCTTCACATAATCAGCCTTTAACATATCCATCATTTCGGGAGTAACCGCATTAGCTGTCAAAGCTGCCTTAAATACCCCTTCAACTTTCTTTTTATTTTTAGTCTGACGCAATGACTTTATATGCGTCTCATTGACTTCCGGCACAGCGTAGCGTCTTTCAGCTGAAATCATGCCAATATATTTCAAGGCTTCGGAAGGCTTGTTCATACACAACAGAATGTCAGCATAATTACCAAGATGCTCATCAAGTATTGTACGAGCAAGAAAATCAGACTGCCCCGGAGACAAATAAGTTTCTTCTACATACGACTTGTCCTCCACTTTCTTTATCATCTCAGCAATCAACACCTTACCTATCGGATAGTTCAATTCATCTTTTACAGCCTTCTTCGTATGGAACGGAGAAACGGTTGAACGATATACTTCTGCAAGAGTCTTGAAATCGTATTGCGGAATAATCTCTATAAACTCTTTCTGATCATACTGTCCGGAAAAAAAGTCCGCAGCAACGGCACGCACTGCATTATAATAGATGAAAGGCTGATACGAATCCAGTTTTTCAGAATCTGCCACCGGATATTTCTTCAATACAGCCATCATATTCTTATGGAAGTCCTTCCCTGATTTATAGACATCATCAAAAGCCTTACGACGTACAGTCCACCCATCAGGATAAGTGGCCAGAACAAGCTGATGAATACTGTCCGCCTTCTGTACATTCTTCAAACTTGAACGATAGATATTTTCCATCACAATATAATTTTTCTCACTCGGCTGTCCTTGTTTAGAGAATATTGAAAAGAACATCTCCGCCACCTCCGGAAATCTGTCTCCGGTCTGCTGTTGTACAATATTCATCATTGTACCGAAAAATCTGTCAGCCTTATCCTGATTGCGCTGCAGCTCCTTCTGATACCAAAAATAAAGTGCATCGCGCTCTATCTCATTATAGCCCTCATTAAAATAGCCTGCAATTCCAAGAGAAGCCGAAGGACGTCGCATCAATCCCCATGCCAATTCACCACCAGGCAAAGGCTGTCCCTGACCATCACTGATTACATAAAGATAACCTTTATTGTCATTATTATCTTTTTCTTGGGCAAACTGCGACCAAGTGCTTTGAAATTGCATTGCCATGAAGGCACAATCTTCAGGAATATCAAACTGTCCTCTCCACAGGCTACCTTCTTTAACAAGTGCCACATCTCCAAGTTGCCAACGATAGTTGTTATACATATAAACCAGAGCAACAAGATTATCCATCCCTTCGAGCACTGTACCTTTGGGCGAATAGGAGAAATCTATGGTTGTTCCGGCAACAGGCGGCTTTGGAATACCTGTCAGCCTCTCATAAGTTTCATATACTCTGGATCTATTCTCTTCCAGCTCTGCCTGTGCAAAAGCCACAGCAAAAGCCAGCACTGACACCAGTGCTGCAAATAATTTTTTCTTCATGTTATATCTTTTCATTTTATTACTTTCTTATCTGCAAACAGGACCAAATCTATTCCATATTCGCTTTGCATCCATTCACGAACAATCTTTGCCTTCCGAGCTATACGGCCGGACGTGTCAAAAGCCGATACAGTGAAACGGGCTTCAAACTTATCGGTAGGATAAGCTATAAGATATTTAAGAAACAGCGTAAAATCCTGCTCCGGAGTCATACTTTTGGCATCAATATATTCAAGTAAGCCAAATGCGTTGTAACCTCCGACACCAACGAAATTGCTCCAGTTTACATTAGAGAATTCAAGCTTTGTAAATGTGTCCGGCACTTTGAATATTCCCTGTTCCAATCCGTAAGCAATCAGTGAGGCATTCAACTCACCTTTGACAAGTTGCAGACTGTCCTCACTCAAGCCTGCCAACCGGTTGTTGGCACACCCGAAGCAGATGTTGCAGTATCCGTTGACAGCGGCAATACCGGGAATTGTATCCGTATAGCTTACATGGTTTCCAGAAATATTATTACCTGAATAGGAAAATATACGAGACAATTTTTTTGCCAGATAGATGCGATAGGGCAGCACCAATTTCAGGCTGTCATCACTATAAAAGTCGAGACAGTTGTGCTTGATGAAGGCTACTGCTTCCGCCACATACCGTTCATCTCCTTCAGTACTGATATAGTCGAGCCTTCCTGTTACCTGCCAACGGAACATCGCATCGTTAAACCGATACAGCATCTGAGTTCCGTATTTTTCATATATTTCTCTTATCTCCATGTCATAAGGATTATTCCCTTGTGGAAAGTCCACGAGATAATTGTCCGGAGAGGCTGTGATGTCATCATCGGAACACGACAACAAAAATCCGGACAACAGGATGGGTGTAGCGATTAAAGAAAGGAACAGAAATATGTTTCTTATTTGCGCCTTTATGCTTTCAGCTTTGTTTTTCATATAAATTTATTTTTTTGAATGTAGTCAAAATGTAGGATTACGGCTTTATCTTCCTATGCGTCGCGCAGCCAACGGGTTCTGTATCAGGTTCTCATTATGGTCAAGTGCTTTGTCTGGCAAAGGGACACAATAAGCCGGATCACGTTCTTCAAGTGTGTAAGTGGTGGTTCCTCCGTTTTCGCCTATCATGACATGCTCGATACTTGGCATTCCATAGCGTTTCAAATCAAAAAAGCGGAAACCTTCATAACAAAGTTCTTTTCTTCTCTCAGAACGCAGCAATGCCTGTAATGCGTCTATATCAGAACAAGCAGGCGGAGTGTGGCGCAAATAACGCTTTGCCATCAGGGATTCAAGGTCATCCACACATTTCTGTCCGGCAGCAACGTCTCCCTGCTTGTACAGATTAAAGTATGCCTCAGCCCTATTCAGATACAGTTCCGCTGTGCGCCAGACAAACTCATGTTCGTCAGCACATATCTTGAAAATGCGGTAAGGATAGTCATATCCGCTGGGCTGCAAATAGACATTCATACGAGAATCCATGACAGAGAATGTAGAGGCGAAAACCGTACTTACTCCGTAGGGTGTTCCCATAAGACTGTAGGCACCCGACATGGCTTTCATACCACCAACAAAGATAACCTCCGGGAATTTCGTAGAGATAACTCCATTGGTCGGAGATGAAATATTGTCAATGGTATAGCTGTTGAGATTAGCCAAAGGAGGCGCGACAGCCATAGCTTTTGTGGCATGCTCAACCACCTTTTCCCAATTTTCTGTATGCAGATAGATTCTCGAAGCCAACAGATGGGCTGCCGTATATGCCACACGATACTTACCACGATCTGTCTTATTGTTGCCGAAAAGTTCGCAAGCGTCTTCTATATCCTTTATAATCTGCTCATACACCTTTGCCACAGTGGCACGTGGCATTCCTGTTTCTTTTACCTCAGACTCTGTAACCAACGACACACCAAGATTCGTTTCCGGTGAAGTCTGCGAGTCATTATAAGGAAGCGCATACGTATTCACCAGTTGTAAATAATAGAACGCACGCATTGTTTTTGCCTCTCCGCAGCAAATATCCTTTTCTTCCTGTGTACCCTGACTTTTGGGTGCCCTTTCAACAATGATATTGCATACGGATATTGCCTTATAAATGTTCTGATAACTGTTCTTTATGTTTGCAAGTAAATCCGAGCATTCATCTTCGAGACGCCAAAAGTCCGGTTGCCAGCAGAAAATTTCCTGACGTGTACGGATTGCATTAGTCCAGAACATCGACTTGCAGCCATTCACGTCATCGTCCATCATATAAGTCATAGGGTCTACAGGAGAGGATATGTATCCCTCTCCGTTCATCAGCTCGATGAAAGAATTGGTTGTCTTTGGCTCAAACTCATCTTGAGAGACTTCTTCCAGAAAATCTCCGCACGATATAAAGGCAACGGCAAGTGTCGTCAGCAATATGGAATTGATTCTTTTCATAATCTTGTTACAAACTTATATTGAGTGAGAAAGTGTAGGTTTGTGTGATAGGCATGGCTGTCGTGCCTGTTCCTTGTATTTCCGGGTCCTGTCCCTCAAATCGTGAAGAGCAGAACGTGAACGGATTGGTCACATTGAGCGAAAGCGACAATGCATTGATACCCCATTGGCTTATCTTTTTATAAGGAAAACTGTATGAGAGGCTGAGATTACGGCAACGCAGAAAATCGCCTTTTACAATTCTTATATCAGAATAGTTGTACATAGAATAAGACGACGAAGAACGTACACCGTTTGTCGTTGTGTTATAATACAATGAATAGTCTGACTGTCCCGTACGGTTAAAACCCGGAATATTGGTGAAGGCCTCATCCCCCGGCTGTCTCCAAGCCTTCAACAACTTACGGTTAAGATTGGCATAAGGTTGCGGCATAAGATTATTCCCTTCGAACATATAATTAAGACGGACGACGTTTCCCCATTGGAAAGCCCACATGGAGTTAAATGTCCATTGTTTCCAGCGAACCATCGTGGAGAAACCTCCGCTGAATTTCGGGTCTTTTGAACCGGAATAGACAAGAATATCCTTAACATCCATCTGTTCGCCAAGTGCAGATTCCGATTTTGCTGTATTGGCAAATGTGGCATAACCGGTTTCAGGATCCAATCCTGTGAACTTCCATGAATATATGGCATTGACCGGTTTCCCCTCTTCATAGGCATTGCCGGAAAGATAGTCTTCGACTGTATATTCCTGTTTCAGGACATTCGCCACGCGGTTTGTATTCTTAGACCATATAGGGGTGATGGACCATTCCAGATCTTTTGTTCGTATAGGGATAAAAGTCATGGAAAGTTCCATACCATAATTCTTCAAGTCAGCCCCATTACGATATACATTTTCCTGTCCATATTCCAGACCGACAGGAAGCAAGAACAAAATGTCCGTGCCTTTCTTGCAGTAATAATCAGCTGTTCCTGATATTCTTCCATTAAGAAAGGACCAGTCAAGACCTAAATTATAAGTGGCAGTTTTTTCCCACCGCAGATCAGGATAAGGAAGACGGCTTATCTGCAATTGATATTCACCAGACCAGCGGTTCACAATCATAGAAGGATAACGGACAACCAGATTAGGACCTACCATTGTCGGAATGTTTCCCTGCATACCGTACGAGCCTCGCAGACTGAGCTCATTGACAAATTTCGGAATCCTGCTCTCTTCCGCAATGTTCCATCGCAATGCCGTACTCCATACAGGAAGAAACTTATGATTCGTATATTGACCAAAACGATTTGAAGCATCCATTCGCAAATTAGCGTTCAGAATATATCTGTTCTTATAGCTATAGACAAATGTACCAAATTCCGACACTGTATTATTGAGCGTACTGGTCAGAGTGGCAGTATGCTTGTCAAGGGAGCTATGCCAGTCTGTAGAACCGGAATACTGATTGTTATATTCGAAAGAGACTTTATTCCCTCTATCCGGAAAATAGCCATACTCCTGAGTTTTCAGCCCATCATAGTAGTTTGAGCGAGCTTCATATCCTACCATAACCTGAATAACATGATCCAAGCCAAAAGACTTGTTGTAATTCAATAGGAAGCGAGCAGTCCAGGTCTTTTGTTTCTGGTCATCATTCAAGAGTATACCGCCTTTAGGCAACTGAGAGGCAAGTTCATCGGCACTACCAGAAAGAACTTCTCCTATTTCATATCCTCTGATACCGGCAATATAGTAAGAGTATTCATCTGCCCACTGTTTCTGATTTGTGCTTGAAATATTGTAGCTGAAAAGTCCCTCAGCTGCAAGTCCTTGCATGATATTTCCGCGCAGACTAACCTGTGCGTTGACTTGCTGTACTTTAGTGACATTTGAAGTATGTTCCAATTCGTTGAAAATATTATATTTCAACATATAATTATTGTTAGTCCCCTCCACTCTCGTCTGTGCCTGAGTGTAATATTCATCAAGCGCAAGCGTGCGAGATGCATAAATGGCATAATCAAAAGGATTCACCATATAAAAGCCTTTCGACTCACGGTCTGAAAACATCAACTTGGAAGAAACTTGCAGGAAATTGAACAAACGTGTATCCAGACTCATATTCATGTTATAACGGCGCATTTCATCGCCTTTAGAAGAGCCTTTAGAATCTGAATATCCAAAACTTGTATAATAACGTGTCTGTCCGTTACCTCCGGAATAATTTACATTATAATCCTGATTGATGGAGTTACGGAACAATTTCTTGAACCAATCAGTATTACGTGTTTCCAACTCCGTTACACGTGCGGCAAACTCATCATCTGTAATTTTTTTGTCGTACAAATCAAACAAGGCACCTTCAAATCCGGTTGAATATGGATGAATATCAAACACATAACCATTCTCTACCATATCTTTTGAGAGTTGAATACGCTCTTTGGAATTCATCATATTATAATCAGAATACTGAGGACGGGAGGTAAATCCTATTGAAGAGGAGAAATTGAAGGCATTCTTACCTTCTTTACCTCCTTTTGTGGTAACAACTATCACACCATTAGCAGCCCGAGTACCATAGATAGCCGTAGCAGAAGCATCCTTCAGGAAAGTGATACTTTCAATGTCATGCGGATTAAGTCCTGTGATAGCATTACCCAAAAGCGAAAGACTGGCATTTTCATTTACTTGGTCAAGGCTGGCATTTCCTCGCAGAATAGCGTTGACTTCATCATTGGTGACATTGACAGGTTCTTCCCAAATAACCCCGTCTATCACCCATACGGGAGCTGCATCGCCATGAATGGTCGATGAACCTCGAATACGCATTCTCGGGGCTGCATTAGGAGAACCTGACGGAGTTACAACAGAAAGTCCGGGAACAACTCCCTGCAACATATTGGAGAGTGTCGGAGTGTTTTGAATCATAAAATCCTCCGGCTTAATGGTAAAGGTTGAGCTGGCAGACAATCGCTTGTCAATCTTATTGTAGCCGTCTGCCACTATTTTCACTTCTGACAATCCGTTAAGCATCGGCTTCATGGACACCCCCTTTTTCGCTTGCAGAGCAGTTACTTCCAACACATCATATCCAACGAAAGTAATGCGCAGCTTTGACTCTGGTGACGGCACACGTATGGAAAAACGCCCATTACTGTCAGTAACCGTTCCAACTTCCGCATCCATCACAAAAATATTGGCATTCATCATTTCCTCCCCGTTCTCATCATAAACAGTTCCTTCTGCCAAGAATAGCTGAGTGGCAGGCAGGTTACCCGGTACTGACGAAGTCGAAAGATAAACAAGCACTTGCCTCTGTGAAACTTTATACTTAAGATTCGTACCACGGAGAAGATGGTCCATGACAGCATCAATGGTCCATTGCTTGGCATTTATATCTACTCTCCGCAATAAAGCCGGCCTTACATTCTCGTCAAATAAGAACACGTAGTCACCGGACTGTTCAACCTCATGAAAAACATTCACAATGGTCTGATTTGAAGCTAAAAGCGTAATGTTCTTTTGTGCATGGAGAGGCAGAGCTACTCCTATCAACAGAAACACAATGGACAATTTCAGTTTTGTAAATTTTCGGGTTTTCAATGTCGTATTTTATTTAGTTTATAAATCAATTATCCACTATAATCTTATTGTCCTTGACTGTATACCTTATTGAAGAAATAACAGAAAGATTGTCAAGAACATCCTCTATATGTTCCTCAAGCACCAATTTTCCGTAAAGACGCTCTTTTGCTACAGACGTACTACAAGAGATATTCACCGCATACTGATGGGAAAGACGCTGAAGAACTTCACTTATTGGTGTTCCTGTAAAATAAAGAAGATCATCCTTCCAAGAAATATATGTATAAGGATCTACGGTGTCTATCTTAAATGCCCCTTCGCTAAATGTCAACAACTGAGAAGGAGATAAAGAAATAGCAGCATGGTCCGGAGACTCTACGACGACAGCTCCTTCTGACAATACGACATTCGCCGTTTCGCTATAACTATAAGCTGTAATACCGAACTTGGTACCAAGCACTTTCACATCAAAATCAGAAGTCTGTACACGGAATGGCTGATCTGCATTATGCGCCACCTCAATGTAAATCTCGCCATCGACTTTTATGCATCGTTCTTTTCCTTTGAAACAAACAGGAAATTCTACTTCTGAACCGGAATTTATCCAAAGACGACTTCCGTCTGCAAGACGGACAGAGGTACGCTTACCATCCGGAACGACAAGTCTGTATGGTTTGTCGTTCACTGTATTGCCGGCATCACTTCCGGAGATGCCGGCTTTGTCTTCTGCCGCAAAAACATCCTGTCCCTTTCCATTCACAGAGATATTGCCATCTGCCGCACAAACAAGTTCGCTTTTATTATGAAGATTCATGGAGAATCCGTCTGACATAGTAAGAAGTATCTCATTATCTGCCGGAACAACCCGTACAATCTCATCCTTACAGCCTATTTCATTGACATACACCCATCCCCCTATTGTCGCTACAAGCAATACAGAAGCTGCAACAGCCCAACGACTGCCTATTTTCAACAAATCATAACGCCTCATACGCTTTTGAAGCCGTTCCAAACCTCTACGCTTCTCTTCTTCCGTAAATCTGAAATCATTAATCCTGACCGAGGACAAATCGTCCATCAGTTCATGATACTGTTTATCATTAAAAAAATCTTCAAACCTGTTCATTGTCCATTGCTTTTACACAAAGACACATAAACAGCGTTTATATCATCAAAATAAGAGAGAAAAGTTGCATATCAGGCATATTTTCACGCATTTCCTTCAAAGCACGAGACACCAGATTACGTACAGAAGGTTTTGTCATATTTAACAGAGAAGCTATATCGTCATACTCCAATTCACTGATATATCTCAAATATATGGCTTCACGCTGCCTGCTTGTCAATGTAGACAAAAACCTTTCCACACGTTCTTTTACAGCTCTATGTTCTTCATCTGCAATTATCTCATCACTAATAGAGACTTCTGCAATAAAGTCTACCTCTTCAATATCTACAATCCTTCCGGTTCTCTTGTTTCTCGCAGAATTAAGCAAACGATTCTTCAAGCCATAAAACAAATAGAATTTTATATTACTTATACCTTCAAGCGTGGGGTTCTTAGTATAAAGACTAAAAAAAACATCTTGCATTGCATCCTCTATATCCTCCTTCTCGTAGCCAAGGCCATAGCCATAAGACAGAAGGACATCTGCATATTGCAAATAAAGCGAAGAGAATGCCGTATGAAGAGTGTCAAAAGAACGCATGATACAAATAATTACAAATTCGGCACAAAAGTATTCCAAAATATTCTAATCAGAAA
>CAZKOB010000091.1:0-14796 GCA_964554265.1 uncultured Bacteroides sp. | reverse complement strand
CCGCCCGGAATCAGCCCCCTCACACCCAGACGGGTGGGAGGGGGCTTGCATTTTTCTATACCGTTTTTTCATATATAATCCTCCTTCTCCTTCCACATGATGGAGGTCTTCTTGGAGGAGAAACATGGGGATGCAAAAAACACTGTCTACAGCTATGCAAATCAGTATAAAGGCGCCTCGTGATATACGAGGACATATATGCCTTCCTTCTTCAAAGAGTATAAGCAACCGGGCGCTGGTAATCAATGCGCTTACAGACAGCAGGGATTCTCAGATCGGGAATCTTTCTGACTGTGATGATACTTGTGTCATGTTGCGTTGGCTTTCTGACAATACTTTTGGAACAGTGGATATAGGTGCCGCTGGCACAGCAATGAGGTTTTCTACTGCATTGCTTGCTGTTACAGAAGGAAGCAGAGTCATCACTGGGACGGAAAGGATGAAGAACCGTCCCATAGCTATTCTTGTTGATGCTTTGCGAAAATTGGGGGCGGAGGTCGATTATGTGGAGAAAGAGGGTTTCCCTCCTTTGAGAATAGTAGGAAATGTCATGATGGAAGGTGGAGAACTTACGTTGCCCGGCAATGTAAGTTCCCAGTATATTTCAGCTTTGTTGATGATAGCTCCGGTCATGAAGAAAGGGCTGGTATTGACGCTTGTGGACAAGATTATTTCGCGTCCATATATTAATCTAACCTTGCAACTTATGACAGACTTTGGTGCAAAGTGCCGTTGGATTGGAGATTCACAGATAAAAGTGGAACCGCTCCGTTATTCAGCGCGTTCTTATATTGTCGAGAGTGATTGGAGTGCAAGTTCCTATTGGTATGAAATGGCGGCTCTTTCTGTAGATTCGGAGATTGTTTTGCTGGGATTATTTCGTGACAGTTTTCAAGGCGATTCTAAGGTATCAGAAATATTCAATCAGTTAGGTGTCAGAACCTTGTTCGGAGAATCTGGTGGTATTCCTCATGTTGTATTGAAGAAGGAAGAGCAGAAGTGTAAGCGTCTGGAATATGATTTTGTCAGTCAGCCGGATTTGGCGCAGACATTTGTCGTATGTTGCTGCATGTTGGATATCCCCTTCTGTTTTACAGGGCTTCAGAGCTTGAAGATAAAGGAGACAGACCGCATAACGGCATTACGGAATGAACTTCTTAAGCTGGGATATGTTGTCGATGAAGAAGATGGCAGTGTACTTCTATGGAATGGGAAAAGGACGGCAGCACAATCAGTTCCTGTCATAGATACTTACGAAGATCACCGTATGGCAATGGCTTTTGCCCCCTGTGCTTTGAAAGTTGGAGAAATAAGAATAAACAATCCAGAAGTTGTGTCAAAATCATATCCGAAGTATTGGGATGATTTGAAAGCCGTCGGCTTCCGGATTGAAACCATAAATATATAATAGTAATGTTTTATTTGTTTGTTGGGCTTTGTTTACTCGCTTTGTTTGCAATGTTGGCTGGTGGAATAAGGAACCGGAGATTGCAGAGAAAGCTTGAAAAAGGTGAAATAGCAGAACTTCCTTCCATAAAGCAGGTTGAGGATATGGAGTGCTGTGGACAGCATGAAACCTGTGAAAAGGAAAGCCTGCTTGCTGCTGTCAGCCGTGAAATAGAATATTACAACGATGAAGAGCTTGACCGTTTCCGTGGACGGGCATCAGCGGAATATACAGATGAAGAGGCAGAAGAATTTCGTGACATATTATATACGATGAAAAATACGGAAGTGGCAGGATGGGTCAGAAGTTTGCAACTGCGTTCTGTTGAATTGCCGGATGAATTGAAGGATGAAGTGGTTATGATTGTTGCAGAGAGACGCAACGACGGTCACAAAAGCAATGAATGACTTAATCATGTTGCTATAATAAAGGCGTGTATTTTTACGTTATATATAAATGAAAGTTGAACTTTTGCAGGTATAGGTTGTGGGTCTTGTAATGGGCGGTGCCATGGAGTTGTAATGTTGTCGTTTTTCAGGCGAATCTTTGGGTTGAAACCTCATTAATACAAGGCACAAAAGGATTCTTAATGCAGGGTATAAACTCAACAACTTAATGATATGGAAAATCAAGGTTAGTGAGATAATGAGGAATTTGTTCGGTGTCTTTCTTTTTCTCTGTGCAGGATTTGTGTTGTCTTCGTGCTCGACGAAAAAAAATACGGGGATGACGCGAGCTGTACAGGCTTTCAAAGCTCGTTATAATACATATTATAATGGGCATTTGGCTTATATAGACGGATTAGATGCTCAAGAAGAAGGTAATAAGGATAATTATACGGAGATAGTACCGCTGTATATGACTTCAAATAAAAGTACATTGACGCTTGGCAATTCAAATTTTTCTCGTGCAATAGAGAAATGCCAAAAGACAATCAAACAGCATTCTATCACGACACGTCCGGAGTGGAACAGTAACAAACCGAAGAAGCTTAAAGATAAGATTTGGTTGAGTAGGAAGGAATATAATCCATTTCTTTATAAGGCATGGTTCTTGATGGGAGAAGCACAATTCCGCAAAGGAGAATATATGGAGGCGGCTTCGACATTTTCCTATATGCAGAGGTTGTATTTTTCTGATCCTGATATTGTGGCTAAGGCACGTATACTTGAGGCAAAATGCTATTCTGAATTGGAATGGTTTTATGATGCGGAGGATATCATATCCAGAGCGGTCCGTGATAGCTTCCCTGTCAAATATGAGCCTTTGAAAGCTGAAGTTATGGCTAATTGCCAGATACGGCAACAGCAATATACGGATGCGATTCCGAATTTGCTCAAAGCGATAAAGAAAGAAAAACGTTCTTTGCAAAAGGCCCGACTTTATTTCTTGCTTGGTCAGTTGTATCATAAGACAGGACAGGAACAGCTTGCCTTTAAGGCTTTTAATAAAGTAGTGTCCAAGAATCCGCCTTACGAGCTTGATTTTAATGCACGCATACAGCAGACAGAAGTGGTTTCTGCTGGTAAGAGTAAGCAGATGATACGCAAATTGCAGGCTATGTCGAAGAATCCGAAAAATAAGGATTATTTGGATCAGGTGTTTTATGCTATCGGCAATATTTATTTGGCTAACAAGGATACATTACATGCTATTTATGCGTACAGTGAAGGAGCAGAAAAAAGTACAAGGAACGGGATAGAAAAAGGTGTGGTATTACTGCATCTTGGGAGATTGTATTGGGAAAAAGAATATTTTGTGAAGGCGCAGAAGTGTTATTCTGAGGTATTGGGTTTGCTTGACAAGGAACGAGATGATTATAAAGAAATTGATGAGCGTTCAAAGATTCTGGATGAACTCCAGCCTTTTGCTGTTGATATTGAGTTGCAAGATAGTCTTCAAACTCTTGCAAAGATGGATTCAGTGGAAAGGATGGATGTTATAAAGCGCATTATAGAAGAGGTGAAGAAAAAGGAGAAAGAAGAAGAAAGGAAGGCGGCAGATGCGTCTGCCTCTTCTGGCAATAACCGTCAGCAAAATAATGTGAGTTCTGCGAATCATGGAAATTTGAATAATACGACCAAGAGGAGTGGCGGACTTTGGTATTTTTATAATCCTACGGCTGTTGCAGCCGGGAAACAGGAGTTTCAGAAGAAATGGGGAAAACGTGAACTTGCAGATAATTGGCGGAGAGCGAATAAGACAGTACTTGAAGATTTCAATGAAGAAACTGTTGAAGGAGATTCTGTCGCTGTAGGTAATGATTCTATTGCAGACGATGCTCTTCAGGACAAGAAGATAGATAAAGAAAAGAGCAAAGAAGAGGAATATGCAAATGACCCTCATCGACCGGAATATTATCTCAAAGATATACCGATGACAGATGAACAGATGCAGGCATCTAACATTGCTCTTGTTAATGCGCTTTTCAATGCAGGAATAATATATAAGGACAGAATGGAGAATTTTCCGCTTGCAGAGAAGACATTTGTGCGTATTTGCACGGATTTTCCGGATTTTGAACAAATGGATGAGACATATTATAATATGTTTCAATTATATTCACGTATTGGTCGTGATGATGAGGCAGACATCTATCGCAGTAAATTGATAGATGATTTTCCTGAAAATGAACATGCAAAACATGTGGCAGATAAGAATTTTGAATTTAAGGCAAGATATGGTAAGCAGATAGAGGACTCTTTGTATATGGAGGCCTATGATGCATTTGCTATGAATGATTTTGATAAAGTGATAGCAAACGATGCTTATACAGAAAAAGAATATCCTGAAGGTGCTAACAGGGCGCGCTTTATGTTTTTGGCGGCCATGAGTCGTTTGGAGAGAGGAGAGCGCGAATCATTTATGGAGTCTATGAAATCGATTGTCGAGAAATTTCCAACAAGTACTGTCAGCGAACTTGCCGGACTATATGTTAAAGGACTTAAGGATGGTCGTTTGCTCGCAAGTGGCAAATTTGAGATGGGATCTATCTGGGAGCGTCGGAGAGGTATTGGAGCAGAAGAGGATTCGCTTATGGCCGACTCTTCGTTTACAGATGAGAAGAATTGCAATTTTGTTTTTGTTATAGCATACGAGCGTGACAGTGTAAATGAAAATCAGCTGCTTTATGAAATGGCGCATTATAATTTTACAAACTTTACAGTGCGCAATTTTGATCTTTCTATAGAGAAGGGAGATGGAGTGGATATGTTGCAGGTGCGTACATTCCTCAATTATGATGAGGCATTTATATATTTGCATCGATTGTACAATAATGAAGAGATGGTTTATAAGCTTGAAGGATTGAAAGCATTTGTCATATCGGAAGATAACCTCAAATTATTGATGAGAGGTAAAAGTTTTGCTGATTATTTTGATTTTTATGACGAACATTTTGGAAAGTTCGGGCATTTGAATATAGATGACAGTACTCTTGATGAGCCTGAAGAACTTCCGCAGCCGGAGGATGAGGACGAGGAATATGAGGATGGAGAGGGCTATGAAGAAGATGATAATTATATTTTCTAAATTAATTAGAATTAAAAACAATGAATAACGGTGTATTGCTATGGGTTGATGATGAGATGGAGCTTCTCAAGGCTTATATCATATTTCTTGAGAAGAAAGGGTATGAGGTTATTACAGCCACAAATGGCAGAGATGCGATAGATATGTGCCGTGAGCAGTCATTTGACATTATTTTTCTGGATGAAAATATGCCGGGATTGAGTGGGTTGGAGACTCTTTTCCGGATTAAAGAGATAAATAATACGATTCCTGTTGTGATGGTAACTAAAAGTGAGGAAGAGAATATTATGGATCAGGCCATAGGCTCCAAAATAGCTGATTATCTGATAAAACCTGTAAATCCGAATCAGATTCTTTTGACATTGAAAAAGCATCTTCATAAAAAAGAGATTGCTACAGAGGTGACGAACAGCAGTTACCAGCAGAATTTTACCAAAATCGGCATGCAGATTAATGATTCATATAGTCTTGAAGAATGGATAGACGTGTACAAGCGTCTTGTCTTTTGGGAACTTGAACTGTCTGAAACGAATAGTGAGATGGCTGATATATTGCGTATGCAGAAAACGGAGGCCAATATCGGATTTGCCAAGTTTGTCAGAAAAAACTATATGAGTTGGATTGAAAATCCTGATAAACGTCCGTTGATGAGTCCTGATATTTTCAAACGTAAGATTTTCCCACTGTTGAATGACAAAGAGCAGGTCTATCTTATAGTCTTCGATAATCTCCGCTATGATCAGTGGAGAGTTATCGGACATGAGCTTTCCGAAAATTTTGTATTTGATGAGGATTTGTATCTTAGCATATTGCCTACAGCGACACAATATGCGCGTAATGCCATATTTGCAGGCCTGATGCCTTTGCAGATTGCTTCTATGTTCCCGGATCTATGGGTTGACGAAGATGAGGATGAAGGGAAGAATTTATATGAAATGACTCTTGTGCAGACACAATTGGAACGCTACAGACGTAAAAATTCTTTTTCCTATTCCAAACTGAATAATTCGACTGATTCAGAAAAGCTTGTTTCGCAGTTTAAAAATGTGGCTAATAAAGATCTTAATGTCATTGTTATCAATTTCATTGATATGCTATCCCATGCGAGAACGGAATCCCGAATGGTACGTGAGCTTGCTTCTGATGAAAATGCTTATCGTAGCATCACTTTGTCGTGGTTCAGGCATTCTCCTGTGAGTGAACTTTTCAATATTCTTTCACAGACTGATGCAAAAATTGTAATAACTACAGATCATGGAAGCATACGTGTAAACACTCCGGTCAAGATTATAGGTGACAAAAACACCAATACTAATTTGCGTTATAAATTGGGAAGGAATCTTAGCTATAATGCGAAGGAAATTTTTGAACTTAAAGAGCCTAAAAAGGCATATTTGCCTTCACCAAATCTGAGTACATCTTATATATTTGCACAGAACGATTCTTTTTTTGCTTATCCCAATAATTATAATTATTATGTGGGGTATTATAAGAACACATTTCAGCATGGTGGAATATCAATGGAAGAGATGCTTGTGCCAATTGTAACAATGCGTAGTAAGCGTGTTAAACGTAATTGATTACATAAAGAATTATTATGACGATAAATATTGAATCTGTAGATTGCATAAACGATGCAGCTGCAAAGTTTGTGAAAGCAATGGGTAACCGTAATGTTTTTGCTTTCTATGGTAAGATGGGTGCAGGGAAAACTACATTCATCAAGGCTGTCTGTGAATGTCTTGGAGTTAATGATATAATCAACTCACCTACATTTGCTATTGTCAATGAATATCTTGATAAAGAGAGTGAACCTGTTTATCATTTCGACTTCTATCGTTTCCAAAAATCAGATCATGCAGCAGCTTTGTCTGAGGTGCTTGATATTGGGTATGAAGACTATGTGTATAGTGGAAATATCTGTTTTATAGAGTGGCCTGAAATTATAGAAGAACTATTGCCGGAAGACGTGGTGAAAGTTTACATAGAAGAACAGGAGGATGGTTCCAGAATGGTGTCTTTTGATTAAAATAGCAAGAGGGTGCGCCTATTTTGGTGCAGTTTCGTCGCTTAAATATCCACTATCGTGACCATAAACAAGAGGGTGCGCTGTAAATACGTAATTGTACAACCGTCCGTGATAGCATATTGAATCCTGCCTGTAGTGTTCTACTTTATCCATAAATATGTTTTACGTGAGTTCGGGATAAGAAAATCCTTTTAGAAGTGGGTAATCATTGCTCGCCTTTTTGTAAGTATTTGAATATTGACTGTAAAGATACAAAAGGCTTGCAGAGTTACCTATCTTTTTGCAGGACTTTCTTAAATCGGACTCGCGTAGACAATTATATTTCTGTTGGTTTTCAAGTGACGAAGTCGGGTACAGATACAGACCTTTTTTACCGGTCCGGCTGTCACGCCACAACAAGGCCGACAACCTCATAAACCGGCTTGGTCATCCCCACCCTCACACCATCTGCCTTGTCATAAATTACGGGCTTTTTCTGACAATTTGAAATGTTAAAATCAAGGCCTCGCAGAATCGCATAAAATCGTCCGGACCTTGCCGAAGTTCCGTTTGTGCGATTCTAAAGCCGTTTTCAGGACTTGAATCCCCAATGTAAAAATAATACAATTCACATTCTGGAAATGTACATTAATTCACATTTACTTATGCTTTGCCTGAAAAAAGAGTACGCTGAAAATAAATTTTCAAGGTGAACCCAATTTTTTTAAAAGGCACTTTAAAAACATTTTCAAGGTGAACGAAATTTATTTTCAAGGTGAACGAGTTTGAGGAAGTCCGTTTTTGGGGCTGAAATCCGGTATTCTCCAATTTGATTTCTTAAAAAATCATAACCAGATTTTCAAAGCCACGAAAAAACAAAGATTGATTTCGACAGCGAAAAACAGGAATCTTGGATAAATAATTTTATAACTCACTGATTATCAACATATCCTATTTTATCTCCTACCTATACTTCCTGCACCTGAAACCTCATCGTTCTTATCGAAATAGTATTTTATTGATTATCAGTTATTTATCAACAAAACTTCAAAAAATCAGCGATCGACAAAATGCAAACGAACCTTAATTATGTTAATGGAATTCTGTCCGCTGCAAGTGGGCTTAGTGTCAAAAAGAAAGAAGAAATGCCTCTGAGATAGACAGAATGTTCACCGGCAAAAACAATTGATTTTACAATGTTTGTCCTGACTTTGTCATTGCGTATTCTGATGTAATTAAACAGATTACTTGACTTTTTACAGGACTTTCTTAAACCGAACTCGAGTATATTTGGGGCAAAGTTAGAATCTTTACAGGCAAGATTCAATATATGCTATCGCGGACGGTTGTACCCTTGATTGGTGTTCACCTCCTACTGAATGTCCTTACTTAATTTTATGAGAATTGAATATTTGAAAAGCCTCTCGTAGGAGAGAGTACGATGGCTCTGTTTTTGAAGTGATATTCGTGGGCTACCTAAAACTGCAAATATTAGAATTATAACTTTTGATATATAATCGTTTGTAAACTTTATATGCTTTTCAACAAAGTCAGGAAAGATGGCGGTGAAAGCAAAAATTCGTTTGCAGACAGACTTTTATTTGCTGATTCATGCCACTAATTCATTTCCGCAACGATTCTTTTGGCCGTGGCACGGTCAGGTTTCCCTGATTCGGTTTTAGGCAGAGAATTGACGAACACAGTCTTTTTCGGTCGCCAATAGCGAGGCAGAGTAGATATGGCCTCCGAAAAGACATGCTGCAGTTCCTTCTTTTCAAGGAGTATGACGACCACTTCGCCAAAACGTTCGTCAGGGCAGGAGGTGATGGCGAAGTGTTCAAACGCGACCTCGGGCAATGAACGGCGGAGCGCGTTCTCCACTTCTTCAATCTGTATTTTTATGCCTCCGGAATTGATGATGTTGTCTTTCCGCCCGATGATACGGAACTGTCCGTGGCAGTTCATCTCGGCAATGTCATTTGTCTGAAGTACAGAAGGACATATTGACGGAGCATTTATGACAAGTGTGTTATCGGCTGACAATGACACACTAACCCCTCGCATGGGAGTGTACCACAAAGATGGATCTCTGCCACTTATGCGGCGCATGGCGATATGCGACAACGTTTCGGTCATGCCGTATGTACTCCATATCGCGTTAGGCATGTCTTTGAGCTTCTCTTCTAGTTTGGCATCGATACTTCCTCCACCGATGATTACATTGGAGATTTTACGGAACAAGGCCGACTCTTCCTCGTTTTCAAGGGTGGCGGACACCTGTGCCGGAACCATTGCGGCAAACTGAAATGCCGGAGCAGATTGACAAACACCGCCTTGGTGCTTGTATGTGGCTTCAGCGGTGAAAGACCATGATTCCGTCAGTGGTGAATCGGCATTGGGACAGAATGACTTCAATGGATTTATTGAAGGTTTTACACAGGTAAGGACAAGTTTGTGGACAACGCTCCTTACTACCATCATTTTCCCGGCAATATAGTCGACAGGCATGCAGAGCAAAGCATGGTCACCCTGATGAAGCCCGAGAAATTGGCATGTCATCTGCGCACTGGTCTGCATTCTCGATTTCTCCACATGCATCTCTTTGGGCGCTCCGGTAGAACCGGATGTGTGGACCTTGATATAGGGTGAATCGGAGAACCAATCATGAATAAATTCGTTTATATCCATTGTCTGCCGATTTTTATTCTGCAGTGAACCACAGTTTGTCTCCTGAGATTTGAAGAGGATATCCTTCCGCATTGTCTGTGAAAAGCTGGCCTGTTCCCAATCCCTGAGGCATGGACATACATTGTTCGGAGCATTTTATGCCTGTAAGCGATTGGCCTTCCTGAAGCATGGCACACCAGTGTGCGATGGCATTCAGTCCAACGTTGCTTTCAAGAGCAGATGTGACCCACCACCCGATGCCTCTGCTTTCAGCTTGGCAAATCCATTCTTCCGCACCGTGAAGTCCGCCGTGCAATGAAGGCTTGAGTATTACATATTGCGGTTTGACGCAGTCAAGCAACTCTTGTTTGGTGATATAAGGAAAAGAAGAAGCAGGATGATGCGCGATAGCGTTTACACCTATCAACTCTTCATCCAGTGCCACCGGAATGGGAGTGTTTCTGCAAAGATAGCCCATAGCCTCATAATTGCCGGCCCGGATAGGCTGCTCTATAGAATGAATGTCGAGCTTTGAAAGTTGTTCCAGTTTCCGCATGGCATCTTCGCCCGGGGCAAAAGCGCCGTTGGCATCAACACGTAGTTCTATGACTTGTGAGGAGTAACGGCGGCGGATCATAGTGAGGAGAGACAATTCATCGGCAAAATCGATGGTGCCTATTTTCAGTTTTATACATCCGTATCCCAGAGACAGTTTCTCTTCGATGCGTGTTCTCATCTCGTCGAATGTGCCCATCCATACAAGGCCGTTGATACGTATTCCTCTTCGGTTGTGTGCAAAAGCCGTATCGCTGAGCCTGACAGAACCGGTTGAGTAATGCCATAAAGCCGTTTCAAGACCGAACAGCATGGAAGGATAGTTGCGCATACATTCGGTCATCTTGTCCGACAAGACCGCATGCCCATTGGTATCGGTCGTGATTTCTTCTGCTGTCTGTTGGGCGAATTTTTGCAGGATACTTTCATATTCAGTAGTATAATCGCAACTGAGATCATACAAGGGGGCACATTCTCCGATACCGATACGGAGGGGGTTGCAGGAATCGGATACTTCTACATACCAAATCTGTCTCAACGTATATGTGCCGCGCGATGTACCGGCAGGTCGCTTGAAATGTAAAGTATGGGGTGTTATTTTGATGTTGAACATAAAAGACTTTTATGGAATATAAGGGTATTGCTCAAAGTCAGGTGCGCGCTTTTCAAGGAAAGCCTTTCCGCCTTCCTGTGCTTCATCGGTGAAGTAGTAGAGCATCGTGGCATCACCGGCAAGCTCTTGTATCCCGGCTTGTCCGTCAAGCTCAGCATTAAGACCGGCTTTTATCATGCGTATGGCAATAGGACTATGTTTCATTATTGTCTTTGCCCATTCGACAACTTCGTCTTCAAGCTTGTCGAAAGGTACGACTTTGTTTACCAGACCCATTTCCAAAGCTTCGGCAGCAGAATATTGACGACAAAGGAACCATATTTCACGAGCTTTCTTTTGGCCGACAATGCGGGCAAGATAAGAGGAGCCGAAGCCTGCGTCGAAACTTCCGACTTTTGGTCCTGTCTGACCGAAAATGGCATTTTCGGATGCAATTGTAAGGTCGCATACGACATGCAGCACATGTCCGCCGCCTATCGCGAACCCGTTTACCATAGCTATTACCGGTTTGGGGAGGGAACGTATTTGCTTTTGTACATCCAAAACATTAAGACGAGGCACACCGTCTTTGCCGACATAACCTCCTCTGCCTTTCACATTCATGTCGCCGCCTGCGCAGAATGCTTCTGTACGTAGCCTTTCTTCCTCCGTCTGCCCTTCCTTTTGAGGGCTGTGGGCACCTGTGAGAACTACAACGCGAATGTCTTTGGCTTCTCTGCAATAGTAGAGTGCGTCACTTATTTCCCATGTTGTGCGTGGGGTGAATGCATTCCTGTAGCGTGGGCGGTTTATCGTGAGTTTTGCAATTCCTTCGAAATACTCAAACAGTATTTCCTCATACTTTCTGATTTCTTTCCATTGTCTTTCCATATATGATTATTTTTGTGATACAAAATTGAGAGTATATAAATCCTTCTTGGCTTGGAATACGAAGATTAAGCCAAGCAGAAACAAAATTAGGTGAAAAATTTGATTTATACGCGAATTCAGTTTAATTTTCCGGATTAAAAAGTTCCGGTTGTTCCTTGCCTTCTTAAATATGCATCTGCAGTGCCTCCGGCTTGTTGTCGAAGAAGGAATTATGGGTAAGTGTGGCGCAGATGTCCACAAGGACGTTTTAAGTGACAAACAAGGTATATCTTCACTTGACTTCGTCACTTAAAACCGAACAGTAAAAAAGGTAGTTCAATCCGTAACTTGTATTATTGGAGTTACAAAGTTACGAATAAAAAGTGAAATACGGAAGAATGGAGTAAAGGTTTTGGCAGACAGGCGATTTGAAAAATCGGCTTGAAAATCCGGAAGCAACCGGAAGCACCGCCGAAGCATAGTTAGGACTTCGCTGCGTTACCAATCCGTAACCACACCTGAAACGGGTTATATGCCGCTCGGAAGAATGCGGCAAACGGTTATCGTATAGTGAGTTACTGACAACTCACGCAAGAAAACTCGAAGCGGGCAAAGATTGCGGCGTTCCTCACCGTTTTGCGTACCGACAACGGGCTCTTCACGAACTAAATTTGAACCAAAAAATTTTAGAACGATGAAGAGTACATTTTCGACAATCTTTTACCTGAAAAGACAGGTAGTGAGGAAAGACGGTACTGTCCCCGTCATGGGGCGTATCACGGTGGACGGCACGCAGACGCAGTTCAGCTGCAAACTCTCGGTGGATCCCAAGCTGTGGGACACGAAAGGCGGGCGAGTCACGGGCAGGAGTACGGCGGCACTCGAAACGAACCGCTTGCTCGACAAGATGCGTGTGCGCATCAACGGGCACTATCAGGAAATCATGGAGCGCGACAACTTCGTCACGGCGGAGAAGGTGAAAAACGCCTTTCTCGGTCTGGAACACCGCTGCCACACGCTGATGCAGGTGTTCCTCCAACATAATGAGGATTACGCCAAGCAGGTGGAGGCAGGGATGAAAGCCAAAGGCACTTTGCAGAAATACCTCACGGTTTACAAGCACCTGCAAGAGTTCCTGACCGTGCGCTACCATGTGAAGGACATCGCATTGAAGGAGCTTACCCCGGCTTTTATCTCCGACTTCGAGATGTTCCTGCGCACGGACAAGCATTGTTGCACCAACACCGTGTGGCTGTACGTCTGCCCCCTGCGGACGATGGTGTTCATCGCCATCAACAACGAATGGCTGACGCGCGACCCGTTCCGCGAGTATGAGATAAAGAAGGAGGAACCCACCCGCACGTTCCTCACGAAAGAGGAAATCCGCCTGCTGATGGAGGGTAAGCTGAAAAATGCCAAGCAGGAGCTTTACCGCGACCTCTACCTGTTTTGCGCCTTCACGGGGTTGTCGTTCTCGGACATGCGCAACCTCCGCGAAGTGAACATCCGCACCTACTTCGACAATCACGAGTGGATAAACATCAACCGTCAGAAAACGGGAGTGGAATCCAATATCCGCCTGCTCGACATTGCAAAACGTATCATAGACAAGTATCGCGGATTGTGCGAGGACGGCAGGATATTTCCTGTACCGCACTATATGACCTGTCTGTACGGTATCCGTGCAGTCGCCAAACGGTGCGGCATCACCAAGCACATCACATGGCACCAAAGAAGGCATAGCACTTTTTCTTTCTTGCTAAAACACAATAGCTTACAAAACATTTCAGCTTGACAGGTAACGATTTAGAAACCAGCGAAATTCTATATTTCACCTCGTTTTGCAGTAATTCAAAAGAACGCTTTTTCTGAATGCAAAGGTAGTCATTTTTTAGTGAAGATAGTACTCTTTTCAGCACATTTCTCTGAAGTTATTCTGATATTGCCCAAAATATGATTGCAAAAATTACAAACGCTAATTTACGTTTGGAGATGTGAAGATTATAATTCTCATTTGCAAGCCCTATGATTCTTTCTTACGAACTATAATGCGATTAGCCTTTTGGAAGGCCTCTTTATTTATTATAATTAACTCCTCTACTGAGGCTAATCTATTATATTCTTCATATATTATGCCTGATTTTTCGCCATGATAATCGGCACGGACTTCTTCTTTGATGTACTTTTCTTGTATTTCAGTTATATTCATTTCTCTTTGATGGAATTCTTTTATATATGTATAAAATTCATCCAAAGATTTCTCCGTAGTAAGGATATCGTGTACATCCTTGTCTTTATTGATTAATTTACTACCTTTTAATTTTTCCCACGTTTTATTGACAACTGATTTTAGGACATCATAAGCTATCCCACCAATAATAGCTTCCGCGAGAAACACGAGGATATCAGATGGTGCGGGCAGACAATGATTAAGTTGGCATCCATTCTCCGTCGCAAGCACTTCAGCCTCTTTACGATATTGGAATCCATATCTAACAGCTTCAATAGCCTCTTTAGAATATATTGAATTCTCTTTATATTGTATGTTGTTTTCCATTATGACTTATCTATAATATAAGATAACCATTGTTTATAATAAATCTCGTATGCAAAAATAATCAAAATCTTTGATTGCCCCCTTTATTGGGTTCATTTTTCATCAAGTTCCCCAAAAAACTATTTGGTAATCGATTGATATTCCAATAAAAATGGCTAATTTTGCAGTCGCATTACACTTGCAGAAGCCCGAAAGGGATTGTGGGTGGGTGCAACTTTACATAAAGAGCGTTTACTTGGCGCTTGTCTTTGACGAATCGTAACTTCGCAACTTACAATAACAGTCAAAGGACAAGACAACAGTAGATGTTCACGGTAGGTATATTGTACCCTGCCGTGATTTGTCGGATACGTACGTTGTATGTTTTCGACTTGTTCACGCATGGGATTAATATATACCATGCGTGGGCTTTCTGCGTTGTCCGTTCTGACTGTTGGGCAATGCGAAGGCCTCGATTCGTGGGATGGGCAACAGGCAAGATTCCCACGCTTTTTTGTTTAGTAAAAAACATTCAAAATAATGGGTCAGTCCTAAAACCCTGTGGGTATGTTAAATCTATGCTGTTAGTT
>CAZKOB010000090.1:0-14877 GCA_964554265.1 uncultured Bacteroides sp. | reverse complement strand
ACTCCCTATTGGCTTTCCAACGAGCAAGGTAACTAAGCTCCTCCCCTAAGTTAGGAGGCGTGGCGCGCAGCGACGGAGGAGTCTGTGAATACACCAGAAAAATCAACTAAATTTTTCCAGTGAACATGCGGTCTTTCTCAGAGACATTTCTTCTTTCTTTTTGACACTAAGTCCACTTTTAACTGACGGAGCTTTATTAACATAATTAAGATTCGTTTACATCTGATTGATTATTGAATTTGAGAAGTTTTATTGATAAACAGTTGATAATCAAGAGAATACTATTTTAATAGAACGATACAGTTTTAGATACAAGAAGTACAGGTGGGGATAGAAATAGGATATGTTGATAATCAGCAAGTTATAAAAATTTTTGTCTGATAGTCCTGTTTTTCGCTGCCGGAATCCATCTTTGTTTTTCGCAGCATTGAAAAAACGATTTCTGTCTTTTTAAGAAATCAAAATTAGGCAATATCAGATTTTAGTCCGAAAAACGGACATTCTCAAACTCGTGCACCTTGAAAATAAATTTCGTTCACCTTGAAAATGTTTTTAAAGTGCCTTTTAAACAAGTTTTGTTCACCTTGAAAATTTGTCTCCAGCGTACTCTTTTTTCAGACAAGACACGCGCAAATGTGAATAAATTTATCATTTCAGAATGTAAATTACATTATTTTTACATTTGAGGTTCAAGACCTGAAAACGGCCTTAGAATCGCTCAAATGGAACTTCGGTAAGGTTTGACCGATTTTATGCGATTCTGCGAGCCTTGAATTTTAACATTTCAGATTATCAAAAAAAAACCGAATTTTATGACAAATAGACAGTGTGACGGTATAGAGATTCACATCTGTATCCGCATCATTGCATTGAAAGTGAAATTGAAAGTGAATAGAAGAGGATACAGAAAATTGCAGAGATTAAGATTAGTGTAGATAAAGTATTGGCTCTTGCACAAACCAGCATGACAATACAGACACAACTTCCGCAAAAACAAGGAGGTCATGAGCTGGACAATGCTCATAACTCATGAAAAGAATCAAAGAATAACGAAACTCTTCAATAAGGATTTTTGGGGATGACACGACGACGAGGTCAGGAAAAAGAAAAACAACTCACTGCATCATGAATATATCTCTCAGGTTCTGAAGCATGCGAACAACAATCAAGCGTCTTGCCAAAAAGATTTATCTTCTATCAAACGGAATCAGCACAAAATATGAATATGCACCTACCAGCAAGTAAATAAATAGGTAAATTTGTAAATAGTTTTCCTTCAATGTTACAAATATTAAAAAATAAATTGCTAAGTTTGCAAAATAATAACTAAACAATACTACAATATCAGATAACCGGTTCGTTCGGTATTCCTGCAAACTCAGCATCCTATGGCTAATACAAAACAACAGAATCTTAACAAATGGGCTGTATTGATATGGGCATTACTGCTATACTTCGCCATACATGAAGGAGCGAAGATTCTATATGCCCTTTTCACAGGAACCTATGTAGACATATCTTTCATATCATTGCAATATGAAGCTAAAATAGATATCAATTCCATGTCGCATGCACAGCAATGCTGTTTCTGGCTAATAGGTTCTATCGCCACAACCTTTATCGGATATATATTTTTCATTCTAACCGGCAAACTGCTGAAATCAGACCGACATTGGGTTCATGCATTCAGCTATTACATCACAATAGTGTTCATGCTGCTCGACCCCGTTTATCTCGGAATTGCATCGTTAATGATAGAAGGCGGAGACATGAGTGGCATCAACACAGTCATGAATGAACAGATAGTACGTCTCATAGCGGAACTTATATCTATCGTAAATGTAATTTTAATACTAAAATATTTTTTGCCCAAACACAAAAAGGCTTGGAAAGACCAAAAAGACACCATAAAAGAACATGGTGCAAATGCTAAATTTGTCTAAAAACGCAAAAAGAGCAAAAAGTATAAGTGTTTCAATGACACTTTATGTTGAAAAACATAAATACGAGAATCTCTTGTTACTAATTATTGAGCTATCTTTACGAAAAGTTTATAAACAACAATAATATATATTCTAAAATTATGAAAAATTTGAAATCTGTATTGATTGGAACAGCTGCAACAGCAGCATTCCTTTGTGCATGTGGCCCTACGCCCGTACAGGATTCACAGCTGACATCTTCCGGACTAAATCCGGACGACTTCGACACTGTTTATGTCGACAATGTGAAAGGTGAAAAGGCTACAGCACTGTATACCCTGAAAAACTCTAACGGAATGGAAGTTTGCATCACCAATTTCGGAGGAAGAATAGTTTCAATCATGGTCCCGGACAAAAATGGAGAACTCAAAGATGTCGTACTTGGCTTCGACAGAGTGACTGACTACTTCCCGACGAACAATGCATCGGATTTCGGAGCAGCAATCGGACGTTATGCCAACCGTATCAATCAGGGCAAGATTGTTGTGGCCGGAGACACCATCCAGCTCCCTCAAAACAACTACGGGCATTGCCTACACGGAGGACCTTCAGGATGGCAGTATCAAGTATACGACGCCAATCTCACAGACAGTACAAAATTGGAACTTACCATGATTTCTCCTGACGGAGACAACAACTTCCCAGGCGAAGTGACTGCCAAAGTAACCTACTCTATCACAGAGGACAACGCTATTGAAATAAACTATGAGGGGACCACAACAAAAACAACAGTTCTCAATATGACAAACCATTCTTACTTCAATCTCAGCGGCGATCCCAATAATACTGTAGCTGAAGAAATCGTAACGATCAATGCAGACGGATATACTCCTGTAGATACCACATTCATGACAACAGGCGAGATACTTCCTGTAGAAGGAACGGTATATGATTTCCGTACTCCGAAAGTCATTGGCACGGATTTCGGATGTGACGAACTGAAAAGTGCACTTGACGGATATGACCACAACTGGGTACTTAACACAAAAGGCAACAAAAACGAAGTAGCAGTGAAAGTTGTAGACCCACGCTCAGGCATCTGCCTCGAAGTATTCACTACAGAACCAGGTATACAGGTATATTCAGGAAACTTCCTTGACGGAACAGTCACAGGCAAGAAAGGAATCAAATACAACAAGCAGACAGGACTTTGTCTTGAAAGCCAGAAATATCCTGATTCTCCAAACAAACAATGGGCTGAGAGCAATGCATATCTAAACCCAGGAGAAACCTATACAAGCTATTGTAAATTCAAATTTTCCGTGGAAAAATAATTAATCGTTAACTTTTAAATACTATCTTACAAAATGCAACTATTAGATTGGATTGTCATTGCCATATTCATCATGGCATTAATTGGTATTATTGTTTGGGTTGTACGTCAGAAAACAGATGATTCGGCTGACTACTTCCTGGGAGGAAAAGATGCAACATGGATTGCCATCGGCTCATCAATCTTTGCTTCCAACATCGGTTCAGAACACCTTATCGGACTTGCAGGCGCCGGAGCATCAAGCGGTATGGCTATGGCACACTGGGAAATTCAGGGATGGATGATTCTCATCCTCGGATGGGTATTTGTACCATTCTATACACGAAGCATGGTTTATACAATGCCGGAATTTCTGGAACGTCGATATAATCCGCAGTCACGTACCATACTTTCACTCATCTCTCTCATCAGCTATGTACTTACAAAAGTAGCAGTTACAGTTTATGCAGGAGGTCTTGTATTCCAGCAGGTTTTCGGAATTGAAACACTTTGGGGCATCGACTTCTTCTGGATTGCAGCAATAGGACTTGTTGTCATCACCGCGCTCTACACTATATTCGGCGGTATGAAATCAGTACTCTATACCTCTGTGCTTCAGACACCGATACTTCTTCTCGGTTCCCTCATCATCCTCGTACTTGGACTTCAGGCACTTGGCGGATGGGACGAAATGATGAAAACATGTAGCTCTGTAACTGTCAACGAATATGGAGACACTATGACCAATCTGATCCGTTCAAACAACGACCCTAACTATCCTTGGCTCGGCGCACTGATAGGCTCAGCAGTCATTGGTTTCTGGTATTGGTGTACAGACCAGTTCATCGTTCAGCGTGTTCTCTCCGGAAAAGATGAGAAAGAAGCACGTCGCGGTACAATCTTCGGTGCATACCTCAAGCTTCTGCCTGTATTCCTCTTCCTCATCCCGGGAATGATAGCATTTGCAATGAACAAGAATGGTATACTCCTCGATAATGGTGAAACTTTCGTACTTTCAACTCCAGACGCAGCATTCCCTACACTGGTGGCCAAACTTCTTCCGGCCGGTGTAAAAGGTTTGATAGTGTGCGGTATACTTGCAGCGCTTATGAGTTCATTGGCTTCATTGTTCAACTCTTCAGCCATGCTTTTCACAATCGACTTCTACAAGCGCTTCCGTCCAGACACATCAGAAAAGAAACTCGTTGTAATCGGTCAGATAGCTACAGTTGTAATCGTGCTTCTTGGTATACTCTGGATACCGGTAATGCGCTCTGTAGGTGATGTACTATACAATTATCTGCAAGACGTGCAGTCGGTACTCGCCCCAGGTATTGCAGCAGCATTCCTCCTCGGTATATGCTGGAAACGTACTTCAGCTCTCGGAGGTATGTGGGGACTTCTTTCCGGTCTTATTATCGGTTTGACACGTCTTGGAGCTAAAATATATTACAGCAACACAGATGCAGCAGACAGTTTGTTCAAATATGTATTCTACGATCTTAACTGGTTGTTCTTCTGCGGTTGGATGCTTCTTGTATGTTGCATCATAGTAATACTCGTGAGTCTTGCAACCCCGGCTCCTTCAGCAGATAAAATTCAAGGATTGGTATTCGGCACTTCAACACCGGAACAGCGTGCAGCAACTCGTGCAAGCTGGAACAAATGGGATGTTATACATTCTATAATAATCTTAGGATTGACAGCCGCATTCTACATCTACTTCTGGTAAAATAAAAACATAATACAAATCCTCCATCAATGACTACCTATTATAATACATATACCAAGTTCTTCGTATCTGTGGACTGTATCATTTTCGGATTCTCAGAAGGAGTACTAAAACTTCTGATACAGAAACGTCCTTATGAACCGAAAAAAGGTATGTGGTCACTGATTGGAGGATTTGTAAGAGAAGATGAGAACATCGATTCTTCTGCACTCCGCGTACTGACAGAGTTTACAGGGCTTACAGACATATATATGCGTCAGCTCGGAGCTTTCGGAGAAGTAGGACGCGATTCAGGAGAACGAGTAATATCAATAGTCTACTATGCTCTGATAAACATGGAAAGTCGCCATCTGGACATTTCACACTCTTACAATGCCAAATGGGTAGATATAGACAAGGTTCCGGAATTATGTTTCGACCATAATGCAATGGTGGAAAAAGCACGGAAAAAGATAGGTGACAAAATGCTTGACGAACCTATTTGCAGAAACCTGCTTCCCCGATATTTCACATTGAGCAAATTGCAGTCGCTCCATGAATCCATAATGGGAACTCACATCGACAAAAGAAATTTCAGACGGAGCATGGCAGAGAAAAAATATCTTACAAAAACAGAATTGATAGACAAAGGCAACTCACGTCGTGGAGCTTCATTATATGAGTTTGTATATTGACTCACACATATTGCCTTTCAAAAAACAACACTTATGTTAGAAGAATTAAAAGAGAAAGTATTCAAGGCAAACCTTGATTTGGTAAAACAAGGTCTCGTTATTTTTACTTGGGGTAATGTTTCTGGCATAGACCGCGAAAAAGGTCTTGTAGTAATCAAACCAAGCGGTGTAAGCTACGATGAGATGAAAGCTTCAGATATGGTTGTGGTTGAACTTGAAACAGGAAAAGTTGTTGAGGGCGATCTCAATCCGTCATCGGACACTCCAACCCATCTTGTTCTTTACAAGGCATTCCCAAACATCCAAGGTGTAGTGCACACTCACTCTACATACGCTACCGCATGGGCACAAGCAGGAAAAGATATACCTAATATAGGAACAACTCATGCAGATTATTTCTACAAGGATATACCTTGCACAAACGACATGACAGAAGAGGAAGTCAAGGGACAATACGAACTTGAAACTGGTAATGTTATCGTTAAACGCTTTGAAGGCATCAACCCAGACCATACACCAGGTGTACTTGTCAAGAATCATGGTCCTTTCTCATGGGGTACAAGCCCAAGCAATGCCGTATATAATGCAAAAGTAATGGAACAGTGTGCAAAAATGGCCTTCGTATCATTTATGGTAAATCCAGATACGACAATGAATCCACTGCTGATAGAGAAGCATTACATGCGTAAACATGGTCCTAATGCCTATTATGGACAAAAAAAGAAATAATAAATTCGAAAAGAAAAATAAATACTAACAACTTAAAATAAGAAGAACAATGAACGCTTTTGAAAATTATGAATTATGGTGGGTAACTGGTGCACAGTTGCTCTACGGAGGTGATGCAGTCGTAGCAGTAGACGCTCACTCAAAAGAAATGGTTAACGGTCTCAATGAATCAGGCAATATTCCTGTAAAAGTAGTATATAAAGGTACAGCAAACTCAAGCAAGGAAGTTGAAGCTGTAATGAAAGCAGCCAACAATGACGAGAAGTGTATCGGTATCATTACATGGATGCATACATTCTCTCCTGCAAAAATGTGGATACACGGTTTGCAGCAGTTAAAGAAGCCACTCCTTCACTTCCACACTCAGTACAATGCTGAAATTCCTTGGGATACTATGGATATGGACTTCATGAATCTCAACCAGTCTGCTCATGGTGACCGCGAATTTGGACATATCTGCACTCGTATGCGTATCAGCCGTAAAGTAGTTGTCGGACATTGGAAAGACGAAAATGCACAGAAGAAGATTGCAGTATGGGCACGTGTTGCTGCTGCTTGGGCTGATTCTCAGGACATGTTGATTCTCCGTTTTGGTGATCAGATGAACAATGTTGCAGTAACAGACGGTGACAAAGTTGAAGCAGAGCAGAGAATGGGTTATCATGTAGATTATACTCCTGTATCAGAACTCATGGAGCACTACAAGAGAATTGAAGACGCTCAGGTTGATGAACTTTTTGCTACTTACATGCAAGAGTATGAACATGATGCAGAACTTGAAGACAAAACATCTGAGGCAGGTCAAAAAGTATGGAATGCAGCAAAAGCAGAACTTGCACTCCGTTCTATTCTTACAGAAAAAGGAGCAAAAGGTTTTACCACTAACTTTGACGATCTTGGAACTCAAGACATCAATGACCCTAAATTTGTTGGCTTCGACCAAATACCGGGTCTCGCATCTCAGCGTTTGATGGCAGAAGGCTACGGCTTCGGTGCAGAAGGCGACTGGAAGTCTGCTGCTCTCTACCGTACTGTATGGTTCATGACTCAAGGTTTGCCAACCGGTTGTTCATTCCTTGAAGACTATACACTTAACTTTGATGGGGCAAAGAGTTCGATACTTCAGTCACACATGCTTGAAGTTTGTCCTCTTATTGCAGCGAACAAGCCACGTTTGGAAGTTCATTTCCTTGGTATAGGAATCCGAAAGAGTCAAACTGCGCGTTTAGTCTTTACATCAAAGACAGGCGCAGGTGTAACAGCTACAGTTGTTGACCTCGGCAATCGCTTCCGCCTCATTGTAAATGATGTTGAATGCATTGAACCAAAGCCACTTCCGAAACTCCCTGTAGCTTCAGCACTCTGGATACCAATGCCAAACTTTGAGGTAGGTGCTGGTGCATGGATCCTTGCAGGCGGAACTCACCATTCTTGCTTCTCTTATGACATAACTCCTGAGTATTGGGAAGACTATGCAGAAATAGCAGGTATGGAAATGGTACACATCAACAAGGAAACAACCATTTCAAACTTCAAGCAGCAGCTTCGCAACAATGAAGTTTATTACATGTTGAATAAAGCATTAATGTAATCTTAGTTGAACAAGGACGCGAATATGATTATTCGCGTCCTTATATAACAAAAAACTTATTGTTTAATATCCAATTAATGCTTTAACAATGAAATTAGACGCAAAATCAACAATCGAAGCAGGAAAAGCTATTCTTGGTATAGAGTTTGGTTCAACAAGAATAAAGGCTGTTTTGATTGACCAAGAAAACAAACCTATAGCCCAAGGAAGCCATGAATGGGAAAACCAGCTCGTTGACGGACTTTGGACTTATAGTGTTGAAGCCATCTGGTACGGACTTCAGGACTGTTATGCAGATCTTCGTGCCAATGTAAAAAAGCTGTATGATACAGAAATAGAAATATTGGCTGCAATAGGTGTAAGTGCCATGATGCATGGATATATGGCATTTAACAAGGATGAAGAAATTTTGGTACCTTTCAGAACATGGCGAAACACCAATACAGCTAAAGCAGCCACAGAATTGTCAGAATTATTTGTATACAATATTCCATTAAGATGGAGTATTTCTCATTTGTATCAGGCGATACTGGATAATGAGGAGCATGTAAAAGATATAGACTTCTTGACAACACTTGCAGGCTTTGTTCATTGGCAGATTACAGGTAAGAAGGTACTTGGTGTGGGAGACGCATCCGGTATGATTCCTGTTGATACCACAACCAAGACTTACTCAGCTGAAATGGTTGAAAAGTTTGACAAACTGATAGCTCCAAAAGGATATGAATGGAAACTTCTTGACATCCTTCCACAAGTATTGCTCGCAGGCGAAAATGCAGGTTTCCTTACAGCAGAAGGCGCCAAGAAACTTGATGTATCAGGTCATTTGAAACCAGGTATTCCTGTATGCCCTCCAGAAGGAGATGCCGGTACAGGTATGGTTGCCACCAATGCAGTAAAACAGCGTACAGGAAACGTATCAGCAGGAACATCTTCATTCTCAATGATTGTACTTGAGAAAGAATTATCAAAGCCTTATGAAATGATCGACATGGTTACAACTCCAGACGGAAGCCTTGTAGCTATGGTACACTGCAACAATTGTACATCTGATCTGAATGCATGGGTGGGATTGTTCAAGGAATATCAAGAGTTGCTGGGCATACCTGTAGATATGAACGAAGTTTATGGTAAACTTTACAACAATGCGTTGAAAGGTGATGCAGACTGTGGCGGATTGATTTCATATAACTATATCTCAGGTGAACCTGTAACAGGCCTTGCAGAAGGAAGACCATTGTTCGTGCGTTCTGCAAACGATAAATTCAACCTTGCCAACTTCATGCGTGCAAACCTTTATGCATCTGTTGGAGTACTCAAAATAGGCAATGATATTCTCCTTAAGGAAGAAAAGGTCCAAGTAGATAGAATTACAGGCCACGGAGGATTGTTCAAAACTAAAGGTGTTGGCCAAAGAATACTTGCAGCAGCCATCAATTCACCGATTTCTGTTATGAAAACAGCCGGTGAAGGTGGTGCATGGGGTATCGCACTTCTTGGTTCCTATCTGGTAAACAATGAACAAAACCTGTCATTGGCAGATTTCTTGGACAAGACAGTATTTGCAGGAGATGCAGGTACAGAAATTACTCCAACAGCTGAAGATGTAGCCGGATTCAATGCATATATTAAAAACTACAAGGCAGGGCTGGCTATCGAAGAAACGGCTGTTAAATTCAAGAAATAATCATAATCTATAAAACTATAGTTTTGTATAATATATAAAACCACAATAAATATATGGCAAATTCTATCAGCGTGCTCAATCACGCAGCAGACAATATTCGTATTCTTGCAGCATCAGCAGTAGAAAAAGCAAAATCCGGACATCCGGGCGGTGCAATGGGTGGTGCCGACTTCATAAACGTGTTGTATTCTGAATTTTTGGAATATGATCCAGAAAATCCGTCTTGGGCTGGCCGTGACCGTTTCTTCCTTGATCCAGGCCACATGTCACCAATGCTCTATTCACAACTTTGTCTTATCGGCAAATTCTCACTTGAAGACCTCCAGCAGCTTCGTCAATGGGGTTCTGTTTGTCCGGGACATCCGGAAGTAGATATCGAGCGTGGCATAGAAAACACTTCAGGACCACTCGGACAAGGACATACATTTGCTGTAGGTGCAGCCATCGCAGCCAAATTCCTTGCAGCCAAAACGGGTAATCCAATCTTCGCCAACGAAAAGATTTATGCATACATCTCCGATGGCGGTATCGAAGAAGAGATATCTCAAGGCTCCGGTCGTATAGCAGGCCACCTCGGTCTGAACAACCTCATCATGTTCTACGACTCAAACGACATACAGCTCTCCACAGAGTGTGCTGATGTGATGACAGAAAACACAGCTGCCAAATACAAGGCTTGGAACTGGAATGTGATTGAAATAAACGGTAATGACGCTCAAGCAATCCGTGATGCCATTACTGCAGCCAAAGCAGAACAAGACCGTCCTACTCTCATTATCGGAAAGTGTATCATGGGTAAGGGAGCTCTTAAAGCAGACGGTTCCTCATACGAACGTAACTGCAAAACTCATGGCGCTCCTCTTGGTGGTGACGCATTCAAGAATACAATTGCAAATCTTGGTGGCGATCCGGAAAATCCATTCCAGATTTTCGATGATGTCAAAGAACTCTATGCAAAGCGTGCTGAAGAGCTTAAGGGAATTATGGCAAAGAAATATGCCGAAGAAAAAGCGTGGGCTGACGCTAATCCTGAAAAAGCCGCAGAACTCAAAAAATGGTTTGCCAATGAGGCTCCGGTTGTAGATTGGGCAGGCATTACACAAAAAGAAAATGATGCTACACGTTCTGCTTCTGCGACAGTTCTTGGTGCACTTGCCGAGCAAGTAGAGAATATGGTTTGCTCTTCCGCTGACCTTTCCAACTCAGATAAGACCGACGGTTTCCTGAAGAAAACACATGCATTCCTCAAAGGTGACTTCTCTGGAGCATTCTTCCAGGCCGGTGTTGCAGAGCTTACTATGGCTTGCTGCTGTATTGGTATGTCACTTCACGGTGGTGTAATCCCTGCTTGCGGAACATTCTTTGTATTCTCTGACTATATGAAGCCTGCTGTACGTATGGCAGCACTCATGCAACTTCCTGTGAAATTCATCTGGACACATGATGCTTTCCGCGTCGGTGAGGACGGACCTACTCATGAGCCAGTTGAACAGGAGGCACAGATCCGTCTCATGGAGAAGCTGAAAAATCATCATGGAAAGAACTCAATGCTCGTTCTTCGTCCTGCAGATGCTGATGAAACAACAGCATGTTGGAAGCTCGCCATGGAGAACACTGATACACCATCAGCTCTCATCCTCTCTCGTCAAAACATCACAAAACTCCCTGCCGGTACAGATTACAGTCAGGCTGCAAAGGGCGCTTACATCGTTGCAGGTGCAGATGAAAATCCGGACGTTATTCTTGTTGCAAGCGGTTCTGAAGTTGCAACACTTGTTGCCGGTGCAGAACTTCTCCGCAAAGACGGACTCAAGATTCGTATCGTAAGTTGCCCTTCTGAAGGCTTGTTCCGCAGTCAGCCAAAAGAATATCAGGAAAGCATACTCCCTACAGGAGCAAAGATTTTCGGTCTTACAGCCGGTCTGCCAGTAAATCTTGAAGGTCTTGTTGGTGCAAACGGAAAGGTATTCGGACTTGAAAGCTTCGGTTTCTCAGCACCTTATAAAGTTCTTGATGAGAAACTCGGTTTCACAGCAGAAAACGTATACAACCAAGTTAAGGCAATGTTCTAAAAACATAACATGATTTACGGATTGCAACCGAAGAAGTATAAGACTTCGGTTGTAGTCCGTTTTCTATTTTTATTTCGATTTATCATGGAAATCAAGAAAGTGGGGATTGCAAGCGACCACGCGGCATTTCCTCTCAAACAATTTGTAAAACAATATCTTGAAGAGAAAGGCATCGAATACAAAGACTATGGAACGTATTCTGAAGACAGTTGCAATTATGCTGATTATGGGCATGCATTAGCCAAGGGAATTGAGGACGGTGAGGTCTATCCCGGCATAGCAATGTGTGGCAGTGGCGAAGGCATAAGCATGACACTCAACAAACATCAAAGCATACGTGCCGGACTTTGTTGGATTCCTGATATTGCTCATCTCATTCGCCAACACAATAATGCCAATGTACTTGTCATGCCAGGCAGATTCATCGACAACGACATGGCGCGTAAAATTATGGATGAGTTTTTCGCTACAGAATTTGAAGGCGGACGTCATCAGGCACGAATAGACGCTATGCCCGTAAAATGAAAACCTAACATTATTCAAACAAACATTTATTATCCAAACTTCTAATTTACACTAATGAAAAGAAGAAAGTTAACATTGCTCTTCTCTCTCTTTCTCGCAGCGTTCATGCTCAGTCAGCCAGTCTCTGCACAGAAGAAGGGTACATTTGAAGCAGGAGAAGGCTCCTTCTTTCTCAATGGCAAGCCTTTTGTTGTAAAAGCAGCAGAAATACACTATCCCCGTATTCCGAAAGAATATTGGGATCATCGTATCAAGATGTGCAAAGCCATTGGTATGAATACTGTGTGCATATATATCTTTTGGAACATACATGAACAAAAAGAAGGTGAATTTGATTTCTCCGGCAATAATGATATAGCCGCATTCTGCCGTCTTGCCCAAAAGAACGGCATGTATGTTATTGTACGTCCCGGACCATACGTATGTGCCGAATGGGAAATGGGAGGTCTTCCTTGGTGGCTTCTCAAGAAGAAAGACATCCGGCTTCGCGAGCAAGACCCATATTTCATGGAACGCGTAAAGATTTTCGAAGAGAAAGTCGGCGAGCAGCTTTCGTCGCTTACCATTCAGAATGGCGGTCCTATCATCATGGTGCAAGTTGAAAACGAATATGGTTCATATGGTGAGAACAAACCATACGTAAGTGCAATCCGTGATATTGTACGCGCATCCGGTTTCGACAAAGTGGCACTTTTCCAATGCGACTGGAGTTCCAACTTCACGAAAAACGGTCTTGATGACCTTGTATGGACGATGAACTTTGGTACAGGTGCAAACATCGACGAACAGTTCCGTCGTCTTAAGGAACTTCGTCCAAACTCCCCTCTCATGTGTTCTGAGTTCTGGAGCGGATGGTTCGACAAATGGGGTGGCAAACATGAAACACGTAGTTCCAAGGACATGGTTGCCGGTCTTAAAGAGATGCTTGACAAGAACATTTCCTTCTCGCTCTATATGACTCATGGAGGTACGAGTTTCGGTCACTGGGCCGGTGCGAATTCTCCAGGATTTGCTCCGGACGTAACCTCATACGATTATGATGCTCCTATCAATGAGTACGGCCAAGTAACACCAAAGTTCACAGAACTTCGCGACATGCTTCAGCAGTACACAGACAAAAAGCTGCCTGCAGCCCCGGCTCCAAAACCAATCATTTCAATACCGGAGTTTAAGTTCACTCAGGTTGCTCCTGTGTTCGAAAATCTTCCTGAACCAATTGTTACACGTGATATAAAGACAATGGAAGAGTTCGACCAAGGTTGGGGTTCTATCCTCTATCGCACAACTCTTCCCGAAATCAAAGGACAGAGCAAGCTCCATATTGCAGGCGGCCATGACTATCTTCAGGTTTTCGTCGATGGCAAGTATATCGGTGTTCTTGATCGCCGCAATGGTGACAAAGATCTTGTTCTTCCTTCTTGCAAGAAGGGTGCACAGCTCGACATCCTCGTTGAAGCTATGGGACGTATCAATTTCGGCCGTGCTATCAAGGATTTCAAGGGTATTGAGGGCAATGTTGAACTCACCATCGATATCGACGGTAATGCCTATACTGCAAGCTTGAAGAATTGGAAGAACTATCTGCTCCCCGACACATACGATTTCAACAAGAATCAAAATTTCAAGTCACTCACTTCTGTAACAGATAACAACGGCCAGAGAGTTCCCGGTTTCTACCGTGCCACATTCAATGTCAACAAAGTCGGTGATACATTCATCAACTTTGAGACATGGGGCAAAGGACTCGTCTATGTCAATGGTCATGGTGTAGGGCGTATTTGGGAGATTGGTCCTCAGCAAACACTCTACGTTCCGGGCTGCTGGCTTAAGAAAGGTCAGAACGAAATCATTGTGTTCGATGTAATCGGTCCTAAAGAAGCCAAAGCAGAAGGTCTCAACAAACCAATCATCGACAAGCTTCTCAACGCAGAGCCTCCAATCCATCGTCAAGAAGGTCAGAACCTCGACCTTTCTGCAGAAAAGGCTGTCAAGAGCGGCTCTTTCAATCCGGGAAACGGCTGGCAGGAAGTGAAGTTTGACGCTCCTCAAACCGGTCGTTATGTTTGTCTTGAGGCGCTCAATGCTCACGATGGCAATGAATATGCTTGTATTGCAGAGCTTTACCTCCTTGACGAGAATGGTGAACGCCTCAGTCGCGAACCTTGGCGCATAGACTATGCTGACAGCGAAGACATCGTTACAGGAAACCGTGCCGGTGATAAGATTTACGACCTTCAGGAGTCAACCTTCTGGTCTACAGTGAAAGATGTCAAATTCCCTCACACAATCATTATCGACCTCGGTAAGGTACAAACTGTCACAGCTCTCCAATATCTTCCACGTATGGAATCTACTGTTCCGGGAGGTATTAAGGATTATAAGATTTATGTAAAGACAGACAAGTTCAAGTATTAATGTACTGACATGGACATTAATTTTTAATGTCTGATAAGGATAGCCCCCAATTTTACATCATTCAAGTGTACAACCGTCCGCGGTAGCGGTGCTACAAAAAAATTATAGCCGTCCAAAGATTGGGCGGCTATTTTTGCGTGTGTTTCCAGCGGTCTGGAAGCATGGTAAGCATTAACTGAAGTACACCTTTTAGGGGTTATAGTTGGGTAGTAATTTTG
>CAZKOB010000089.1:0-14888 GCA_964554265.1 uncultured Bacteroides sp. | reverse complement strand
CTTTTCACCTCACGAAAGATAGTCTCGGTCTTGGCTTTCTTAGAGGAAATATACAGATTTGTAAATATATCAAGAAATGAACATCGAATATTTAACACTTTTTCTTCCATTTCCTGATATGACGGGCGATTCTTGGGGTGGTGTATTCACGGAATCCTTTTGTAAATATTATGGTTGCAAGTTGGTGTATTCACAGGCTACTTTGTAAATACCCCAGCTAAAAACCATCATAAAAATTTTTTTTGATTTAAAACGGAATTTTGCTTTCCGCACAATCAAATCCTTTTCTGTATAATATTGAAACTCATTATATTATAGCCTGTTAGAAATTAATTCTGCCTCACAGAAAAGTCATTTTTACCGCACTATTTTTTATAATCAGCAGTGCAGATTATAAAATCAACAATGCAGATTATAAAATCAGCAGTGCAGTTTTTACAATCGGCACTGCTGATTTAAGAAAATTGTGCAGTGGATTTGAGTTTTCAGGAGGGTTATTTCATCTTTTCGGTGCAGTCGCTCCAAAAAAAATGTAGCGTTTTGTACGGAAGCATCTCCACATAGACCGGGATATCAATATAAAATCCAAACATGTCCGTAAGCAAGAAAACACTATCAGAACAGCCCTTGTTTTCAAAAAGAGACTGATTTATGCGGATGGCATGTGGGGCAGAGGATTCTGCACACAAGACATGCATGTGACAATGTGTCAGAAACGGAGCGTAAAATGACATCAAACAAGACAAATTGTGTCATTTTTGCATTTGTAGAAGAACGGCACTCCATTGGTATGCTTTTTGCTTATGGAACAATGCATGCCGATGAGACTGTGCAAGCTTGTGCTTGTCGGACAAAGGCAAAACACACGGACAGATAAACTAAAAATAAAAGAAACAAGACTATGAACATTAAACCATTAGCAGACAGAGTTCTGATTCTCCCTGCTCCGGCAGAAGAGAAAACAATCGGCGGTATTATTATTCCGGACACAGCAAAGGAAAAGCCTCTTCAGGGCGAAATCGTTGCTGTAGGCAATGGTACTAAAGACGAGGAAATGATTCTTAAGGCCGGCGACAAGGTCCTGTATGGAAAGTATGCCGGTACTGAACTTGAACACGAAGGTGTCAAATATCTTATCATGCGCCAGAGCGATGTGTTGGCCGTTTTAGCTTAATATACAAGTAAATACAAATTGAAACCGATTAAATTTGAGGAATATGGCAAAAGAATTGAAATTCAATATAGAGGCTCGTGAGCAGCTGAAGCAGGGTGTTGACCAGTTGGCAAACGCAGTGAAGGTGACACTCGGTCCTAAGGGCAGAAACGTAATCATCGAAAAGAAATTCGGTGCACCGCATATCACGAAAGACGGTGTGACAGTGGCAAAAGAGATAGAGCTTGCCGATGCATTCCAGAATACGGGCGCACAGCTCGTCAAGAGTGTGGCAAGCAAGACAGGCGACGATGCCGGTGACGGAACAACAACAGCTACAGTGCTTGCGCAGAGCATTTGCAGCGTAGGACTTAAGAATGTGGCAGCCGGTGCCAACCCGATGGATTTGAAGCGCGGTATCGACAAGGCTGTAGCAAAGGTTGTGGCTCACATCAAAGAGCAGAGCGAGCAGGTTGGCGACAACTATGATAAGATTGAGCAGGTGGCTACAGTGAGCGCGAACAACGATCAGGAAATAGGCAAGCTGATAGCTGATGCCATGAAGAAGGTTTCAAAGGACGGTGTAATCACCATCGAAGAAGCCAAGGGCCGCGACACTACGATCGGTGTAGTGGAAGGTATGCAGTTTGATCGCGGTTATCTCTCTCCGTATTTCGTGACGGATACAGAGAAGATGGAGTGTGTGATGGACAATCCGCTTATCCTCATCTACGACAAGAAGATTTCCAACCTTAAGGAGTTCCTCCCGATCCTCGAACCTGCAGTGCAGACAGGCCGTCCGCTTCTTGTAGTGGCAGAAGACATCGACAGCGAAGCCCTGACCACACTGGTGGTAAACCGCCTGCGCTCTCAGTTGAAGATTTGCGCAGTGAAGGCTCCGGGCTTCGGCGACCGTCGCAAGGCAATGCTTGAAGATATCGCTATACTTACAGGCGGTGTTGTCATCAGCGAAGAGAAGGGACTGAAGCTTGAACAGGCTACTGTGGAGATGCTCGGAAGCTGCGAGAAGGTGACAATATCTAAGGACAACACGACTATTGTCGGCGGCAAGGGCGAGAAGCAGAACATCCAGGACCGTGTGAACCAGATCAAGGCTGAAATCAAGAATACGACTTCTGACTACGACAAGGAAAAACTGCAGGAACGACTTGCCAAGCTTTCAGGCGGTGTGGCAGTGCTCTATGTGGGAGCAGCCAGCGAAGTGGAGATGAAGGAAAAGAAAGATCGCGTAGACGATGCGCTTTGCGCTACCCGTGCCGCTATCGAGGAAGGTACAATTCCCGGCGGTGGCGTGGCACTCATCCGTGCGATAGAAGCTATCGAAGGTCTTGAAGGCGACAACGCCGACGAGACAACAGGTATCAATATCATCAAGCGCGCAATCGAGGAACCGCTCCGCCAGATTGTCGAGAATGCAGGTCTTGAAGGCTCTGTTGTTGTGCAGAAGGTGCGTGAAGGCAAGGGCGACTTTGGTTACAATGCACGTAAGGACGCATACGAAAACATGCGCGAAAGCGGTATCATCGATCCGGCAAAGGTTACTCGCGTAGCTCTTGAAAATGCCGCTTCTATTGCAGGAATGTTCCTGACCACGGAGTGCGTTGTCTGCGACAAGAAGGAAGACAAGCCTGAAATGCCTGCTCCGGGCATGGGCGGCATGGGCGGCATGATGTAATTTGCGGGCATTTTACGGCAATGTAAATAATGATGGAATATTGAAGAGCTTTTTGCAGCAAGTCTGTGAAAGGCTCTTCTTTGTAACCCCCATATTGCAACACTGTATGAATGGCAATTGCTGTGATGCGAAAATGTGGATTATTTTGCAAAAAATCAAGAAAAAGCATTTGCATATATGCGTAGTTACCAAACAAAATTGCTAACTTTGTAGCATGTTGGAATGCAGCGTGCCGCTTAGAGGCCCCGCTGCCGCAGAAGCTACTCGGCAGCGGGGCCGCATACAGCGAAATGTCTATTTGGATTTTAAATAGAATATCTATAAAAAATATAATCACAATTAATTCTTAACAAGATTATGGCAAATTTAGATTTGAGCAAGTACGGAATCACAGGTGTTACCGAGATTCTTCACAACCCTTCTTATGAGGTTCTTTTTGAGGAGGAAACAAAAGCCGGTCTCGAAGGATACGAGAAGGGTAAGGTTACAGAACTTGGCGCTGTCAATGTAATGACCGGTATCTATACAGGCCGTTCGCCTAAGGACAAGTTCATTGTAATGGACGAAAACTCAAAGGACACTGTATGGTGGACTTCAGACGAATATAAGAATGACAACAAACCAGCATCTCAAGAGGCGTGGGCTGCTGTCAAGGAGATTGCAAAGAAGGAACTTTCAAACAAGAAGCTTTATGTAGTAGACGGTTTCTGCGGTGCAAACAAGGACACTCGCATGGCTGTACGCTTTATCATGGAAGTTGCTTGGCAGGCTCACTTCGTTACCAACATGTTCATCCGTCCTTCTGAGGAGGAACTTGCAAACTTTGAGCCTGACTTTATCGTTTACAACGCTTCAAAGGCAAAGGTTGAGAACTACAAGGAACTTGGTCTTAACTCTGAAACAGCTGTGGTGTTCAACATTACAAGCCGTGAGCAGGTTATCATCAACACTTGGTACGGCGGTGAGATGAAGAAGGGTATGTTCTCTATGATGAACTATTATCTCCCTCTCAAGGGTATTGCTTCTATGCACTGCTCCGCCAACACTAACGAGAAGGGTGAGACTGCAATCTTCTTCGGTCTTTCCGGTACAGGCAAGACAACTCTTTCTACAGACCCTAAGCGCCAGCTTATCGGTGACGACGAGCACGGATGGGATGACAACGGTGTGTTCAACTTTGAAGGCGGATGCTATGCTAAGGTTATCAAGCTTGACAAGGAATCTGAGCCGGACATCTACAACGCTATCAAGCGTAATGCTCTTCTTGAGAATGTTACTGTTGCAGAAGACGGAACAATCGACTTTGATGATAAGAGCGTAACTGAGAACACTCGTGTTTCTTATCCAATCAACCACATTACTAACATCGTTAAGCCTATATCTGCTGCTCCGGCTGCAAAGAATGTAATCTTCCTTTCTGCTGACGCATTCGGTGTTCTTCCTCCGGTATCTATCCTTACTCCGGAACAGACTAAGTACTACTTCCTCTCTGGATTTACCGCTAAGCTTGCAGGTACGGAGCGTGGCATCACAGAGCCTACTCCAACATTCTCTGCTTGCTTCGGCCAGGCATTCCTTGAGCTTCACCCGACAAAATATGCAGAGGAGCTTGTTAAGAAGATGGAGAAGAGCGGTGCTAAGGCTTATCTTGTGAACACAGGTTGGAACGGTACAGGCAAGCGTATCTCTATCCGTGATACTCGTGGTATTATCGATGCAATTCTTGACGGTAGCATCAAGACTGCTCCTACAAAGACTATTCCAATGTTCAACTTTGAGGTGCCGACAGAGCTTCCGGGTGTTGATCCTAATATTCTTGATCCGCGCGACACATATGCTGATGCTGTACAGTGGGAAGAGAAAGCCAAGGATCTTGCAAGCCGTTTCCAGAAGAACTTCGTTAAGTACTGTGGAAATGAAGCCGGTAAGGCTCTTGTAGCAGCAGGTCCCCAGCTCTAATCCGAAGTGATGGTGATTCTTTGATTTGAATTGTTATCAGAATATATGGAAAGACATCCGCATTTTCAGCGGATGTCTTTTTTTAATGCCTTTTCCGCCTTTTTATTATAATGTAGCCATTTTATCGAGTCGGGGGGTTACGGTGTTTTGTGTTGTAAAGTTTGCAAACGAAAGCACCGTGCAAAATCCGGCTTGTTACAGATTACTGTTTCATTTGCAACGACCTTTTGTCACTGATTCGGGAAACGGTGAGAAATCACCGGAAGGAAAAGCCGGGGAAATGTAGATTGACCCCACATTGGCTTTGCGTCTTTATGCTTTTATAACTTTATATGAATATTATTTATAAAAAGAATGTGATATAAAGAAAAATAATTATATTTGCTGCTAAGAAAATGAATATTCATATATTAAATTCTATAAATCTACAAAACTACAAATCATCATGCGAATAAACAGATTTATGCTGACTGCAGTCGCTGCAACGTTTTCTTTGTTTTCGTGTATAAACAATGACTACGATTTGTCAGATTTGGACACAACCGTAGGAGTCAATGTAAAAGATCTTTCCATTCCGGTACAAATGGATGAGATTACTCTCAAGAGTATGCTTGATCTTGAAGAAGGAAGTCAGATTAAGGAGATAAATGGACTATATGCAGTGGTGGAGGATGGTACATTTGAATCAGAGCAAATAAACATTTCGTCTTTTTGGATAAGTAAACCGGTTGTTGAACCTATTGATGATGTGATAGATGTTGAAAACAAATATTATGATAATGTGACAGAGATAGTTGAGGATATTCCGGATGGGACTGTGGTATTTAGTTTTGATCTTTCTACGACAGGCTATACAGATGTGCATTTTGAAACAGATGATGTAGATAAGTCTATTGTGAGTATCGATCGTATAGATTTCGGAACGAAGACCGGTGATTTTGTGGAATTGACAATGAGCCTTAAATTTGGGGGGATTGAGAAAATTGCAGACGACTTTGAGATAGAATCACTTGAAATACAACTTCCGAAAGGACTCCAGTTTATTAATTTGCGAGATGGGGCTAAGTATGATGCCGAATCAGGTTTGCTTTCGTATCCTGTAGATCGTCCTCTTTCTTCAACAAGCGAAAACGTAAAGGTTATAGTGCTTGATCTTGTGGGTATTGACAATAAAGTGTCAAGGGAAGAGCCGGTAATAGTATTGGAGAAGGATGAAAAAACAGGCAAACAAGGATTTCGTTTCTCCAGTGAATGTGGGGTGAAAAAAGGCTCTGTGAAAATTTACGGAAGACACTTGAAGGATAAAAAAGATCATTCCATCTTGCAGACGGTAAAGAAAGTTGATTATCATTGCAATATCGAATTTAGCAGTGATATCGAGGTGAAAAGCTTTAGCGGAGAGATTCAATATGAAGTGGAAGGAATAGACGTTGATCCTGTCAGCATGAAAGACATACCTGATGTACTGAACCAGACAGGTACCAATATAGAGCTTGGAAATCCTCAGATATACATACAGCTCAATAATCCGCTCTATAATGAATATCAAGTATATGCGGAAACAGGTCTGGAGCTTGTATCTCACCATGAGAAAGAAGAACCGAAATCGTTTGCTTCTTCTTCGATAAAGGTTGACTCTCCGCTCAATCAGTTCTGTCTGTCTCCCGAGAAGCCTGATACGTATTATAACAACAATGCTATTGCCGGCGATCTTATTCCGATTGATTTCAAAGATGCCGAATGGTGTGTGTTCAATGATTTGGGAAAGGTGCTTAGTGGTCAGAAACTGCCTCAATCCATTGATATCAATGTGGTTGACCCTAAGATTCCTGTTCAGAATGTTAAAGATTTCAGTCTCGGTCAGGATATAGATCCTGTTGTAGGCACTTATGTGTTCTATGCACCGCTCGCATTGACAGACAAGTCGCATATCGCTTATTCGGATACGATTGACGGGTGGAACGACGAAGATATAGATGCTATCACAATCACAGGGCTGACTGTTGACGCTGCCGCTGATTCGGATGTGCCTCTCAAGCTGAACCTTGAGGTGTTCCCGATAGATGTCAATGGAGATAAGATCGAAGGTGTCACCGGATATGCAGAGATTCCGGCAAATGCAGAAAATGTGCCTATTACGGTGAAGGTGGAAGGTAAAATCCAGCATCTCGACGGTATCATTCTCAAAGCTACTGTAGGAGTGGCAGAGGGTAACACTACTCCGCTGAAACCGGGACAACATATCAAGCTTAACAATCTTAAAGCCAAGGTGTCAGGTAATTATATAAAAGAACTTTAATCAGAAAACAGGGTATACATTATGAAACTTAATATAAAATCTACAATCGCTCTTTCTGCTTCTGCGTTGATGCTGTCGTCTTCTGTCGCTATGGCACAGAACACTAACTCGGGATACTTTACTGACGGTTATCTCTACCGTCATGAACTGAATCCTGCTTTCGGTAACAGTCAGAACTATGTGGCTATGCCTGCACTTGGTAACATGAATGTGGCAATGAGAGGTAATCTTGCACTCAGTGATGTGCTGTATAATGTGGACGGGAAGACTACCACATTCCTCAATCCGAATGTAACTGCCAGCGAGTTTCTTGGCAATATCGGAGAAAAGAACAGACTTGCTACTGATTTGAAACTTGAAATTCTGTCTGCGGGCTTTAAGGCATGGGGCGGATATAATACCATAGGAATCAATGTGCGTTCAAATGTGAACACTATACTTCCGGGAGATTTGTTGCGTTTGGCCAAAGAGGGGCCTGAAAACAAGACCTATGATATTAAAGACGTCAATGCACACGCTGATGCTTATGTAGAATTGGCATTAGGACATTCACGTGAGTTGAATAAACAGTGGCGTGTGGGCGGTACTTTGAAATTTCTTCTTGGAGGCGCAAACATTGATGCCAATTTCAATAAAGCCCAGCTTACTCTTGGTGAGGATGCATGGACTGCAGTCACTAATGCAGAGATACAGACAAGCATAAAAGGTTTTACATATATAGAGGAGACGACAATGCGTGGTCCGGAGAACGACCAGAGTCTGCATACTTATGTTAATGACATGGATATTGACGGTGCAGGCCTTAATGGTTTCGGTCTTGCTGTTGACCTCGGTGCGGAGTTTAAGTTGGATGATACCTGGAGATTCAGCGCCGCTCTCCTTGATTTCGGTTTCATAAGCTGGAGCAACAATGTATTGGCATCGACGGGAGGAGACAAGTCTTTCACTACCAGCGAATATACATTCAACGCTGACGATGATGCTTCGAATAGCTTTGACAATGAGATTGATCGCTTGACGGAAGGTTTGAGCGAACTTTATGAACTTAGAGATTTAGGTGACCAAGGCGGACGTACCAAAATGCTTGGCGCCACACTGAACCTTGCGGCTGAATACACCTTGCCGTATTATAAGAAGCTGACTTTCGGACTGTTGAGCAGTACACGCATGCAGGGTAAGTATAGCTGGACGGAGTTCCGTCTTTCTGCCAATGTTGCTCCGGTAAAGAGTTTCTCTGCCGGAATGAACTTTGCTGCAGGTACATACGGATGTGCATTCGGATGGGTGCTGAACTACCATCCAAACGGCTTCAATCTGTTCCTTGGCATGGACCGCACGATGGGCAGTCTTGCGAAGCAGGGCATACCGCTTTCCAGCAATGCAAGCATAAATCTGGGCTTGAATTTCCCTTTCTAAATAGTGGAATATGCTGTGCGCTATAGCTGATGCGGCTGTATGATGACAAATCGGGACTATGGGTTTCAGGCCCATGAGTCCCGATTTTTTGCAGTTGTTTTTTTGTGTGGGCATCTTGAAAGTTGTCTCCAACTGTTCTCATGAGCTGCAAAATGCGCACAACGGACTATGTGGTTGCCGGAACTTGACGAGAACAGGCGGAACAAAGTTCAAGCGAATAGGAATATGGCCATTTGTATCCGTAAAATCAGACTTGACTTCTCATTCTTCTGTTTTTGAGTCCTTAAGAAAATCCAGTACTGCGGTGTAGTTAGGCTCTACGGTAATTTCAGGAACGAGCTGTGAATAAGCGATTTTTCCATCGGGCGAGATGATGACGACAGCTCTTGCAAGCAATCCGCGCATAGGTCCGTCGGCAATCATGACTCCATAATCTTCTCCAAAGGTATTGCCACGGCGGAAGCAGGAAAGCGGTATGACGTTTTCAATGCCGTTGGTGCTGCAAAACCGCTTCTGAGCGAATGGGAGATCGCAGGATACACATAAGGTGATGACATTGCGGAATCCTGATGCCATCTGATTGAATTTGCGTACACTCATAGCGCATACATCGGTGTCAAGGCTCGGGAAGATGTTAAGCAACAGCGTCTTACCATATACATCTGAGCGCGTAAATTCTGACAAATCACTACGGGTCAACTGAAATTCCGGTGCTCTCATTCCGGGGGCAAGAAATCTGCCGATAAGCTGAATTGGGTTTTCTTTGAAGTTCGTACTCATATATTTGGCTTTTTTGATTACTTTTATGCCATTAATAACAGCGTTTGTCGGCTGTTTGTTCGGAACTTCAAAATCGTATTTACTTATTTTTCTTGTTTTTGGTCTTGTGCCTTAAATAGTAAATACTCTCTTTCAATATTTTAGATCCTGTCAGGCGGAGTGTGGCAATATATATTGTAGCAGCCATGACGACACGAGTCGCCAGCAACAGGTATATGTTGGATATGCAAAGAGTGGAAAAATATGTCACAAGCATTGTTGCCGCTGCAATGGTGAGGAAAGGCATGATGTCTTTTATGGCAGAGAATATATTGAGATGTATTTCCCGCCAAAGGAAATAATGCCATATACCGGTCCATGTCACATTGATAATCACATAAGCTGCCACCATCAGTTGTATTCCCGAGACACCGAGAATCTCAGCGTCGAATATTTTCACCGCACAAGCCACAGACAACACTGTGAGGCATTGTGCCATGACGTTCCACATGTAGATCTGCGATTTTCCTCTGCTGATTATGAAGTTATAATACAATACTGTTATGGGCATGAATGCACCGGCGATGCACAGCAGTCTCATCATACTTGCACTTGGAAGCCATTTTTCCGTTATCGTGATGGTAATAAATTCCGGAGCTATAAGCATAATGCCGAACATGGTCGGAAAAGAGACGAAAGAGGTGAATCTCAGCATCTTGCGGAATGACCTGCGAAGCGCGTCGTGATCATTGCCCACCTGAACGAATGTGGGCTGTGCCACACTCTGAACCATACCGGTGATTGTCTGGCTGCCCATCTGGTTCCATTTATTGGCCTGAGTGTATGTCCCGACCTCCGTAGCGGTATAGAAATGTCCGAATATGAATGAAAACACATTGTTATTGATGCAGTTGAATATGTTTGTGACGAGCATTTTGCTGCCGAATCCGAACATTTCCTTTATGGGTTTGATGCTGACATCGGTCGAAGGTCTCCAACGAGAAAACCACCAACTCAGTGCTGTCACACAGCTTACGTATGCAATGCTTTGGGTCGCAACTCCCCAATATGCCATTCCGTTGACAGCCATTGTTACTCCTACTGTACCGGAGAACAGCATTGACACCAACGACATGAAGGCTTGTTCCTTGGCCATCAGTTTCTTGAACAATATGGATCTTGGGGTAATGGACAGACTGGCTATGAAGAAGCCGAAAAAGGCATAACGAGACAGCCAAAGCAGGCGAGGTTCATCGAAGAAACGGACAAGGAGTGGGGCACAAAACCATAATATGACGTATATCAATGCGCTGCATGTCACGTTGAACCAGAATACGGAATTGAAGTCTCTGTATGTGGCATTCTTTCTGTTGGTGAGCGCCGAGATGAATCCGCCTTCCTGAAGGGCTGCCGCAATGGCCGAGAAGATGGCAAGTTCTCCCACAAGTCCGTAATCCTCTTGAGTGATGATTCTTGCAATAATGATGCCGAAAAACGCATTCATGACTTGCATCATGCCGTTGCTGATTCCTCCCCAGAAAAAACCTTTTGCAGCTTTCTCTTTGAGTGGTGAATTGTCCTGTTCCGCAGTGTCGATGCTGTGTCTTCTGTGTCCAGAAGCCGTTTTCGAATGCTTCACGGGAGGGTACCTTTTGCTTGTATGCCTGCACTTCATGTGTGAATCTTCTTTTCGGGGTTGAAAGACCGCAAATTCAGCTCTATGGCCGACCGTAGGACCGACTGCTTAATTGTAGACGCTGACATTGGTTCCGTCATAGGTTATTCGGTAACGGTACAAAGCGCGCGGACTGGCACAGCCTTCTCCCTCTATGGCATTAATGGTTCCGAGGTTGTTGAGATCATATACGATGCCGCATTTGCCGCACTTTGCCGTACCGTTGTCTCGCAAGGTGAGCCGACGGTCAGAACGGTCGCAGTTCGGACATGCAAGGTCGTATGCAAGATGCTCGCCGTAATAGTTGGTGCCGACAATAATGCCCCCAAGACCATATGAGAAGCGTGTGCTTACTGCGTCTGCGGTATATTGCTCTGTGCCTGTGCTGTTGCTGATTTCTATTGTAGTTTTGCCGTTCAGTGTCCTTTGGCGGATGCTGGCGAACTGTCCGGGATTGCCCAACGTGTTATGCAAGAGGGTGTATTGCAGAGAATTGAAAAAGCAGTAGACATAGTTCTTGTTTGAATACGAGCTGCTTGCTTCGTCTTCGCATGAGGACAGCGACATGCCGGCAAGCAGTATGAACGTTGATATTCTTATGATTTTATTCATCTTATTGCATGTTTGGATGATGCGAATACACTGTCATTAGAACGAAAGGACCGGGTCTTTTATTATGTCGTGGATTTGTTTAAGTTCTTCCTCCGAAAAGTAGAGATTGTCAAGGGTTGCGAGATTGTCGTTCAGCTGGCGAACGGAGGACGTACCTATTATTACGGATGTGACATGCCTGTTGTGCAACACCCATGCAAGAGCCATCTGTGCCAGAGACTGGCCACGCTCGTGGGCTATTTGTCCCAACTTGCGTGCAGCCTCCACACGCTCCGGGGTTACTTGTGATGTCTGAAGGAATCCCGTAGCACGTGCAGCACGGCTACCTGCCGGTATGCCATTGTCGTACTTTCCTGTCAAAAGGCCTTGGGCAAGAGGTGAAAAACAGATTATACCACTGCCATTCTGACTTGCACATTCAAAATTTGAACAAGCTGTATTGCTGTCTTCTTCGCCTTTCGGAGGACAATCAGCTTTGCGGTCGAACATGGAATACCTGTATTGGCTGAGCAGGCATGGCACGTGCGCCTCTCTTAGAATATCATATGCGATTTGTTGTTCGCGCACCGGATATTTTGATATGCCGACATACAGGGCTTTGCCTTGCCGCACGATGTCTATGAGCGCCTGCATGGTTTCTTCTATAGGGGTCACTCCGTCATACCGATGGCTATAGAATACATCAAAATACTCCAGCCCTGTGCGGCGCAGACTCTGATTGCATGATGCAATAAGATTCTTCCGCGATGAACCGGTTCCATATACTCCTTGCCACATGTCGTGTCCGGCTTTACTTGCGATGAACATCTCGTCTCTGTGGTTCTGAAGATTGTTTTTCAGTATCCTTCCGAAGTTGGTTTCTGCGCTTCCGGGCGAAGGACCATAATTGTTGGCAAGGTCGAAATGGCAAATGCCTTTGTCGAAAGCGGTAAGCACCATTTCTGTAGCAGTACTGAAATCGTCAACGTCTCCAAAGTTGTGCCATAGGCCCAAAGACAAGCGCGGCAGTCGGATTCCGCTTTGTCCGCAGTATTTGTATTCCATATTACAATTCGTTTAGAGGTCTGTAATGAAGTGTCCTTGAAAAAACACTTCAAATATAGTGATAATCTTTTTTATAGGTACCGGTTTACAACAGAAAAGTACAGTTGTGCTCTGTGCGTCATATCATTGATTGTATTCTGTAAGCCGAGGAACTTTTGTCTGAATCATGGATCAAGTGCCGATGTGGTCCTTGAAAATATTTTTCAACTTCAAACTTCCGTGATAGAATAAGAACTTTTATTTTCAGCCTTGATTCGGGTAACTGTCGGGTAGGATATGACGGCAGTCCAAAGGTGAACTTTGACAGCATTCTCTGAAAATCCCCTTGTTTTTTCACGACAATATTCTGTTTTAATCCACTTGAAGAAAACTTCAATATCCCATCGATAGCGGTACAGGTTTGATATTTCCCATCGGTTATATGGATATTGGCAGGAATACTTCCCCGTAAGTCAAGCAATATGAGATAGAAGCCAAGTCCTTCAAACATACGGTAGTCACGGTTTTCGTTAGCTCTATATAACGATGTGTGGTTCAAGGCCTTGCGAAAGCCGAGGTGATAAAGTTCTACCGTGTATGAGCAACAGAAACAGATGTTCGGTGAGAAAACGCACACTTGCGCCGATCGAACCACCGGCATTTGCCAATCGCACATAACGTTTGGAACAACGAGGCGAATCTGCAGAGCAAACAACATCATAGCCGAGTTACCGGATACTGCAATGGGGTGGACAGGAGTTTGCTTCATTGCCGAGAACATCATGAAGTTCCTAAGGGAACTTTTTGCGTTCATTTTCCATATCGGCCATTTTTCGAGTCGGGTAAGCAGTCCAAAATCGGCTAATGCACAACACTATACTACAATCCCGTGAACGTAGTTAATTGTGGCAGGGCATTAAATTAGTAAACCTACTTATCATAAATTGGGGGCTTTTTTTGACCATCTGAAATGTTAAAATTCAAGGCCTCGCAGAATCGCATAAAATCGACTGAATCTTACCGAAGTGCCGTTTGTGCGATTCTAAGGCCGTTTTCAAGCCTTGAACCACAAATGTAAAAATAATACAATTTACGCTTGAAAAAGATACATTTATTCACATTCGAGTGCGCATTGTTTGAAAAAATAGTACACAGAAGACCAATTTTCAAGGTGAACCAATTTTGTTTAAAAGGCGCTTTAAAAAATTTTTCAAGGTGAACAAAATTTATTTTCAAGGTGAACGGGTTTGAGGAGGGCCGTTTTTCGGGCTGAAATTGGATATTGCCCAAACTAAATTCTTAAAAAATATTAATCTTGTTTTTTGATGCCATGAAAAAACAAAGACGGATTCCGGTGGCGAAAAACAGGAATCTCGGACAGATAATTTTATAACTTGTTGATTATCAACACATCCTATTTTATCCCTACCTATGCCTTTTGCACCAAAAACCACATAGTTCTTGTGAAATAGTATTCTATTGATTATCAATTGCTTATCAATAAAGCTTCAAAAATTTAACAATCAGTCAAATGTAAACGAATCTTAATTATGTTAACGTGGGTTCGATATGAATCAAAACAAATTTAGCTGCCTGTTATTGATAGAACTCGCATCAATGACCAGCTTTTTCTTGAAGAAACATAGAATGGCAATGGCCGAGAGTGCATTGGCGATGGAGTTGTTGAACGAGCAGTGTCTTGAATGTTCTATCTGCGCGATATTCTTCAATTCATCATTGATTGTTTCAATCAAGGCTCTTTTCCTCAGCAGAATCTTGTCAGCCATGCTCATCAGCGAGCTAATTTTCAAACAAATATTTATCTGCTCATATCGAACTCACGTTAAATACTCATATTTTAACCGTAGTGGTTGGATTTTATCGTATCACTGCTAATCCCCAATATAGACTTGTGGTCGCAAGAATCTTTATGATGTAACCACGTATGACGGTCATGCAGAATAAAGCCACAGAATATTGGTCAATGAACAATAATCGGTAATCTTGTATTGAGGTGAAATCATAGAATATAAATTGATTGATCTATAATTTATTGATTTTCCATCGCCTATTCCGAATGTGTGATAATTTGTGCGATTAAACATATGCAAACAAATAAAAATAAAATACAATACAATAAAAAATATTGGTTGTTTATTTGCTGGTTCCGTTTTTTACCCATACCTTTGCACTCGAAAAACGAGAACGATGGTGCCATAGCTCAGTTGGTAGAGCAAAGGACTGAAAATCCTTGTGTCCCCGGTTCGATTCCTGGTGGCACCACCAAGCAAGAACT
>CAZKOB010000088.1:0-14945 GCA_964554265.1 uncultured Bacteroides sp. | reverse complement strand
ATGCAAACTAACAGCATAGATTTAACATACCCACAGGGTTTTAGGACTGACCCCTGTTTTTCGGCTGATTCTTACAAGACGTGACACATTGAGTGTTTTCAAGAACGTCACCATTGGCATAGGTGCGTTCATCCACATTTCAAAGGCGTATGCCCGGCTGGTTTCTTGGGGATTTACTTCTTTCATACTTATGCTATTTTCATTTAATGAATTAGGTAGCAAAAGTAGGGGAAGCATCTGAACCCGGATAGAACAAACGGGACATTTATACAGGGTTAGTGAACAAATCAGAATAAGGATTTGACACTTTCAATAAAGAAGTGGGCGTATATCCGGTGAACTTCTTGAACTCCCGTATAAAGTGGGATTGGTCTGCATAACCACTTGCGTAAGCTATTTGTGCTTGGTTGATTTCGCCCGATTGGTGTTGCATCTGTTCCAGTACTTTTTGAAAACGAACAATACGGGTGTATTCTTTAGGATTGATACCTACCAATGAATTGAATAGTCGCTCAAATTGCTTTTTACTTAGGCAGGCAATAGAGGATAGTTCTGTTACAGAAGTTGCGGGGGCTATATATATTTGTTTTATTGCCGCAGTAATTCTTTTAGTCTTGTATGTCGCATCAGATAACGTATCTGCAATTTGTGACAACAGCCATTCTTCTATATGATTTATACAACGGCTGTTATCTTCGCAATCGAATATCCGTGCAGCCAGTTCATTTAAATTCTTGCTTTCAACATCGTAACCTGAAACTTCCTGATTATAAAAGAGTGATGTCGGTACATTCAAGAATGTACTCATGGCATGAGGTTGAAATACGGTTACTACCATTTCAATATTTTCATCAGCATACAGATGTGATGAAAAATTAACTTGACCGCTGATAGTAAACCTGTTTTGTGTGGTATCCAGTTCTGGAATATACAACGGGGCTCGCTTGTGAAAGATGATTTGTGGGCAACCAATAGGAAAAGTTAAGGTATTCAGAAGCTGGTTGCTTTTGAATACCCAATAATACCTGACGTAAGGTTGCAGTAACTTACAAGGTTTGTAAAACTTGAACTCATCTTGAATCATTTTACAAAGGTAAGGCTTTTAGCGATATTATAATTGTGTATTGCTAACATTTCATATCGTCCTCGTTCATCCGTTTGGTCAAGCTGTCTATCAAGTGGTGGAGATATGCCGTCCGGTCTTTTCGTTCTTTCATGGCGATATATGCAGCGTAGTAATCGCCTAAATCTACCTGAAATACAGAACTAAGGAACTTCATCATTTCCTTTATCTCCACATTGCCGTTATTGATGTCACCCGAAGTTACAAGAGAATACCCCAATTCTATTAAAAACACTTTATTATCAGTGAAACGAAAAGGATATTTAAGGTACGTTTGTAGATTATCTTCTATCTGATTATTTGTTTCCAACTTCACCAATCGTTTGTTCAGATAGATACGCAGCATTTCATTGACTATTATCTTAGCCACCTTATAATCATACCCGGTTGAGAAATTCGGGTCTTTATCGAATTGTGCGCTATCGGTACATAGGCGTAAATCAGACTTTCCACGAACAAAATAATATTCATCATACAATGTTGAATGAGAGCGATAATATTGGTAAAAGTCCAAATTGCGGTTAAAGAAGTAGGTCAGGTTATCCAGTTCCCGACTAATATACCCTTTAATAACTTCATCGCTTCCATTAGGGCATTGTGTCTCAATCCTGTATATCTTATAGAAAAATAGCAGCCGCCCAAGTATTTCCGGTTTTTGTACCTTGAAAAATAATATTTCATCCTCTTTTGTTGGAAATACATAGGTTTGTATTTTCGTTCTTAAATCACTAAGAACAGTTTGCAATCTATGTACCATTGAAAGAGAAGTTTCGATAATATCATAGCCGTAGAGGTCGATTTCGTCAATCTCTAAGTCTATTTTTTGCAATATATTATCGATATACTCTTTCATGTATTTTACCATATACTGATGTTTCGTTTCATATATGCTTGTGTTTTGGGACAATGTACCAAACATTTCAAGCATGTAATACATTCATTGACATTTACCATTTCATCCCTTGAAACTTTTGTATTCCAGCACTTTCCTTTCAGTACTTTTGGAGGACATATATCTCGGCATATATTACAACTATTGCATTTCGGCAACTGGATTTCATGTTTCATTACTGCTAACGGAGCATTTGTTAGGACAGAACCAAGACATTGCGCAGCCCCATATTCGGTTGTGATGAATAGATTGTTTTTACCAATGTGCCCTATACCGCTAAGAGTAGCAATAGTTTTATGTGGTAAAACGGACGTTTTTGTTGTGAAATCAAATGAGTTATCAGCTATCAATCCACTATCTGATTGTGACAACGCTTTATAATCGTTTTTGATAAGTTGGTCAGCCAGTTTATTCGCAATCAATCCTACCTGATTTTCTGTCTGTGCGTATTCATCATCGAGAGTATGCACATAATTGGGGCTATCATACACCTTTTTAATAAATTGCGGATTTATGGCAATTCCTATCAGTATGGCATATGGAAGTCCTCGATTATGTTGTATATCAAGCATGGAAATATCCACGAAGTGAACAAAACTGACATCTTCACTCCTTAACAGTTGTTCGATTTCCAAATTTAAGTTATTCATTTGTTCTTTCGCACAATAGGAATATAAATATCCGTTCTCAATTCCGAAACTGGAGTTTTTTTCGGAGTATTGAGATAGGTTTCAAAAGTGAATGGCTCTCTCAATGTATATCCACTTGACGGCAACCAGTCAAGGTATATGTAACGATACACTCGGTTCAATTCGTGATATAATCCCTTGAACGGGAATACAGCATATTCACCCGCTTCTGTTTCATAAGTAAAGAAACCATTTGGCACACGGAATGATGCCGGAACGGTTATTCCAACCATGAAACGACTTTGTTCTTCCGAAGAAATTAGCGGGCAATCCAAAGTCAGGCTTATATATTGACAACCTTTTGATTGTAAATCGTAGTATTCAGAAAGATGCAATATTTGTTTCCATAATACCGAAAAGTCATGGCTTATATGCTCCGTCCATTCCAACTTCAAACAGGCGATACGAATGGACGGGACTTTTTCAATACGAGGAACGATTTGCACAGGGTGCTTTCCTTCGGGACAGGCATTCAAATGAAGTTTGCGAAATTCAGGTATCGTACAATTAAAATAACTCTTGAATGCTCTCGAAAGCGTATGCTTATTTTGATAGTTGATTTGGTATAATAATTCTGTAACGCTTATATCGGTTGATATTAACTTGAAAGCAATGTATTCCAATCGTAACCGTTGGATGTAAAGCCCGATATTCTCACCACACACCGTTTTGAAAACACGCCGAAAATGGTATTTAGAAATACCTGCCGTTTGTGACAGAGTATCTAAACTAAGTTCATCAAACAAATGTCGGTTAATGTATTCTTGTATTCTCACAACCAACTCATACAGTACATGTGCCGTATTGATTTTCTGTTTCCACCGTTTGATTTCGGGAAGCCGTCTTGACATTATATCCCTAATTTCCGATGAAGTATAGGATATGCCTACTTCTTTATAATATTCTTCCGGAAAAAGTCCCCAAAGGTAAATCAGATAGTCCATTGAAAAATCATAACCCTTGACACCATGCTTTAAGCAATAGTCACAATACTCCGTACTTATATTTGCCCCAAGATTATTATAGTCAATATCCAAGGGAATTCCGCAAGTTTGGCAATATTTTGTTTCTGTATCTGTGTGCATCATTATTTTGATTATCGGGAGCAAAATTACTTAATAGGTTATGAAAGGAGTTACCATAAATAGCTATCTTTTAATATACTCTTTGGGAATTCTATTTGGCGCACTTTCTAATAGCTCTTTTTAATAGTCGATGAACTATAAATTTGTGAAATATCCATATTGCAAGAAAATATACTTTGCCTAAAATATTATTGTATTTTACGAGTGTAGTTATACTTGCAATTTGTTCGTTTCGCTTTGATACAAAGCAAGATATAGATACATAGAATGTCAAGTGCTTATCTTTTGTCCCTAAGATGATTTCGTGGCTATTTTGTTCTATGATTAACTCTTTGAACGATTTACTTGCTTTTAAATTTAATGGTTTTACAATAAAATCACGTAACTTCAATAACCATGATACCCATTTAGGGTGTTGGATGAACATTAAATCAAACAGTTCTTTTACAGACACATTTGGCTTATTTGTAAGTTTTTCCCAAAAACAATCTTTGTAGTCCGCTGGGAGATATTTGATAATCAAACTATCTTTTTGTTTCATGGTTTGCCTTTATTGTTCTGTTTCAAATTTTTCAATCATCATATTTTGAAGTTCATTGAAATCACAAGCAGGGATTTCAGAACAGATATGTTGCAATCCAATCAGTAAGGAATATTGGATAGTAGCTATTTTATGCGCATACTCTACATCATATCCGCAATCTTGGATTAACTTTGTCAGATAGTCTAATCTCAATTTATCTACTTGTGCGACATATTGCTGTACAATATCATTTGTATAACTCCACCCTCTAATCCGTCCCTCGCTTTTGTATTCAGAGGAAGCAGACATTTGAGATAAGGTATGTAACTTTTCTTTTGAACTCCCTAATTTTTCTACTTCTTCGATAAATGCAAGTGTATTCTCTTTTACCCAAAAAGCCATAAGAGCGTCTATATACCCGTCTATATTTTTGAAATGATGATAAAACGCTCCTTTTGTAATTTCTAAGAGATTACATAAGTTGTCTATTGTGATTTTTGCAACCCCATTGTTTTCTATAATTTGAAGCCCAATAACAAACCATTGTTTTTTCTCTACTTTCTTCATATTACCGTTTTTATAATACCATATTATATGGTATGCAAATATATGAAAGAAATCTGAATTAAGCAAACAGCCCTATTATTTTCTTCAAAATTTAGTGCAAGGTGCAAGCTATATATAGATATATACTTGCACCTTGCACTAACCGTAGAATATTTATTTTCAATGATTTGCATAATTCAAAAGAAAGCCGTATCTTTGAACCGTAGTTTTAGGCAGACAATGAACAGCTAAAAGGTGACAGAAAAGCGTAGATTTTGTAACCTAAGTTGTACCCCCCTAAGGCTTTGACACATTGATAAAGAATTGAATTTCAAGGATATTGAGGTGCAGGTTCATAACCCTCTCTCTCCGCAACAAACACTGAAAATCAGTGAATTAGCAAAGAAGTACCCCGAAAAAGTACCCAAAGCCGGACTTTTGAGGGTACTTTTCTTTTATCCCGCCTGCAAATGGACGAGCCGGAAGCTGCCCACGGCTTCCGGCTAGGTTCTTGTGGGGCTGTCAGAAAAGTCCGTGGAATTGTTAAAAATTAGGCGCATAGTTTGCAAAGTCTGTAGAGGAAGAATGGGATATCTGTGACACCATGGAATTGCGAACGGAATGCCTTGACCTTGGAGTTGAACGATTCAGCAAAGGCGTTTGTGGAACGCCTGTCGAAAAAATTTAGGATTGTATCATAGTGATTGTGGAAGGTGTTCAGGACGGTAATGAATTGGTTCCCGGTGCCTAATCTCTCCACTTCATTGTACCATCTGGCGAGTTTCAACCTCGCCTTGTCTTTTGTCGTCCTTGAGTTGAAAATATCAGTCAGCTTCAGTGCCAGATCATAGGCGTTCTTTAGTTCGGGATAGAATTCAAAAATGATGTCGGCGCGCCATTGCCGGGCCTTGGTCCATTTCGATGAATGCCTGGTCAGGATGAATTTGGCTCTTGCCAGCAGTTGCTTCCGTGTGTCGCCGTTTGCATATCTGAACGGGATGTACTCTCGGCCTTCTCTCTTGCAGTCTGCCATGATCTTGTTTTCCAAATCTCGTGCCATCCAGCGCAGGGAGATGCGCAATTCGTCAATGGCCTCGTAGAAAAGCTTGTGGACATGGAACCTGTCGTTGATTATCCTCGCATTCGGGAAGACAGTGCGCGCGATCAGCATCATCGTCGGCGACAGGTCCAATGTTATCTCACTGACTTTCAGTTGCCTGGCACATTGTATCTTCTCCAACACCGAGATCACGTTCTCCGCTTGGTGCCTTTGATGACAGCGACCAGTGTGCCTCTGCCTCCACGGCCTTCCGGATTGGTCACGAACGTGTACAATTCTCCGCAGCTCAAACTCGACTCGTCGATGCACAGGTGAGGGCCGATGTTGCCAGGGTACAGCAGGTAATCAGAAGCGTGGGCAGGCTGGTTCCACTGCCGGTAGTCACTGAAATATTCCTTGTACTGACAAGACAGGGACTTGCCGTTGACGCCATAGTGCCTGCCTATGGAGCTTATGCTCTCGGGTGTGGACTCAATCTGCACCTTTTAAAAAAGCCACGAATTCCGGACTCAGCTTGCTGCCTTCCTCCGCCAACTCGTAGTCGTAAACGAATGTGCAGCCATCGGCCTTGTCTGTCCATCGCCGGCGTTTGACGTGCAGGTATACGGCCTTCCCTCCAATTGGAAAGTCCTGCACAACCGTTTCTTCTGTGAATCCGGGCTGCGCACTGTGCCCTTGCGGAAATCCTCCCTGCTCATATACTCACGCTCTTCAAGCCAGTAATCCAATCTGGAGTCGCTCTCTGAGAAATCCACAAAATCAAAATTTTCGGTTATAACCTCAGGGAATATCGTTCTTAATACTTGCCATTGTTTCATGACGCAAAGTTAGTCATTTTTACAATAATTAACAATGAAACTTTTTACCTGTCCCAGAACTCGCTGATGAGCATGGCAGATAAGATTCTCTTGAGGAAGAGAGCCTTGATTGAAACTGTCAATGATGAATTGAAGAATATCGCGCAGATAGAGCATTCAAGACACCGCTCGTTCAACAACTTCATCGCCAATGCGCTCTCGGCCATTGCCGCTTATTGTTTCTTTGAAAAGAAGCCGGCCATTGATGTGAACTTTATCAATGACAGGCAACTAAATCTGTTTTGAATTTGAAACACTACCTTGAATTATATCGAACTCACGTTAATTATGTTAATAAAACTCCGTCTGCAGTGGCTGGACTTAGTGTAAAAAAGTAAGAAGAAATGGCTCTAAAAAAAACAACTGCAAAAACACAAAATCACAAGTTGTAGGAATCCATGAATACATCAGCAAAAACCTTGCAAGATTACCAACTTTTTACAGGACTTTCTCAAACCGGACTCACATATAGTTTTGAAGGCTCCGAAAATTTGTGTGAGGCCCTTTATGCAGCATAGATTTGTGCTTTTAGAGATTGACAAATATTGTCGGTAAGCGCACAAAACTATGCTGCATGAAGATAGAGATGAGGGTTATTCTTGTAATAATATGGAAACGGCATTTTCCATCTTCCTGAAATTGAAGCTTGCCATCACGTTTTCCATCAGGGCTTCTATCTTGTCATTGCACAAATTGCCGATGCTGCCTTCGTGGGTATGACGGATGTTTTTCACGGGAGTAAATTTGCCGGCTTCAATATCAAGTCCTACTTTTTTGTAAGCGTCACGGAACGGTATTCCGTCTTTGGCGAGACGATTGACTTCCTCGACAGAGAACATAGGATCGTAAATCGGATTGTCGGTAATGCGCTCATTGACTTTCATCTTGCCAATGATATAAGTTGCCATTTGCAGACACTCCTTGAGGTCGTCAAATGCAGGAAGAAATACTTCTTTGATGATTTGCAGGTCACGGAAATAGCCGCAAGGCAGATTGTTCATGATCAAGGTTATGGTTTGAGGCAGTGCCTGTATCTTGTTGCATCTGGCACGAGTAAGCTCAAATACGTCGGGGTTCTTCTTGTGAGGCATGATGCTCGACCCTGTAGTGCAGTCGTCGGGCAGTTTCACAAAGCCGAAATTCTGACTGTTGAACATGCACGCGTCGAATGCCATTTTGGCAATGGTTCCGGCAATGGTTGCCATAGAAAAAGCCACATTCCGTTCAGTCTTTCCACGTCCCATCTGGGCATAAACCACATTGTAGTCCATTGAATCAAATCCTAAAAGGTCGGTCGTCATTTGTCGGTTGAGAGGAAAAGACGAGCCATATCCGGCAGCAGAGCCTAAAGGGTTGCGGTTTGTTATTTTCCATGCGGCAAGCAGATATTGCATGTCGTCGACGAGGCTTTCAGCGTATGCACCGAACCAAAGCCCGAAGCTTGAAGGCATGGCAACCTGTAGATGGGTATACCCCGGCATAAGTATATCCTTGTATTTGTCGCTTTGTGAAATAAGTTCGTGAAAGAGTTTCATGACGAGTTCCGCTATCTCTTTGATGCGGTCGCGGATGAAAAGCTTGAGATCGACAAGGACCTGATCGTTTCTTGAACGTCCGCTGTGAATCTTCTTGCCTATGTCCCCGAGCTTTCTTGTCAGCATGAGTTCTACTTGTGAATGTACGTCTTCGACGCCTTCTTCAATGACGAACTCGCCTCGTTCTGCCTGTGCATATATACAGCGCAACTCAGCTAACAGTGCTTTGAGCTCGTCCGCTTCAAGAAGGCCTATGCTTTCAAGCATGGTGATATGTGCCATAGAACCAAGTACGTCGTATTTTGCGAGATAAAGATCCATTTCGCGGTCAAGTCCTACCGTAAACTTTTCTATCTCGGCTGTCATCTGAACATTTTTTGTCCAAAGTTTGTCTGCCATGTTTGCTTTGTTTTATGAAAGAATAGAAAAAACAAGTGTGGTGAAAATAGGTTGCGAATGAAGCATATAATAGCTACGAAGATGGGAACTTGTCCAAAGTGCAGGACAAATATGGAGAGTGTGGCATCTTCATTATAAAGAAAGCCGGCAACGGGCGCGTTGACCGATATACTCCGTACCTTCTTCGTGCTTGGAGGAGATGAGAAACAAGATTACTCGTATGGAATCATTGCGAGCATATCGGCAAGTTTGTCCACACCCTCTTTTAGAGGTTTCTCCACCATTGCTTTGATGAACATGTTCAGGCTTGCATCTATTGTAAGCCGCATTTTGCAGGATGTTTCTGTCACAGGAAGTAGTTGGATCCACATCTTGAATCCTATAGGAGAGTTGGTAGATCCGAATTTGATGCACTTGTCGGGTTCGCGCCCGATGATTTGTATGGCAATATCGCCGATGGGAGGGATATTGACACTGATAGAGTCGCGGTCGAACTGCATTGATTTAAGCTGTGATTTTATTTGTTCGAGTTTTTCAGGAGGAATATTGTTCTTCAGCTTCTCTTCAGATGCAGGATCATCTATTTTTTCACGTATGACAGACATATTGTTCATGTCTGAGAGTTTTGCATATACACTGCTTTGTGGATATTGTATATGTTTTACTCCGCTTTCAAATTTTGCCATGCTTATGGGTATTGAGGATTAATGTAATATGTAAAATCGGTAGTGATGTGGCGCTGTTCGTCACATGTCACATACAGCTGTGACTCTTCAAGCAGACCCCTCCGTCGCAGCTGCGATGGAGGGGTCTGTATCTGCATGCATCAGCAAGAAAATCTCTTTTTAGGTGTGTGCTGTCAGACATTCCAGTGAGCCGGATCGTTGCGCCACTCGTTAAGCATTGGAATATGTGCTTCAGTGATGTATCCGGTCTTCAGTGCAACTTCCAATACTGCCTCGTAATTGGTAAGAGTAATAAGCTTCACTTCGGCATCACTGAATGCTTTCTTGGCCACGTCGAAACCGTATGTATATGCTGCCACCATGCCGATAACTTCACATCCGTTTTTACGTATGGCATCTACAGCCTTCAGGCTGCTGCCTCCTGTCGAAATGAGATCTTCAATGACTACAACTTTCATTCCCGGTTTCAGCTCTCCTTCTATAAGGTTCTCCAGACCGTGGTCTTTGGGTTTGGAACGTACATATACGAACGGCAGACTAAGTGCATCGGCTACGAGTGCTCCTTGTGGAATAGCACCTGTTGCCACACCGGCGATGGCATCCGCCTCTTCAAAGTTTTCCATGATCACACGGCATATCTCCGTTTTCACGAAATTGCGCAGTGCAGGATATGACAATGTCTTGCGGTTGTCACAATAGAATGGTGATTTCCATCCCGAAGCCCATGTGAAAGGGTTGTCCGGCTGAAGTTTTATCGCTTTAATCTTAAGGAGTTTCGTTGCAAAAATTTTCTCTAATGTTTTCATATTTCTGATATTTAATTGCGCAAAGATAGTGTAAACTGCATGCAAAAACAAATTTATTGACTTTTAAGTCTTTCTCATGAACATTTCTTCTTACTTTTTGACACTAAGTCCTCCCATAGCGAACGAAACTTTATTAACATAATTAAGATTCATTTACGCTTGGTCAGCTGTCGAATTCTTGAAGTTTTATTACTAAACAATTGATAATCAAAAGAATACTATTTTGGGCAAGACGATGCAGTTTGAGGTGCAAGAAGTACTGGCAGAGACAAAATAGGATATACTGATAATCAGTGATTTATAAGATTACTTGTCGAAGATTCCTGTTTTTCACCGCCGGAATCCGTCTTTGTTTTTCGTGACGTTGAAAAATCCGATTTTGATTTTTTAAGAAATCGATTTTAGCCAATATCCGATTTCAGCCTGAAAAACGGACGTTCTCAAACTCGTTCACCTTGAAAATAAATTTTGTTCACCTTGAAAGTTTTTTTACAAGGCACTTTAAAACCATTTTCAAGGTGAAGGGAATTTATTTCCAGCGTACTCTTTTTTCAGACGAAACACACGCGAATGTGAATAAATGTATATATTTGAAATATAAATTATATTATTTTTACATTTGGGGTTCGAGGCCTGAAAATGGCCTTAGAATCGCGTAAACGGAACTTCGGTCGGATTCGGTCGATTTTATGCGATTCTGCAAGCCTTGAATTTTAACATTTCAGATTGTCAGAAAAAGCCTCCAATTTATGACAAATAGATGGCATATGGCGATATAAAGGCTCGCGTCTGTATCCGCTTCGCTGCACTGAAAGTGAACCGGAGGGGATACTGAAACTTACAGACATGAAAAATGAGCGTAGATAAAGTATCGGCTCTTGTCCATCTTAAACCGAACCCGCGTATGAAATAGCACGTTTCAGGTCATTAAAAAAGTATTTGCTTTATGGCCCGGGACTGCCTGATTCAGATTGGGGAACGTTTGAATCCATGACTTTTGAACGTCGGACATACGCTTGCGTTTGTTCGTTTGAGTGTTCGTCTTTGGAGCGTTTGAATCCGTGGCTTTTGAACTCCCGACGACGCTTCTCAGAATCTCAGACAATCAGCGGATTGCCTGGGAACTTTGCCTGCAACAGCATGCTTTAGCGGACGCTGAGTGCCTGTAAGGAAGCTTGCAGTGATTCGTGAAGTTCCCTCCGTATGTTTTCGTTGTCAGTCCGGTTTGTGAATATCTCAAAGATGGCAACTTTTTTGTTTGAACAGAGGAATTTGGTCTTGTTGTTTCTGAACTCCTGGATGTTGGAAGCAGATATATATGCGAAATTGCCTTCTGCTGCGATGTGCTTGGCTGTTGTACAATGTTCTGCCGCTATATATCTCGACAGGTGTGGAGATGCGGAAAGTCCGGGAAGGGAATGGAATATCTGGCCGCATCCGTTGTTTATCAGAAGTATGCGGAGAGGTGCTCCGGAGATGGCCTTTTCGGTTTCTTTCTTCTGTCGGTCCGTAAAATTGTTCCACAATCCGTTGCGATCATAAAAGAAGCTTAAATCTCCGATAATGAGCAGAGTCGGTTTTCCTGCCGACATATACCCGACAGCTGTAGACAAACAACCTTCTATGCCGTTGATGCCCCGATTACACATCACGACATTGCCGTTGCCGGGGAAAAGTTGCAGGTTTCTCACAGCACTGCTGTTTGCCACTTGTATATGCCACACCGGATTCAGGTCTTTGGTTATATCTTGTATGACAGACGCGTCGGTAAAACTGCCTTCAATGACTTTTATAGTTTCTTTTTCTATTTGATCGGACAACTGTTTCCAAAGTTCCCTGTATTGTTTGTCTAAAGACAAGCGTATGGACACGAAACGGTGGAGGAACATTGCCGGATGTATTTCCACAAGACGAGTGGCACAGCAGTATGTATCCGCAATTTCGCCATAAGGAGATATGTGCCAGTGTATCTTGGGATGTACTGTACGCAAGAATTTCTTTAAGTTCTTGGACACGACATGTCCTCCGATGCTGATAACCATATCCGGAATGAGAGCCTTGCTGTCGGTACATGTACCGATGACATTGTCGAAGTTGTATGACGTGATTTTTGCCGGAGCCAGGTTTGAAAGTTTTTCAGCCATTATCACAGCGCCTTTTGCGGCCAGTTGTTTCAGCTCGGCCGATATATGCTTTGCTTCAGCATGGGGCATCTGTCCGACGACAATCATCAGCCGTTTTACATCCTTGCATTCATTGGACAATTGCAAAGAAGACAGTATTGAAAGCTCACGTTCTGTCCGGGTATATTCTATCAATCTTTCTTCAGGAAGCGAAGGGGTGGAGAACATGAACAGAGGGTCGGATATAGGGACATTGATATGAACCGGACCACCATATTTTTTCAGCGTGATAAATGCCTCGTTGATAAGTCGGTTGCAATACCATTTGTCATCCGTCTTTTCTTCCGGAAAGTCGGGAAGACAGACGGATTGGCGGACGAGCGGCCCGAAAGCAAAGTTCTGCGGCATGGTCTGGCCGTCCATTTGCCCTATCCACGCCTGTGGCCGGTCGGCTGTAATGACAAGCAACGGTAGCGGATGATAATATGCTTCGGCCACTGCCGGACTAAGGTTGAGCACCGCCGAACCGGATGTACAGCATACGGCAACCGGATGCGACTTGGCCTCTATCAGTCCAAGGGCGAAGAAGCCTGCGCTTCTCTCATCTGTTATCTCATAGCAATTGAATCCGGCTTCCTTGAAGTTGTGTACGATAGGGGCATTGCGGCTTCCCGGACATACGACGACATCTGTCAGGCCGGCTTTGAGCATCAATGAAGTAAGCTGCAGGACATTTTGTTTATCTGAAAACATTTGATATGGTTTTAAGCTTTGCTTCGGTTTCTTCCCACTCGTGACATGCAGTAGAGGATGGTAGCAGTCCGCCTCCGGCATAGAACGTGGCTGTTCCGTTAGGGGAAACAGATGCGCAGCGCAGATTTACATATAGATTGGTGTCACCGTCAGGACACAACATGCCGACAATTCCGGCATAGTATGAACGGTCGTAGCCTTCGTTCTCGCAGATGAACCGCATAGCCTCCGTTTGAGGGAGTCCGCAGACGGCAGGGGTGGGGTGCAGACAGCGGATAAGGTCGCTCATGCGGACGGTGTCGTGGCATGTCCTTTCAGAAAAGACGGATGATGTGGCGCATGGGGAAGTACTGCCGCTTTTCCTTGACCATGCCGGGGTGAAGTGAAATTCCGTTTTCAGATGCAGCAGTTGTCCGGCGCGAGATGTATAAGGCCCTTCTTCTTCTATTACATGGGCGAAAGGACGTAATCTTTCGCGAATGTAATCCGCTACGATTTTTTGCTCCTTGCGGTTCTTTTCGCTCCAGCAGATTGTGTCATGAGGGGCCCCGTCCTTTGCCGCTGCCATAGTGCCTGCCAATGCTACAGTACGGTAATGCGACTTGCTTCCGGCAAGAAATATCTCCGGGGTACATCCTGTCCAGATGCCGCACCCGGGAATAGAACACAAGTAAACCATCATGCGAGGATAGGTGGCACAGGCGCGAAGGAATACCTTTGTCATGTCCGTGCTGCCGATGTAGCGTTCCTCTTTTCGTGAAAGCACAAGTTTCTCGAATTGTCCGGAGCACAGCCTGTCGTGGAACTTTCCGAAAGCCGACAGATAGGACTCTTTGCCACAATCCGCCGCGACCGGGCTGTGGCCGGATGGACTTCCGGTTGACAGATCGCCTGCATGCATTGTGTCCGGCTCCTTGTCCGTTCCTTGCATGTCCTTGAGTTGTATGCAGTGCTCCGTACCGTAAGGCAGCAATACAATAGGATGCCCGCCGCCGATATGGAAAGGAATCATGACGAATCCGCTTCTGCCTTCAAGTTCTGATACGTCATTGAAAATGTGCGGATGTCCTGATTCCATAGCTATAATGTGGCATTCGTCTGCGAAGGGGAGGCGATACATGGCAAAGGCGCTTGCTCCTTTTATAATGTCGTTTATTCTTTCAACCATTGCGCAATATGCGGTTCATTACCCTTTCCGTAGAAATCAGTCTGCCGTCTTCGCCTATGATGTCAACATTCCATGTGTGTGTGGATTTGCCGGCATGAATGAGTGTGGCGCGTCCGAAAACTTTTCCTTCGGTCGCGGACATGGATACATGATTGCCTGACACTTGTACTCCACACACTTTGGCATTCTCGTCGTATCCCGTAAGGTGGAGCGAACCTGCTCCGGCAACAGTTTCCGCCAGGGCAAGTGACGCACCGCCGTGAAGGATTCCGAAATATTGCTTTGTCGCTTCACTGATGGGCATTTCCGCTACGGCTGCATCATCGTCTGTAGGCACAAATTTTATGTCCATTGCTTCAATCATCGTACCTCTCATTCTGGAATTAAGAAATTCGCATTCTTTTTCTGTCAACATATCTATTTCTTTATGGGAAAAGTGGTGTCATGCCGTTTCCGGCATTCGGTGGCAAAGGTAGCCTAAATGGAAGAGAAAAGGAAGTGGCAGGCAGAAATATTAGAAGTTGTTTTGATTTTTATACATGATATTTGAGTCTTGGTTGTTGTTTGTGTTACGCGAGTCTTGTGTTTTTGCAGTTGTATTCATAGACTCCTCTTGTGATTTTATGGTTGTAGGCTGGTGTATTTACAGACTCCTCCGTCGCTTCGCGCCACGCCCTCCGTCGCAAGCTCCCCAATTGCT
>CAZKOB010000087.1:0-14961 GCA_964554265.1 uncultured Bacteroides sp. | reverse complement strand
TCCCCAATTGCTCCTATTCCGCAATTGCCCCTAACTTAGGGGAGGAGCTTAGTTTGATTGCTGATGTAAATTCTGCGAGCAAGGTAACCAGGCTCCTCCCCTAAGTTAGGGGCAATTGCGGAATAGGAGCAATTGGGGAGCTTGCGACGGAGGGCGTGGCGCGCAGCGACGGAGGAGTCTGTGAAGACATCAGCTTACAACCATAAGATTTATAAGATGACTCTGCGAATCCATCAGCAAAAGAAACAACAGATTTAACTTTTGAAGCTATTTTCACGTGTCATCTGAAACCGCAAATAGTAGAATTGTAACCTGTTGACATTTAAGTGCTTGTTTTTTTTTTACGTATTTTTTTTGACAAAGTCAGGAGAGGGTGGCTTGTGTCAGTTTATACCCTTTTTCTGATAGAGCGGAAAGCAGCTCGTCTTGATTGCTCATCTTCTGGCTCGATATGATTGCTTTTATTGCGTCTAATCGTGAGTCTTTAATTCCCATGTTTTGTATGTTGTTCTGAAAGACATTGCAAATGTAGTAAATGTTATGCATAAATATGCGGGTTTTAGGCTGCTTATTGCATATTCTATATGAGTGTTTTGCATAAACGGCATAAAACTTGCATATTTTGCAAATTTACTATGTGTTTTTCGGCAATCTGCCTATCTCACCCATATTTCGGGATTGAGCCGTGTGCTTTCTTTTCGCAGTTGGAAGTGCAGCACGGTATTTCCGCTGTTGTCAGTTCCGATACGTCCTATTGTCTGTTTGGTCGATACTTTCTGACCTTTCTTCACATCTACGGAAGACAGTCCGGAATATACGGATATGTAGTTTCCGTGACGTAACATGACAATGTAGCTTGTTCCGTATAGGAATACAGATGAGACTTCGCCATCGAATACGGCACGTGCCGAAGCGCCGTGTTGTCCACGTATGTCTATGCCTTTGTTCTCAAGTTGCACGTTTCGGAGTCCTGAAACGGTATATTTGCCGTAGTGTCCGACAACCGAATAGGAGCCGGTTACAGGCATAGGAAGTTTGCCTTTGTTGCCGGCGAAATTAGATGAAAGACGGATGTCACTGTTGTTGTCCGACTTCCATGCTGCAATCTTCTCATCTTCTTTGCTGTTTTTCTCTGCTGTTCGTACGTCTCTTTCGGCGCGTTCGAGGTCTTGCTTTGCTGCTTTTCTTTCGGCTTCATTCTTCGCTGCTTTCTTTGCCGCCAGCGCACGTTCTCTGGCCTGCTTCGCTTCTGCCAGCTTGCGCTCTCTTTCTTTCTTTTCCGCTTCGGCTTTCTTGCGCGCTTCTTCTGCCCTCCGTTTGCGTTCCGCCTCTATTTCCTGCTTTATTATGCGGTCTATTTCGGCATTGAGTGATGCTTCGCGCTTCTGATATTCTGATATTTGTCGCTGTACAGTGGCCAGATTGCGGTTGAGGTAGTCGATTTTTGTCTCGCAACTGCCTTTCATTTCTTGAAGTAAACGCTTGTTGGCCTCCACTGTTTGTCTGGTTTTCTCCTTCTGTGCCTTTGCGTTGAGTAGTTCGTTCTGCTTGCACTTCACTTCATACTGTTGCTCCTTTATCAATGTCCCTTTTGCCTTTTGGTAAGTGGCATATTCTTGCAGATATCTCATACGGCGTATGATCTGTGCGAAGTTGTCGGCCGACAAGACAAATGTGATTTTGTTCTGTATGTTGCGATGTCGGTGTAAGTTTACGACTGCATTGGCATATCTCTTTTTCTTTATTTTCAGTTCCTTTTCCAATGCAGCAAGTTCTTTCTCCAATGTGGATACGAGTTTGCCAAGACGTTCGATTTCCTTGTTGAGGCTGTCTATTGAAGCTTGTTGCTTGCCGATTCTGTGGTCCAGAATCAGCACACTGTCAAGGTTGGCCTTAATGGAACGGTTGAGGTCAGCTGCCTGTTGCTGTGACTTTTTGCGTTTGCTTTGGGTGGCGGCAGCCTCGTTTTTCAGTTTCGTCTTCTTGTCTACGACCGTAGTAGTTGTCCGTTTTTTTGTCGTACTCTTTTTCTTTGTCTGTGGATACGCTGCAATGACAGCAGACAGACAGAGTATGATGATGAGTATACGTTTCATTTGACGAGTATTTTGAGTATCTTGTCCGGTGAAGCCTTCTTGTATTTTGAAGGTATGGTTGTGCGCGCAATCCAGTCCGAAGAGTTTCTTATGGAAGATAATTTGAATGCCAGTGAGGCCGACTTTGTTCCGGAGGAGAACGATAGAGTCACCTCTTTCGGAAATTTGCCGCCTTCAAAATCTGTGAAGTCGCCGTAGTCGAAAGTCAGTCGGTAGCCGCTGTCAGCCGTGTCGGTCACAGTAGTTTTGCTCAGTTTTCCTGTTTGCTTCTCTGTGTCGAAGCAGTATGCCAGCAGTCTGTCTCTATAGCCGATTTCCATGTAGCCGTCTTCTTTGTCTTTGAATGTGAATGCCGATGCGTCGGACTTCTCCTTTCCCGGTTCAAACACTTCGTTCCAGAACAGCGATTGCAAGGTGTTGAAGTCGACATTGGCTTTTTGGAGAAAATCGACTTCTGCATACGGTACGTCTATATATTGCTTGTTGAGGCGGTCGATGATGAGTACTTTGTTGCGTGTGAATTCCATTCTTCCCACTTCCATCATGCCGAGAATCGGGTCGACGAGCGACACTTGTATGACATCTCCTTTTTTCATCTTCAGGGTGCCGTTTGTGCTCATACTCTTCTTTTCCGATGAAATCGTAACATTTATCTTGGCTGTTATGTTCGTCTCTTTGGTGTCGTTGCTTTTTACAAGAGAGAAGTATGCTTCGGGCGAGAAAGTCTCCTTGTTGGAGCCTTTCAAGTCTGGTGCTGCTGCTTTTTTAGAAGAACCGCATGAGGCAATGAACATTGTGAGGACGAGTGTGCCCGACAATAAAAGATATGACTTGAGTGATGACCGTTTCACGCTGTTAGATGATGATTAAGATGTTATACATGCTGTTTCATATATGATAAGGAGAGTTTTGCTAAAGCTTCCTCTTCTTTATTTTCTGTTCAAGAGCTTCGGATGTCTTTTTGCCGGAAAGTTTGCGTGCCTTCTCCCACAGCTCCACGGCCTCTTCTGTCTTGCCTGCCTTGAAATAGATGTCGCCGGCATGCTCCACAATGTTCGCGTCATCCTCCGTGATGCTGTCACCGAGCAGGGTAAGAGCGCTGTCGATGTATTTCTTTGCCTCCTCGTATCTTTTCTGCTGGAACAGAATCCATGCATACGTATCGATATAGGTTGGGTTGAACTCTTCTTTCTCCAGCGATCGGGCGCTCATCTCTTCCGCCTTTTTGAGGTCACGCTTCTGTAGCGACAGATAGTAAGCATAGTTGTTGAGCACAAGCGCGTCGTCCGGTCTGTATATCAGACAAGAGTCATAGGCTGCGAAGGCCTTGTCGTCTTCTCCTGTTTCATGATACAGATCACCTAAGATGGAGTACATGTTGGTAATCAGGGTGACACTGCTGTTCTGTTCGATGTGTGCCAGTCCGCCACGCATAGCCTCGATAGCAAGCAGTGTACTGTCTTGCTGGAAGTAGGCTATACCGAGATAATAATAGTATACAGGGTCCTTGGCTCCGTATTCCGTGGCAGGTCTGCAGATGCTGATGATACCGGCCGTGTCTTCTTCCTGAATAGCATACGAAAGCAGCTGGTTGCGTGCGAGGTCGTTTTCCGGATCGATCTCAAGCATGTTGTACAGCATGGGCTTAATCCGTGCTGTAGGCATTTTTCTTGTGACCATGTAGCGGACGCATAGTTCGGTCATGGCTACGTCAGTCTGCGGATATTTCAGTGCCTTGTCGAACAGGCGGAGGATTTTCGTGGAATCGTCGTTGTTCTGAATATTTTGGTATACGAGATTGTTCATCAGCGACAAGCGTGTCTGTCTGTCGAGCTGCGGATTGGATACAAGACGTTCGAGTTGTGTCTGGTGTTGTTCGTTCTCGCCAATCTTCTCATAGTACGAAGCGAGCGAAAGCATCATGTTGATGTTGGTGGAGTCTATAGCCTCTACTTCCTTGTAGATTTTGTAGGCTTCGTTGTTCTTGTTGTTGTCCAGATATAAGTCGCCGATGAGCACCCTGTATCGCAGGTCGTTCGGATATTCTGCCGCAAGGTCGCTCATTTCCTTGAACGCGTGTTTCTCGTCCTTCATTTGTGCGTATATTCTGAATTTCTCCAGACTCAGCTGTTCGCTTTTGCCTTCTTTCATTTCAAGCTTGTTGAGCGTCTTTATCACGTTGGCATAGTCTTGTTTGTCGGTGTATATGCCGACGAGCATCATGAGCAGCTCGCTCTTCTCAGGAAATTGTTCGATCATGCCTTCAAGTACGGGAAGAGCCTCGTCCATGAGGTTCTTGCTCATATAGAACCGGATGAGCGTGTTTTTATACCAGTAGTTGTCCGGTTCCTGTTCTGTGGCCTGCTCTAACAGCTGCCTCGCCTTGGCTTCGTCTTTGAGAAAGAGCCAATAGCTTGCTAATTCGTGGCTGACAGCGGCGGAGTTCGGATCGATTTGCCGGCAGTAGGCCAGTAGGTCGAAGGCGGCATCGTAATTGCCGAGCAGCTTCTGTCTCTGTGCCTCATAGAATATATAGTCGAACTTACGCTGCATCTCGTCGCTGATACTGAGCGTGTCCGTTTTCCCTGTAATGAATGGATTCGCTTTGATTTCGCGTGCATGGCCTGAACAGATGTTGACCGCTGCTATCAAAAGTGCTGTAATATAGTTTTTGGTTATGTGGGACATTACGAATGGTGTGATGTTTTTTATATGGTGATGTATGTACTGGAATATTGTGCTTGAACATCATGGATGGGAGGCCTATATCCGTAGGACAAGTTCCGGAACTGATTTTTTAGGCTTTTATGCCTCCCGGCTGATACCTCCTGTGCTATGTCGGTCTTCCCTTGTCTCTTACTTGGTTCCGGAATGCCCGAATCCGCCGTCTCCACGCTCCGTGTCGTCAAGTGTTTCTGCTACAGACCATTCCACGGTTGTGTGTGTTGCCACAACCATTTGGGCGATACGTTCTCCGTCGTAGATGACGAATGGTTCGGCTGACAGGTTTATGAGTATGACGCACACTTCCCCGCGGTAGTCGGCATCTATTGTGCCCGGGCTGTTGAGCACCGTTATCCCTTTCTTTATGGCGAGTCCGCTCCGTGGACGTACTTGTGCTTCGTGGCCCGGAGGCAGAGCAAGATACAGCCCCGTAGGTACAAGGGCGCGTTGCATCGGTGCAAGTGTGATGGGCTCTTCGAGATTGGCTCTCAAATCCATTCCGGCAGACAGTTCCGTGGAATATGCCGGCAAGCTGTGGTGTGACTTGTTTATAATCTTTACTTTCATCTTTCTGCTTTTGTATGCATAAATATTACACTTGCAAAGATAGTAATTTATTGTCATATACGGATGCTTTTGTTTGTCAGTGAACCGGATATTGTCACTTTTTTGTGGCGGTGAGTTGCGGATGCTGTGTGCCGAATGTTTTTCACCTCAGGAGGGGGGATTCAGAAAGTTTGATGCAGAGCCTTTTTTGTGCGGTCCGGTGGTTCTCTTTTCTCTCCGTCTGGCTTTCAACGATAAAACGGGATATGTTCTTTTCTGCTATGGAGAAAATGTGTAACTTTGGCTGCTACTAAATATATACAAGCAATGATGATGGATTGGGAAAGATTGATTTCAAACAAGCGTTTCGGGCAGGAAGAGTCGCATTATAAGCGTAAGGACGACCGCACCGAGTTTAAGAGGGATTATGACAGGCTGATATTTTCCGCTCCTTTCCGGCGCTTGCAGAACAAGACACAAGTGTTTCCGCTTCCCGGAAGTGTATTCGTACATAACAGGCTGACACATAGCCTGGAGGTGGCGAGTGTGGGGCGCTCATTGGGCAATGATGTGTCACGGTGCCTTCTGGCGAAGCATCCGGAGCTTTCGTACACCCATATAAGTGAAATCGGTGACATTGTGAGTGCCGCCTGTCTTGCCCATGACATGGGAAATCCGCCTTTCGGGCATTCGGGCGAGAAGGCCATTGCCACCTATTTCTCGGAAGGCAACGGACAGAGGTTCAAGGCTATGCTTACCGAAGAGCAATGGCAGGACTTGACGCATTACGAAGGAAATGCAAATGCCTTCCGTCTGCTGACCCATCAGTTTGTGGGGCGTCGTCGCGGAGGCTTTGTCATGACTTATTCCACTCTTGCCTCTATTGTGAAGTATCCGTACAGTTCGTCCGATGCAGGCGGCAAGCAGAAATTCGGCTTCTTCAGGAGTGAGGAGGAGACATACCGGAAGATTGCGGATGAACTGGGTATCATAAAACTTGGCGAGATGCGTTATGCACGCCACCCTTTGGTCTATCTTGTGGAGGCGGCGGACGATATTTGTTATGAGATTATGGACATTGAAGATGCTCATAAGCTGAAGTTGATTTCCACTGAGCAGACTAAGGAGGTGCTGCTTGCTTTCTTTGACGAGGAACGCAAGCGCTGCATACGTGATGTGTGTGCCGGGGTGGAGGATGTGAACGAACAGATTGTATATTTGCGTTCGTGTGTGATTGGCAGACTGGAGCGGGAATGTGTGGAAGCATTCGTGAAGAATGAAGAGCGCATATTGCAGGGGGAGCTGGAAGGCTCGCTCATAAGGAACATATCGCCTCTGGCGCGTGATGCATATCGGAAGTGTGTGGATTTGTCGGTTGACAGAATCTATCAGAGCAAGGATGTGGTGGACATCGAACTTGCCGGATACAAGATTATCAGTACTTTGATAGACCTTTTTGCCGCTGCCGCGATGAATCCGGAGAAGGCTTATTCTCGACTGTTGCTTCATCGGGTGTCGTCACAATATGAAGTCTTTTCAGGGGATGTGTATACTCGTGTCATGGCTGTGCTCGACTTTGTGTCGGGCATGACGGATGTTTTTGCGCTTGATTTGATACGTAAGATAAATGGCGAGAGTATCCCTATGCTGTGAGCATGAGGAAATATGTCTTTTTGCTGATGTATTCGCAGACGACTCTTGTGATTCTTATGGATGTAAACTGGTGTTTTCATTGTATTTTGCTTGTGTCTTCACAGACTCCTCCGTCGCTTCGCGCCACGCCCTCCGTCGCAAGCTCCCCAATTGCTCCTATTCCGCAATTGCCCCTAACTTAGGGGAGGAGTCTGTGAATACACTTGCAAAAGTAGCAGTCTTTCTCAGAAACATCTCTTCTTTCTTTTTGACACTAAGCCCACCCATAGCGGATGAAATGTTTTTAACACAATTAAAATCTATTCACAATTAAATAACTGTTGATTTTTTTTGAAATTTTACAGATAAAAATTTGATAATCAACGAAATACTATTTTAGTAAAACGATGCAGTTTTAGGTACAAGAAGTACAAGTAAAAACAAAAATAGGACACGCTGACAATCAGCAAGTTACAAAATTGCTTGCCCAAGATTCCTGTTTTCCGTCGCCAAAACCCATCTTTGTTTTTCGTGGCATTGAAAAATCCGATTTGATTTTTTTAAGAAATTAAATTGTGTAACACCGAATTTCAGCCCGAAAAACGGATTTCTTCAAACTCGTTCACCTTGAAAATAAATTTCGTTCACCTTGAAAAATTTTTTACAAGGCACTTTAAAACCATTTTCAAGGTGAACGAAATTTATTTCCAGCGTACTCTTTTTTCAGGCGATATACGCGCGAATGTGGATAAATATATCTTTTGGGAACGCAAATTGTATTATTTTTACATTTGGGATTCAAGGCCTGAAAACGGCCTTAGAATCACGCAAATGAAACTTCGGCAAGGTTCGGCCGATTTTATGCGATTCTACGAAGCCTTGATTTTAACATTTCAGATTGTCAGAAAAATCCCGTAATTTATGACAATCTGATAGTGCGACGGTGGGGATGACCAAGCCGGTTTGTGGGGACAATGCTCTTGAAAATACATCAAAGAATAGCGAAAATCTTTGATGAGAATTTTTTTGGGGGGACATGATGATGAAATCTGGATGCAAAAACTTGCAAGATTACCGGCTTTTACTGGACTTTCTTACACCGAACTTGCGTCTCCCTTCTTTTCTGCTTGTACATCCGTTTGACATTTGCTGGCATTTGAATGTTGCAAATGCAGGCTGGTGCTGTCGCCATGGTGCAAAAAGGCAAAAAGACGGCAAATATCAAACGGATGTATATAAATAACCGATTGGTGAAAATATCGGAAAGAACGGCAGACCGCTAATTGTCACTCTTCTTTTCACTGAATACTTTGTTCGCACCGCTTGTGATTTGTACAAGCTCAGGATGTTCCTTGACAAATGTTTTGATATGACGTATGTATTTCTCAGCAAGAATCTCGTCTACTGTAATGAGTATGCCGGTTTCTTCCACATCGCCGAATCCATAGTTGATAGCTGTTCCGAACATCTTCATTGTTGGCGACAGACTCATGTATGCGTTGACGAGAGGAGGAATGTTGAGACCGAGACTGCGTACTTCATGATTCAGAATGCGGTAGTCCTCCCTGAAATCGTCTTTGCTGAATATGCTTGCAAGTTCTTTCGGGTCGTTTTCAAGCTCCAGAGGTTTCATCGGGATGATGAGCCTCTCGCGGTCTTCAAAATGCTTGTTCAGGAAATAGAGTATCATGTCACGGCCTCTGCGGTTGTATGATGGGTACATGGTCATTTTGCCGAACAGGTATTTCACGTTGGGCATGATTACGGTAAGTGCGCCAAGACCGTCCCACAGATTGTCGAGCGCGAAGAGTGCCTTGGAACCGGCGCGTGTGGACTGGTATTCCAATGTGACGAATGAGCGTCCGAGTTCTATGGTATAAGGCATATAGTCGGTCATGAACTTCTCCGAAAAATGGAACATGTGCGATGTGGCCAGTATCGGCTGACCGTTGTGGTCGAGTTTCGCGTCCGTGCCAAGGAGATAGCGGTATCCGCCGATTATTTCCTCTGCTTCCGGATTCCATACGATGAGTTGTTTATATGGATCGTCCATAGTGTCAAATTCGTCGAGGTCAAGAGCTTTGCCTGTTCCGCCGCCTGCGGCACGGAAGGCAATCTCGCGCAAACGTCCGATTTCGCGCACTACATTGGGAGAGTCGTGATAGGTGACGATGTAGATTTCGTTGTTGCTCTTGTTGGTAAAGCGCAGCCGTTTGTCATTTGTAAGTTCGGCTTTGAGCACTTCCTTGCTTATCGGAGCAATAATTTCTTCTTCCATTTCTTTTGATTTATATATCGTTTGTTTTTTTGTTCTATAGGCTGTATACTTTCTCTTTTACCCATTCTGCCCATTCGGATGGACTTTTCGACTTGTTGGTGAATGTTTGCCAGGGGATTGGGGCACCGAATGTGACAGTAAACGATTTTCCTACGTTCTTGTACATTTCATCAACGAGGAACAGCATGGCGAAGTTGAATTTGAGGTGGAGCTTTTTGCACCAACGCGCAATGTTGTAGAATCTGTCGGAGTTCTGGCCTGAAAAATGTATGGGAATCACGTCACGCTGGTATTCTATGCTTTTGGTTATGAAAGTCTTCTTCCACTGGAGATCTCGTATCTGTCCGTCGTCTCCGCGCCTTGAACATAGTCCGGCGGGAAACATCAGAACATTATTGTCCGACTTGAATGCTGCATCTACCATTTTCGGGAAGTTGCGGCTTTGGCTGCCTGTCTTGTTGATGGGTATGCAAAGCGGAGCAAGCCCATGAAGATTCATCAGTATGTCATTCACTAAATACTTGATACGGCTGTCGTATTTGTGGCAGAGAATGGAGCCGAGAGCGACACCGTCTTCTCCTCCGAGCGGATGGTTGCTTACGAAGGTGAAGTATCTGCCGTCTTCGTTGCCGGGAAGAGTGTCGAGACCTCGTACGGTGAGGTTCATTTCAAGGTAGGATACGCATTCGTCAAGGAAGTCGATTCCGACTTTCCCTTTGGCTCTGTCCATAAGAAAGCTGTTGACCTCGTTTTGGTGCAGAATGTGTTTTAGCCATGATATGACAAACCCCGGGACGTATTTGGCTTTTTTGCCGGCTTTGTCTCTGATAATTTTGTCAATGTCAATAAGAAAATCCTGTTCTTCTGTGTCCATACTTATGAATTATAACGCAAAATTAGCTTATCTTTTGGTTATAGCAATAAAAATACTGATTTTTTAGTGAATTACCCTTAAACTTAATAATATGGCATGGAAGGAGGCGAAGATCTTTCTTTATGACAAGGTGGTGTGGGGTTTTTCTGTACATTATGACAAAGGGTGCGTATCGACACAAGATACGCACCCTTTTTGTCTGGAAAGGCGATTTGTCGGAGAGAGAACCGGCAAACGGCTTTGTGTTTGCGCCCTGCTTGTTGAAATGGCGCGAATGGGCTATTTGTTCAGCGTCTTTGTACGGATGCCGTTGCTTTCTACGATGTAGATGCCCTTAGGAAGGTTGCTGAGGTTAGCTTTGCCTGAGCCTGTGGCTATGCGTACACCGTTGAGGGTGTAGACTGCATATTTGTTGCTGTTAGACGGATTGACTGTTGCAATGGCGTCTATAACAGATTTTGTTGTGAAGTCTACATGTATCAGCATGTCCATGCCAGGAGCTAAACTCATGGTAATGTCTATACCGAGTTCAAGGTCTGTGCCTACGGCTGTACCATTGATGTTCACCGGTATGCCGCCGTTTTCGGAAATCGTAGGACCCATCCACATGGCATCGGCAGGATCGGTTCCGCTTGAAATTTGGATAGTCTGCTCTTTCTGTATGTTGATTTGTTCACCGTCTTCACTTGTTGGCTTGATGTCTGTGACGAGGATGTTGCCGACATACAGATAACTGATTTCTCCTCCGTCAGAAATATCGCTGATAAGTTTGAAGTTATTGAGGCTGAGGTCGATAGTTCCGTCTTCCTTTTTGTCGATGTTGATGCACTCCTGAGTTGAAGGGGTGGCTTCTCCATTTATGGTTACGGTCAGCGTACCGGTATAGCTGTCGGAGAGCATGTCTGCATAGTTCGGTTCGGCTTCTTTGGTTGTGAAATGAACGTGTATCTGCTGCTCTGCGCCACCGGTAGCCATAGTGATGTCGATGTCAAGCTCAAGGTCTTCGTCTTCAGCTGTTCCGTTGATGCTTACAGGGATTCCTCCTGCCATAGAAAGCATAGGGCCGAGCCACTGTGCGCCTTCCGGATCCGTACCTTCTGTGATATTGATGACCTGTTCCTTGTTGAGACTTATCAACTTGCCGTCTTCGCTTGCAGGCTTGATGTCTGTGACGAGGATGTTTCCGATAAACATATAGTTGACATCACCTTGTGCGTTGACACCGTTGAACAGCTTGAAGTTGTCAAGTCCCAAGTCTATTGTTCCGTCTGCCTTCTTGGTGATGTTGATTACTTCCTTGCTTGCCGGTGTGCCGTTTCCGTCTATGGTTACGGTCAGCGTACCGGTATAGCTGTCGGAGAGCATGTCTGCATAGCTTGGTTCCGGAGCGGGCTCATCGTCGTAGATAAGTTCAATGTCGTCTATGTAGAGTGAATCACCGTCACTACCTTTGCCCGGCATAGAGTTCGTAGTCAAGTTTACGATGATGTACGCTGGGTCTGTAGCGGTGTAGCCTTCTGTAGAGAAAGGTATTTCCAGACGCTGCCATTGGTATTTGCCTTTCTCATCTGTTGCAGGAAGGAAATTCTGTTCGGCATGAGCTACTATATGGGATGCGTTTTCCGTATCTTCTGCTGCAGCTTCTGCTGTACCGTATTCGATATAGTCGTATGAATCATGTACTGTGGCGGAGATGCGGGCATACGGAGCATCTTCAACAATTGCCTTTGGCACAAACTTAACCCATGCCACGATGGCTTTAGGGAGAGCGCCGAGCTTCTGGCTGAAATTATCGTCCGAAGTGATTGTTTGGTTATGGTTGTCTTTATTTGCAGCTTCGGCACTTCCTGCTATGATTCTGCCGAGAGTGAGGTTGGCCTGAGCTGTGGCAATGATGGCATTGCGTGCCCATATTACCGCACTGTATTTGCCTGTGGAGCCGGGACGAGTTTCTTCCGATCTTTCTATCTGTTGCTGTATTACGAAAGACGAAAAAAATGAGTTTTCTGCAAGTGTTCCTCCTGCTGTTTCAAACGAGTTCCAGTTGTCTGGCTCGTGGTTTTTGTCGTTCACACCGGTCCATTGCTCAAAATCAGAGTTTGGAATCTGTGGTTTGTCCTGCGCATGGATTGTCGTTGTAGCGAAAGCCAATGCTGTCAGAGCCATTACGTTACGTAAAGTTTTTACCATAATAGTCTTTTTTAGTTATTGATTAAAAATGCAAAGAAGCCATTGGAAAACTTCTTTGGTCGTAATATTTAAATGCTTGCGCGTTCAGAATGTATATCCGAATCCGATGGCGCCGTAAATAGGGTACATGGTGAAAGTGATGGTCTCTTCAAATGAACTTTTGAATGTGTCGTTCATGCCCCAGTCGAGATGGGCGAATACCATGAAATGCCTGAAACACTGCCAGTCCATTCCGGCTTCTATGCCCCATTGGAAACGGCGCATGTCAGAGGAAAAGTCGTATGTGGCCGGATTGTCGGCCGGTATCTCAATCTTGCTGCCGATAGGGGCCGGCAATCCTGTCAGCGGATCCGCTTTCAGGGTGCGCATATATCCATCGGCCGCAATTCCTGTGAACTCGCGCTTCAGGGCATACGAAAAGTAAGGACCGAGATTTAAAGCCCAGCGCCCATTGAAACGATAGTGCGCAAGTATAGGAATGGTAAATAATGTGTAATTTACCGTTGTGCTCTCTTTTCCTGTATAGTTGCCTTCTGTCTGGTCGCCGTCGCGCATAAGCCTTGTGTGGTAGTTCTCTACCGTCACATCTGTCTCCATGCCTTTGCTCTCGAAACGTATGCCGACTTGAATGCCCCAATCTTTTGTGAACATTTTTTCCATGTCGACACCAATCCCAAAATTGAGTCCGGGGTCGAAACTGTTGATGCTCTTTACTTCTGCCGGTACAGGCAGTGGAGTTGTGCCACCGATATTCAGTCCGGCACGCATGGTTATCTTGTAACCTTGGTCCGCAAGGTGGCGGATGACTCCGGTATTTTCTTTCGGAGTAACCGTGTGGCCGGTCGTCTGTGCATGTATGCATAGACTAAACAGCGCTGTGGCGATGACAAAGGTGTATTTGCGGATGTTCATATTCATTATTTCATTTAGTGGTGGTGCAAGATTGTTGTCTTACTTTTCGCAGATTACTTCCAGCTCGTCGATTTTCAGCGTGGAACCGATGGCTCCGCAGAAGAATGCTCCTTGTCTGCTCGAAGAACCGACGACTGCGATGTTGTATCCGTATCCTCCGATATATTCTGGTACTAAGTCCATAGGATACGAGTCGTAATCGAAATCCGCCGTGAAATAGACCCACTCCCCATTCGTACCGGCTGCGAGTGTGTCGCTAAGACGGGCTTTGCCCACGATATAAGGGCTGTTGGGGATAGTGTTGCCGTTGAGGGTAATCGTATTTCCGTACTCGTCTTTGTTGCGGTATATAAGTGCGTATACGTCGCAAGAGTCGGCTCTGTCTATGATTTTGCCGTTCTGGTCCTGGTACTTTTCTCCTGGCACGTATGACATCCAGCCTCGCAGTTGCAGCGGTTTTCTGTTGAACGGAACACCGAAGCGTGTGCTGGCACGTGCGTCTTTCAGGGCTGTGCTTACGTCAAACTCCCCAAGGAAGATGTTGCCGGCTGCAAGACGCATGTTCATCATGGCTGCAATTCCTCCTGTGTCCATTGTCGTCAGCTTTATGCCCATGCCGCCGTTTACACCCTCGCACGGAGTCGTCGGGTAGTCTTTTGGCTGGTTGTTCACTTTGGATATGCCGAATCCCGGATTGCCGCTTGCCCATGAAGTTTGGTATGCACCGTTCATGTCATACTCTTTCCATATATAATAATGTGCGATGTTCTTTTTCCAGCCACCGTTTTCGTCCTTTGTCGAATCGTTCAGTTCAAATCTCTCGAAATGGTATTCCGTGGCTACCTCCTGACAGTTGAAAGACAACGTATAGATATGGTGGCTTTTGCCGTTGGAAGATACGACCATATACTTCTGTCCTCCTTTGCTGAAGTCGCGCGCCACTCCATCAGCAGGAATCGTCCATTCGCCCTCGGAATCTTGCATGAATATCTTTGAATCTTGGGTCAAGATAAACAGGGGAGCTATGTGCTGCATGTCGGCGTCGATGGTGACCGCCACTTCCGGAGTGTCATCAAAAACGCGGAACAACGTGTCTGATTCTACTTTCAGTATTTTCGGGTCGGAGAACTTTATGAATTTGATATCTGCTTCGTATGGGGTTGAGTCGAAAGTATCGAGGTCAAAATCTGATTCCTGACACCCATATGCAATAAGTAGTACAGTCAATGCGGACAGATAACAAATGCTTTTACGAGTGTAAAGCGGAAGGATGTGCTTGCTCATATGTTGTTTGTGTTGGGAAAGGCTGTGTAACAGCCTGTTATTTAACTCGCAACAGTTGACTTTTACATTCAAGTAAAATCATAAAACCTTGTGTCTTCCTGCTGCCGTTGGCTGGCAAAGGTACGAAAAAAAGTGTATGTTTGTAGCTTGCAAAGAAAAAAGATTAAATAATTCCACCTTTTTGTTGTTTTTGTTGTTTTGTATGGTGTGAAATAAAGAAAACAGACCTCCTCCTTCATCATTGTGACATTCTGCATAAATCCAATGTGTATATATATGATTCTTTGTTGGTGTGTTCGCAGGCTCCTATAGCTTGTGATTTTGTGATTTTACTGGTGTATCCACAGATTCAGCTTGTGCTTTTAAGCAAATGTATTCACAGACTCCTCCGTCGCAAGCTCCCCAATTGCTCCTATTCCGCAATT